>DASSYQ010000041.1:0-7039 GCA_035703205.1 Nitrosarchaeum sp.
ATCAAAATAAACAAGAGAAACTTTTCCAATATTTTTTGTCATGGTGTTGATTATCTGTCGTGTGATTGAATGGTCTCCTCCTATGGATATGGGTATTTTTGAAGATGCAGAAATTTTATCATATGTGTCTTCAATTTGATATCTGTCAATGTTTCCAACATCGTAAACTTTTTTCTCAGTGCCATTAAAGGGACGGCCAAGCGAGATTATTCCTTCTCTGTCATAGGTATCGCGTAGATTTGAGATTTGACGTATTCTGAAAGGAGCTTCTTCTGTTCCTTTTCTTAATGCATGAGATTGAGATTCATCTGGAATGCCAACTATTACAAACTCTGCCTCATCAAAATTATCTGTATTTGCCCAACAAATTTTTTCCATAATTAGTTTACATGTTATATGATTTGTATTATTTTAAAACATATGGCTGAATGATTGCTTTAAGATCAGAGTCACTGTTCAGGACATGTCTGAGGTAGGAATTGAAGCAGTAGCAAAAATAGGCGCAAAATCTGTGCTTGGAATCTATTTTATTACACATGTTAGAATCTTGAATAAATCACTTTATTCTTTTTTGTAACAAATACTATGATCATAATTCCTATGGCTAAAATCATGACTGCGATTATACCAAATTCTGGAATTATCGTAGTGCCTATAATTTCAATATTTGAATCACCTTTTTCAAAATTAATTGTTATTATCCTGGCATCTGAATCTGTTATTGCCTCTTGATATGGTGCTTCAATTCCGTCAATTAGTACTATGAATGTTTCATCAGTTTTGTCTTGTTTTTTTGCATCAAGCATTTCCCTTGGAATTTCTAATGAAATAGTTCCCCTGTCTGTAGATTCTATTAACACTATTAATGCAAAATTATTCTTGTCTATTGACATATCTTTTACAATCCCCCCTTCTATGGAATATTGTACATCAGATGTGCCAGAATTTCCCACATCTACTTCAAATGTATTTGTTGTAATAGGAATATTTGTTTTTGGTGAAAAACTAAATTTAGTTTCGGCAGTGTTTCCTCCAAATGATACTCTTACCGTGTATTCTCCTATCTTAGACCATAGTGGACCTTCTGCAATTACTGTGTGTGAATAAGTATTGTCTTGTGCTATTGTGATTTGTGCGATGTCTGTTAAATGACCTTGACTAAAAATTTGCATTGTCACAGGAGTACCTGTTATCATATGACTTATTTTGCCTGAGATTACTATGGTTTCTCCTTCATTGTATGCATTAGCATCTGTTTTTACAGAAATCATAGATTCTGCAAATGATGGTAATGTAAAAGCAGTAAACAAAATTAAGAATACAGAAATTGTTCCAATCTTTACAGTTTTTGTCATCATATCACAGAAAAAAATGAACACAAACTAACGACTTTTGGGGAACAAAACAACACAGTAGTGATTTTGTTAACATGCAATCAACTACGTAATCCTTGTCTGTGTTCATGCTATGTTAATTGAATAATCCGTATTAGTGCATATTTTCTTATTTGCGGTATGCCTTTTACAGCAGTTTTCTAATTTTTACGTACAATTTGCAACCATTCTAAATTATAAAAACACTCAAAATGGAATTGTTCTAATGTCCTTTCTCCACAAGACATGCAGATTTTTTGAATTTCGCTTCGGCATTTTGCACATTTTGCATAGGGCAATGGCAAACTGCCGCATTTTCTACAATGTTCATCTGGCATTTCAAAAGTTATTTACCGAATTGTTATAAAGCAAAAGAGGAGAAAATGCGGTATGCCTTCAGAACCTGTAGTTTATGGCAATTTACAATCATACAAGATGTATGTTCTGCCAAAGGCAAAACAGCTTTTTGGAAGTTATTCCTTTAGAAGAAAATCTACTATCAAACATCACTATAATGTACAAAAAATGTTAGAAATTTTAGCATTGTATGGTCCACTTACAACTTGGGGTATAGCAAAAATAGTATTGCATAATGAAACTTCGGGCATCAGAACAAAAGAAAAAGAGTATAGAAGACTGCTAAAGGGAAGAAAGGATCGCGGAAAACACTCTCCTGGAGTTTTAGATGTCGGTTTGGTTGTAGTTGATGGTAAAAATCATGATCGTGCACCATCTGATGTTTATAGACTGTCTGTTCACGGCATACTCTATTGTCTTGATGTCTTGGAATTTACAAACAAGGAGATAGACATTATGGCAAAACACTATTCACATGTCTTACCTTGGGTATTTGGAAAATGGGAGTATCTAAAATCAATCGTAGGTAATGATGTGTATAGATTAAAAACATTGGCCGGAGGTATTTTTCTTGATAATATTCAGGTTACAAAATTATCTAAATTTCCGGTCTTTGAACTACTTGCATATCTGTCCATAAAATATCAGGAATATTTTGAATCAATCAAAGAAAAAAATCTAGCAGAACAACTGTCTTGTTGGTTTTACACTCACCTTTTTCTTTCTCCAGAATCAAAATCTAAAACTACTGAAAGTCCAAAACTAAAAAAAATTTTCGAGGATAAAGAAATCAAAAATTGGTATTATAAATTCGTAAAAGAATCAATAGAATTCTACGAAAACAGATTCACAATAATCAAAAAGATGGAAAAACCGTAATCTATGCGTGTTTATTGATTAGTTCTTCCAGTATGTCAAAGGAATATGGCTTTGATATGGCATCTACAAGTGACATGCTTTTAGCTTTGAGATATTTTTTTTCATCTTGGTTGTATGCTGTAATAAGAATAATCTTTGCGTGTGGATCATACTGTTTAATTTTGAAAAAGGCATCATATCCGTCCATTTTTGGCATTCTGATGTCCATAAATGTCAAATTTGGCTTCACATCCTTGTATTTTGTTACTCCTTCATCTCCGTCTCTTGCAGTAAAGACAACATGACCCATGCTCTTAATCATAAAAGCTGTATTTTCCAACAAATCTACATCATCATCTACAATTAGTATGGCCTTACTATTCCCATTCATTCTTGTTAAATGATTTTTGATGTCATAAAAGATTTACTGACAAGTGTTTCATTGTATGCTTTGTTCTGTTGGAATGATAACTGTAAAAATTGTGGGGTTGTTTTGAAATGAAATGGAACCCCCATGCTGTTCTACTATATTTTTACAGCTTGCAAGACCAAGACCTGTCCCTTTTTGTTTTGTAGTTACTAGTGGTTTGAAAATATCATCAATGACCTCTTTTGGAATGCCCTGCCCACTGTCTTCTATTTCGATTATTGCATTTTTATTTATTTGTTTTATTCTAATTGAGATTGTCCCTTGATTTTGTTCAATGGATTGCATAGAATTTAGAATCAAATTGGTAAATACTATTTCCATCTTTTTTTCGTCACAGTTGATTGTAATATCATTACCTTCAATTGTTACTTGAATTGTTGTTGGAATATCTAATGATTCAATTGCAGCATTAATTACAGATTTTATCTGAATCGGCTTAACTGAAAGCGGTGTTTTTTTGACATAGTTTAAAACATCTTCCACCTGATGGGACATTCTAGAGACGGCTCTATCCATACGATGAATTACATTGTCTATTTCGGAATTGCTCTCAACGTTTCTTTTTAGAATGTCTACCCCAGTTCTAATTGTCCCAAGAGGGTTTTTCAGGTCGTGAGCCATGCTGGCTGCAAGCTCGCCAATTGCCGTCAGTCTCTCATTTTTCACTCTAGTGTTTGCCTCAGCTAGATTTCTTTCCATCTCCACTAGTTTCTTTAATGATAATTCCATTTCCTTAAATGAATTCATTATGGCGTTAATCTCGGTAATGCCACTCTTCTGTATTTTTACATCAAAATTTCCTTTACCTAACATTACTGTCAATTTTGCAAGTCTTCTGAGCGGGTTTGTTACAAAACGGGATAAAACAGTGCCAAGTATTACCGCAGAAGACACTCCAATTATTGTTGAGATTAGAAAGTTTCTCTCAAGAGTTTCAAATCCCTCTATTACAGATGAGTCTTGTTCTATTATGACAATCCATCCAAAGCCATTAAACTCTCTATATCCAATAGATGACGCATAAGAAATTAAAGTTGTATCTGGAGAATCCACTTCAAATATTCCGTTATCTGATGTGATTTTGGAAAAATATTCTTTTGGGGATTTTGTTGGGAAGAATTCTCCGTTTTCATATATTATTTTTCCATCTGAATCTACAAGCACAACATTCTTTTTGGATTTTTGCAACACATCTACATCATTTAAGAAATCACGAAACAAAACGGTGGATTTTAATGTGATCTTTAGCGTACCGATATAATTTGAAGACTCATCTAGTATTGGAAATGCAAATGATATCACGTAATCATTATAATTTTCGTCATATTGAATACGACCGATATAATTTTGCTTGCTTTGCGTAATTTTCCACCAGTCCTTATCTGACTGTAAATAATCTGAATTGCTTGTGAGGGATGCAATATTTACGCCGTATTGATTTGTTATAAGTAATTCTTTTACTATTTCGTAGTCATATGCGTTTTCATACGAAATAAAGTTCTGCAATTCTTCTGAAATTTCATTTTTCATACTATTCTTAAAAAAAAGTGTTTTGTCATCAGAGTCATATGTTGCATCAAGTATTGCAGTTAATTCCTGAGGATCTATGTCTGCAAATTGTTGGTTTGATTCCTTTACATGCCATTGAATTTGCTTTATTTTGGTTAGGTCTTGAATCTCACTAGTTCTTGAATTTATGTATCTGTCAAGATCTTGTATAATGCTATTTGCCTGTGCCTCACTTCGCAACAAAGTTGTCGTTTTTGCCTCGTTAATTGTGAATTCATATGTAAAATAGCTATGAGCTGCATATATCGAAAACAAAATTGTAATTGATATTATTAATAAATATGAAATTTTCAATTGTATCTCCTCTGATCTTTTTTGCATTTAAACTCTAGTTTTCAAGTTATTCTAAAGGCATACCGCAAACTATACGTTATGGACTAATAACAATATGTAAAAATAATTTTATGAATGTAAGAACTGAAAATACCAGTAACTCATTAATTTCAAACTCTGAACCGGAAAAATTTTCTCAATATGCGAATTTGATAAAAAAATTATTGTGCGTCTGTGAAAAATGTGGTGGTGCTTTAGTGCAATTAGCAACATGTGTTGTTTGCAAGAGAACCGCCTTACGAATTTGCGTTAGTTGTAATACTGTTTTCAATACTCATCATATTTCATGTAGAATTATTGAAAATAGATGTTTTGACGGCTTGGAGATGAGAAATTAATGATAAAATCTGTTGGAATTTTACTAATAGTATTAGTTGCCCTAGCTGGAACTTTTGCCCATACTAATGCTGCTCCTTATGAAAAACAAGCCGAGTCTAAATATGTCAAAGAAAAAATCATAAAACCATATCCCGGAAAGAGCGGCTGGTGGATTTACATGATTAAAGTATGCGCAGATGGTCATAGTCTTGGAATTGCCGAAGTAATGTTGAGCTCAGACATGGAAACCCAATATCTTGGTGTAGGTAAGAGTATTGCAAAAAATGATTGCAGTACATATGGTGCAGTGATGAAAGCAAAAAACAGCAGTACTTTAGGATACAAAATGACAACAACATCTGAGGCTGCAGAAAAAATAATTGCATCCAAACAGGGAAAACGCAGCAGTACTGATTGGCCTGAAATAAATCGGTACAAATTCATTCTAGGTTTCCATTAATCAAAGGCATGCCGCAATCTTACAATAATGAGTTAATACTTGGTCAGAGTAGTCTGGTATGTCGAGAGATATGTCTTCATTGGGGGTTGGTTGACTAGTTCAACTACCCTTAATGTGTGGAGATTCAATATGAAATGCAAAAACTGTGACAAAGAATTCAAGAATAGAAAATCTGAATTTTGTTCAGTAGAATGTGCAATGAATTGTTTGGAATGAGCGTAAAAATACCTTTTAACCCGTTTGTAGACTGCTAATTAAAGGCATACCGCAAACAAAAAACTAATGATAAATCCATGTTATGAACAAACAATACAGAACATTCAATGACGGATAAGTTTGGTGAAGATAAACAATCACCATGTATGACAGAGGGACAAAAAAAGTCAAGGATGAAGAGAATGCAAAAAGCAATGAAAACGCCCCAAAGCTATTTGACTGAAACAAAACTACAGGAAAAAGAAAAATGGAAAAACATCAAAGACGACGGATTGCCCAGACAATAGAACAAAAAATGAATTGGATTAGATATTAAAACAACATAAATAATTACAAATTATTTGATAAATCTGAATATTTTTAGAATACAAATGAATCTGCATTTTAGTGAGCAAAAATCAATGTATTTGCTTCAATTATTAGCGTCTATCATAATTTCTATTCTCATTACTGTGTTCATAATAACAAAAAGATTAATTTGATAAACAACCTGTAGGTTTATTTATTGAGAATTTGATTGCTGTATACAATTACTTGCAAATGTTTGCAGAATAAAC
The DNA here is from genome assembly GCA_035703205.1 of Nitrosarchaeum sp. Lineage (GTDB taxonomy): Archaea > Thermoproteota > Nitrososphaeria > Nitrososphaerales > Nitrosopumilaceae > Nitrosarchaeum. The sequence goes on from DASSYQ010000041.1 coordinate 6,472, forward strand.
CTCTTGATTAAAAGCAATATGAGATCATTGTTTTTGTGGACAGAATCATCCTCATGATAATTGCAGTTGCTTCTTTTGGTGTTGCACTTGGAATTGTTTTTCTAGGTATGAATCCTTTACAGTCGTTTGCAGAAGATACATCTGTCCACAATTCCCCCACAACACGAACCTTTACTATTTTAGCTGAAGACACTACACTTGAGATTGCTCCCGGAACCCGAGTACAAGCTTGGACTTACAACGGCACAATTCCCGGCCCAACACTAAGGGCAACTGAAGGTGATAGAGTAATTATTAATTTCATAAATAATGGCAAACTTCCACACACAATGCATTTTCATGGGGATCACAATGAAAAAAATGATGGCTCATTTCAAGAAGTTCTCCCAGGAGAATCATACACCTATGACTTTACTGCAGAACCTGCGGGAATCTTCATGTATCACTGTCATGTAATGCCAGTATCTGAACACATCCGTAACGGATTGTATGGAGCATTCATAGTTGATCCAAAACAAGGTGTAGAACCTGCAAGAGAGTATGTCCTAGTAAAGGGAGAATATGATCT
>DASSYQ010000127.1:0-2117 GCA_035703205.1 Nitrosarchaeum sp.
CCAGCTACTTTCTTGGATATTTTCAAAGTATCTAGACAGATATTTAGGCCTGTTAAATTCTTACTTGTTTGGACTCGTAGCACAGTCTGGATAGTGCGAGCGGCTTCGAACCGCTAGGTCGAGGGATCGAAGCCCTCCGAGCCCTCTTAGATTATTTTATTAAACAAGCAATTATTCAACAGATGAATTGAAGATCTCTTTATTCAAAATAGGTGTGATGTTAAGTGCAATTGGAATGATTTGGATATCATTTGTTTTTCTTCAGGGAGATAGAATATCTGAAGAAATTGTGTTAAAGCCTATTAGTTCATACGATATGGAGATGAATTTTGATGGAAAAGGTATTGGATACTACAAAGTATTCATGCCAGAATTTGCAAGAGATCAAGTATTTGTTCAGATTTTGGATAATAATTTGAATGTGATATCTGAGGAAAGCGTCCAAACAAAGATGTCTGTAGGTTATTTTGATTTTGAAAAAAGTGGAACCTATACTGTAAAGATAACAAATCCATCAGAGAATCAAGTAGATTTGCAGTTTGAACTTGGGGATGCAAGCTCTGAAACCATGATACCTCCAGGTGTAATGGTATTGGTGGGTGCAGTGATGATTATTTTTTCATCATATATGAAGTTAAAAAATTACAATATAGAGCAGCCAGATAAAAATATCTTGTAGACTGGAAGACATTGTATTGTGTGACCAAAAATCAAAACAAGATTAAAGACAAGCCAAGTTGTAAAAAATAAAAATGAAATAATTGAGAATGGAAGAAACACTTTGAGTTTAGTTTTTTCTAGATTTTTTAGTATTAGAAATCCACCTAATGCAGATAAGACCAGACCAAACTCTAGTGGTTGATGAGACCAAGATATCAAACCGTCAATTCCAAAAACATCGTGTGAAAGTGAATCTGCATATCCTGAAACTATTTGAATGAGTGAGCCAGCAATTACAAGTATGATTCCCTTTTTTAGGGAATTTTTTGTAGAGTTTCTAAGTAAAAGGATTGTTCCAATAATTGCAGCACTAGCAGTTATTGAAACACCGGTGTAAACTATAATGTGTGGTACACTCCAAAAGACTTCGGGTTCTTTTTGAAGATGAGATATTGCATCCCAGAAACCTGCAGATACAACTACAAAAGGTCCAATTACTGCAAGAACTGAAACAAACGATACAAGTGTGCTAGTTTTTGCAAGCGATGAATTGGAAAATTTTTGGATTAACTTCATTTTGTTTTCCTTGTTAATTACAATATTTGAAGTGTCGTAAATGTATCAAGTAAAAAAATTAAACATTGTGGGTAGTTTTGAGAATTAACTATATTAGATCAAATGAATCAGAGATATTATGAATCCAGGAATAGGATTAATGAAGAGAAGACTGGAAAAAGAAAAAGACGCTATTGTTTTAGCTGTTTCAGGTATTGCAAAAAAATATGATATTCAACCAGAAAACATAAAGACATTAGAGACAAAATATGATGGAGATTCAGGAGATTGGTATGTTGCACTTGGATGGAATGAGAAAAAAGCTATTGTTCAGATGGATTCAGTGCTAGGAACAATTACAGAAATTAAAGAAATCTAACTGGTAAAATAATTCTTTTTAAAAATAATTTTAGATGTGAATATTTAGTTTAATCTTCATCGTGGTCTTCGTTATGGTCATTATCATGATCATCATCTTTAGATTTCTTATCTTTCTTCAAATCTTTTAGTTGGTATTTTAGTTCTTTTTCTTGTGCTTTGAATTTTTTCTCTAATGCCTTTAGTTGGTCTTTGAGTATTTTTTCTTGTGCTTTGAAATCTTTCTTCAAGGCTTTTAGCTGTTCTTCTATTAACTTTTTATCAGTATTTTGATCATGATCATTTCCGCATATTCCAATCGTATCTCCATGCTTTAGATGAGCAGAGATAGCATTTACTGAAACAGAAATTGTCTTCTTGCCTTTATGACAAATATTTACTTGATCACCATTATCATTATTATCATCTTGATTATCAACAGAGTTTACAGTAACAGTCGCATTATCAGTTAGTAATCCATCAGATACAGTATAACTGAAAGAGTCTAGTCCATGAAAGTTTAGCTTTGGTGTGTATGTAACAGT
>DASSYQ010000014.1:0-2786 GCA_035703205.1 Nitrosarchaeum sp.
TTCGTTTGTTTTTTCAAATTGTTTGGAATCGCTTGAAAAAACAACAAATGAGATCAGTGGAATTGTAATGATAATTGAAATTATTGCTAGCTTTACCTGATTGTTCACACTCAATTTTGATTTAAGTTATTAATAACTTTATAAAATGTTAATAACTTTAATTGCTAAACTTATAAGATAATTAATAACAATTATCATTTATGCCAATAGTTTCAATTTCATTGAATCAAGAGATTTTATCAGAATTGGACAAGCTGCAAAAAACTATGGGCTTTTCAGGCAGATCTGAGGCAATAAGGGCAGGTATCAGAACATTTGTTTCAGAAGAAAAACAAAAGTTGGAGATGACAGGAAACATCCACGCTATTCTTTTAGTTGTACATAATGATGAGTTTGATCATGTTGTGTCTGGAATAAAACATAATTTTGAAGATCTGATAACAACTCATCTACACAGCAAGATTGAAGGGGAGAAGTGTATGGAATTATTTGTAATTGATGGTGATGCAGAAAGAGTATCAACTATTACAAAAGACTTTCAAGTAAACAAAAACATGGATACTGTAAAGTTAGTAACGCTATAGAACTAATTAGAAATTAGATTTTTTGAAAGGTGATTTTTAGATGCCAGAACAACTACAAGTAATGTAGAAAATAAAATAATCATTGCAATTACTCCAAATTCAGGAGCAACAACAATTCCAAACTCAGTTTCTTGACCTGTATTTCTGATATTTTCAAATCTGATAATTGTGGGACCAGTTTGATCCTCTGCAAATTCATATCGCTCAAATTCTCCACCAACTTGTGCAGTTCCAGTTGCCCTATGGATTTCCTTGCCGTTTTGTATTATTACAAAAGTATAATCTGAATTACGTAATGGCTCTCCAGTTTTACCATCTCTGATTGTAAAGACAAAATTTGTATTTTGTCCAGGTGCAATCTCTATTGGATCCCATGAGAGATTCACTTGAAAGTCTTCACTTTTTGTAAATGCAGTTAATGGAAATGCTATATTTTCAGATCTGGAAAGGGTAAATGTGATTTTATCAGGTAATGGCTCTCCAGATTTTTGTAGTTGATTCTTTATGAATCTTAGATGATCCTGCAGCAAAACAAAATGAACTATTCTTTCATCATCTTCAGTGTAATCATCAATTGTAACTGATGCCTTAAACAAGTCAATTCCGTTTGCTTTGCCTGTATAGCTTGGAGACAAAAATTCAGCAAAATCCTTAGGAAAATGCACCTCTTCATGCACGACTGGAACGTGAGACATTTGTTTTTCACTCCAGTCAAAAGGCATCTCAAATGTTACTTGTTGGGCAATGGGATCATACTCAAAATTAGAGATATTGTCAAAGTATGACTTTACTTTGAATTGAACATCATTATTTTCAGCGTCTTTTTGTAGAAATTCAGTGCTATCTACAATAGTCAGATCTGCATTGTAAACACTGGAATCTTCAATGATGTTTGTTGGCTCATCAATTGTTCTTACCTCTATTTCAAAATTGTACAGCCCTCCTGAATTGAAAATAGGGCCGGAGATCATTACCGGATTAGATTCAGTTCCATGCCATGCACCTAACAAGGAATCTTGCTCCCCATGAATTGTAATTTCACCTTCTTGTGTAGGGTTTACCTTAATTGGTAGAACTCCATCAGATGCAAAAAAATAGTTTCTAAATATCATTTTGTTGTCATGAAATAAACCAATAAGAAATGTAACGTTTTTTGCATTTTCTTTTGTTTTGTCTTCAGTTGCAGTAATTGTAATTTGTTTTTCACCTGTTTGCTCAAAAATCATTGGAAGCTCAACTGAGATTGAAATTTTCTTTCCTTGAATGTCAACTGCCGAGATAGTATCAACTCCCAATCCATGTCCATAAACGCTTGATGCTGGAAATAGTAAAGATGTCGCTATTGCAAATATTACAAATTTTGGCAATGGCAATATTGTTCTGTGCATGTCAGACTATTTTACTGTAAGTAATTCCGTAACTTTTTGAATCAGATCATCCATGGTATCAGCTTCCAGTATTGGTTGTAATTCATTTGGATCCTTTGCTCCAAGCGCAGATAATGAATAGACATAATCAATTGTAGGTGTATCTGTGGTAAGATAGTATTTTTCTAAAACATGATCCAATGCGTGTGGTTCAACAATTTGCGGCAATGCTTGTCTGACAATCTTGTTTTTCCACATAACTACTAGTTTTTCCCATTTATCCAACGGTATATTTTCATCAATTTCAGGAATGAGTTCAACCTCAGCACGAATGTACATTTTTTCTCCAACTCCGGATTTTTCATACAACTCCGAAATGCTCTGATGGCCTTTTACAGTATATGGATCATAATCAGAGGGCTGTTCTAATGACGGTGGAATTATTTTGATAATTTTGAATTTATTTCTACCAACAGTCTCAATGTGCAACTGCATTCCATCTAATTCGACATCAGTGCATTTGGTTATCTTTGCAATTGTGCCTATTGATTTTGGTGCATTCCAACCTCTAATTGAGTTATTTGGATCAATAAGACACACACCAAATTGACCATCACCTAGCATGCAATCATCAACTAATTGCTTGTATCGAGGCTCGAAAATTCTTAGAGGTAATTCTTGTCTAGGAAATAATACTAGATCCAAAGGAAAAATTGGCAGAATTTTTGTTTGCGTCAAACTGTTGTTAAGTGATATGTCTCTAGATATATGGAATACGCAATCAATTTTGATTATAAATCAGATCTTTAATTTAGAATCCGTTTTCATTGAGGAC
>DASSYQ010000140.1:0-4044 GCA_035703205.1 Nitrosarchaeum sp.
CTTACAACAGTCATCATCTTGGTGGCTTCAGTTGTACTTGGTTCAGGAGTTGTTTTGTATGGTGCCAGTCTTTTCCAAGGCGGTACCCAGACAGAGTCAATTTCAGTATCAGGAGTAAAAGTATGGGTACACGGCACAGACGACACAGGTTTAGCTTGGGGTGCAGCTAAAGTTAGAAACACCGGAGATAAAGTAGTCTCAATAGACAAAATCCAAATCAGAGGTGCTGATGTACCATTTTCACAATGGTATACCGATACAGTAGTATCAGGTACATTATTCCAGCAAGCCCTTAACTTTACAGGTTGGGCAGGAGCAGGTACGCCAGATACAACAACTGCAATTACAAAAACAGGATCATGTGATACGGCAACAACTTACCTCTGTGTGGATTATGATGGTGCAGGATCAAACACTGATACCATTGCAGCTGATGCAGGTACAGGTCCAGTTTCACTGGCACCAGGTGCTTCCGCAATTGTCTACTTCAAGTTGAATAATGCAACTTTGACTACATTAGACTCTGGTGCAAGTACCAGTGTCAACATATTTGCTGGTAAAACAGGTGCACCAACAAGCGTAACAGTAGAAGGAAAAACAAACACAGGATAAGGTGTTTTTTTGTACTTATCCAAAAATATCTTTTTGAGGTAAAAAAATGGGAAAGAAAAACGAAGAGCAAGGGTTAGAAACTTTCCTAAAGAGTGATTTTTTAAATGAGCTTCAAAATCAGACGCAAAAAGGAGCAACAGTGATTGAAAACTATCCATTAAAAGCGCCGTTTAGCTATGCAAATATTTTACAAGATCAGGAAAATGGAAGTATGTCATACCAAGTAGATGAAACAAAATTAAATCAATCAGAACAAGTCATTTACAATCAACTATACCGATTAATAGAAGAAAACCTAGATTCTCCAGAAAACATTGAAAAAGATTTTGGATTCATGTCATTTGTAAATAAAATTCTCAAAGAAAATGAAAAATTATTTCAGGATTATCCACTTGCAAGCATGGAGAAGGTAAAATATTATCTTGAACGAGACATTGCAGGTTTTGGATTAATTGACCCACTTATGCATGATCCCAACATAGAAGATGTAAGTTGTAGTGGGATAGATGCACCAATTTATGTATGGCATAGAAAGTACGACAGTATCCCATGTAACATAAAATTTGAAGATGAAAAATTAAATTCATTTGTATCAAGAATAGTGTTCAGAGCAGGAAAACACATCAGTTCGGCATATCCTATTTCAGATTTGGCGTTAGAAGGAAATCACAGAATCTCAGTATTATATCAAAAAGAAGTCACCCCAAAAGGAACAAGTTTTACAATAAGAAAATTCAAACAAGACCCTTATTCGGTCATTGATTTAATATCATTTGGAACTATCAGCATCGATGTGGCAGCATATTTGTGGATGCTAATGGAGGCAAAGATGTCAATTATGGTGATTGGTTCTACAGGTAGTGGAAAAACTACCATTCTAAATGCAATAACAGGTTTGGTCAATCCAGATTACAAGATATTTTCTGTCGAAGATGTAGCAGAAATTAACATAAAACATGAAAACTGGTTTAGCCTAGTTGCAAGAACAGGATTTGGTCCAAGTGGTGAAGGTGAAATTGGATTGTATGACCTTATAAAATCAGGTGTAAGACATAGACCAGACTATATCGTAGTGGGAGAAATTAGAGGTTCAGAAGCATATGTCATGTTTCAAGCCATGGCAACAGGACACGGAGGTCTTTGTACAATGCATGCAGATAGTTTGGAATCTGCGGGCAAAAGATTACAACAAAAACCAATGGACATACCACCATCTTATCTATCCTTGATGAATTGTGCAATAGTAATTAGAAGAGTGAAGGGACATGATGGAAAAAGCACAAGAAAAGCGATATCGATTCAAGAGATTAATGCTGCTGATTCATACCATACAGCATTCAAATGGGATCCAAAATCAGATTACTTTAATGCACAATTAGAAGACAGTACTATGCTGCACAGAATAGCAGAGCAAACAGGAAGAGACATGGAACAAATATTTGATGAATATGAAAAAAGAAAGATTGTTTTAAAATGGTTGCTACAAAGAGGAATTAGAAGTTATGCCAAAGTAGCAGAAAATATTGGAAAATACTACAGAGAACCAGAAGCACTACTAAAAAAAATAGAATATGGTGGATAGATGTCTTTTTTAAAAAATGCAGGACAAAAAGACAAACAGAAAAAAACAGATAAAAAAATTGATGCTGAGCTTCCTTTTTTCATCACAATAGTAACATTGCTTGCAACGAGTGGATTTGGACCGTATTCAATTTTTATCAAGATCAAAGACATGGAGCTTTTACCAAATGTAAGAACAGAGGCTATGAAGATTTTAAAAAAAATTGACATTTTAGGCATGGATCCATTAACAGTCATGACTGAAGTAAAAGACAAAGGACCATCTAATTTTGGAGAGTTTCTTAGCGGTTATGTTTCAGCAATTCAAAGTGGGGGAGATGTAGTAAATTACCTTAAGACAAAGATGAATAGTGCTTTTGATCTTTATGAAAGTGCACAAAAAGGACTAGTTGAGAAAGTCAAAGCATTAGTAGACACATACATGACAATGCAGATTGTCATTTTAGCAGTATACATCATAATTACTGCAACTACCACAGGGGGAGTAGGTCCAGCGCCATTAAAAACCGATATTGATCCTCTTTATTTGGTAATCGTTATGCCTCCGTTAGTTTCAGGATTATTTTTGTTTCTTGCAAAATCAGTAAATAAATCAAAAGTAGAGGAAATGGATATGAAAAAGATCATAATGTTTGGAATTCCAGGAATCATTGCAGCTGTAGCAATAGTATTTTTAAAAATAATACCTGATTACAGTTTGTATATTTTAGGAGGGGCCTTGATTGTGGCAGCGTTATGGCCTGCATTAAAATTTCAAACCAAATACAAATTTTCTCTAGATGCAGAAGCTGCATCAGCTATAATTTTAAGAGATGTTGCAGAAGCAAGAAAGGCAGGATTGGGTCCTGAAAAATGTGTAATCAGGGCAACAAAAAGAAAAGATTTTGGATTATTTAACAAAGTAGCAAATGGAATTTCAAACAAGTTGGAGTGGGGAATGACACTAGAAGACATTTTTAAATTTATCAAAAAAGAAACTGCAGATTTTCAGATTTTAATTAATTTCAGAGTATTATTTGAGATAATTTCATCAGGTGGAGGGAATGTTAACACTTTGGATACACTAGCAGGAATCTCAGAGAAAATTAGAAATATTGAAAAATCAAAAAGGGAAATGTTAAAACCATATGTAATGGTAGGATTCATGCTCATAGGAATTACAGGATTTACCACATTGTTGGTGATTGATTCACTTACTGGACTAGGAACAGAATTAGAAATAGATGAAACAAAGAAAAATACATTGCAGTTAGAATCAAATTCTCGTTTTGAGTTATTAGGAATCGCGATTTTAGTACAGTCTTGGTTATCAGGATTATTTTTAGGTAAAATTACAACAGGATCATATTCCGCGGGATTTAGATACTCTGCAATCTTGGTGATAATATCCATAGGAGCAATAGCAATAATCCAATCAAAAATATTCAGTGTATCTGCAATATTTGGAACATAAGTACACGTCAGAGAATAAAAATATTTCAACTAAAGAACGACATATTTTAAAACAATTTCAATATTATTTAAAAAAGACACATTGTAAATAAAATCCAAACTGGGGACATTCACTTTTGATTTATAACTAGTTAAAACAAATTATCATTATGTATGAAAGTAATAACATATTAATTATAACTGAACAGAAAAATATAGTTTATGATGTAGAAAGAGGGTTGTCTTGACAAAAACCAAACTAAGCAAAAGTCGTGCATTAAGTACAGTACTTACAACAGTCATCATCTTGGTGGCTTCAGTTGTACTTGGTTCAGGAGTTGTTTTGTATGGTGCCAGTCTTTTCCAAGGCGGTACCCAGACAGAGTCAATTTCAGTATCAGGAGTAAAAGTATGGGTACA
>DASSYQ010000022.1:0-56270 GCA_035703205.1 Nitrosarchaeum sp.
GAAAGTGCTAAAACAAGCGTAATTGCAACTGTTGATTTTCTAAATGATGAAATAGCAACACTCAAAGATATTTTAAAGGAGTTAGATTAAGTTAGTAACCTCTACTATTTCTATCAGGTTTATCGATATTTGGATTTCTAAAACCGTGTTTATCCATCATGTGGTTTAAGAATCGTATATCATCTGAAAATTGTTGCCCACATACAGCACAGATAGACATTGAAATCACAATGCAAATAAAAAATTCCATATTAAAAGATTGATTGAAGGAAAAGTAGAAAATGCCAGCACTGTTGCTTCCCAAGAGCTCTCGCATCTTAGTAGCACAACAGCGACATTAGGTTTGACTTCCAAGTTCGGAATGGGATTGGGTCGCACCCTAACGCTATGGCCGGCTTGAAAAATCTTGACAGATTCTTATCTATTAAGGTAACGCCCATTTGATATGGTTCAAAAGAGGTATAAAGCAAGGGACAAACGAATTACGACATGACCCATAGAGTTGCAGTACTAGACAAAGACCTTTGCCAGCCAAAGAAATGTGGTTTAGAGTGCATAAAGTATTGTCCAGTTAACAAATCAGGAGCAGATTGTATTATACTTAATGAAGAGGTAAAAAAGGCCCAAATAGACGAAGATATTTGCAATGGATGTGGCATATGCGTCAAAGTTTGTCCCTTTGAAGCCATAACTATTGTTAATTTAGCATCTGAGTTAGCATCAGATAAAATTCATCAATACGGTCCAAACTCATTTCGATTATACAAATTACCTACTCCGAGAAAAGGAGAGGTTGTAGGATTACTCGGCAGAAATGGAATGGGAAAAAGTACTGTAGTAAATATTCTTTCCGGAAACCTAAAACCAAATTTAGGAAGGTATGAAAACCCTCCAGAATGGGATGAAATTTTAAAGCATTATAGCGGAACAGAATTAAAATCTCATTTTGAGAAAATTAAAAATAGACAACTTCGTGCATCAATTAAACCACAACAAGTACATCATGTTGCACAAGCATTTGATGGAAGTGGAAAAGAATTAATTGAAAAGTATGATGAACGTGGGGTATCACGAGAATTAATCAAGGAATTAGGGTTAGAAAATTCCATGGAACAAAATCTAAAGGAGCTTAGCGGTGGTGAGCTTCAAAGATTAGCCATAGCAGCTGTTGCATCAAAAGATACAGAATTTTATTTTTTTGATGAACCATCATCATATAATGATGTTTTTCAAAGAAAAAGTGTAGCAAGAGTAATTCAAAGTTTAGCTAAGATTGGAAAAAGTGTGATGGTTGTTGAACATGATTTGACATTACTTGATTTTCTTAGTGATTATATCGAAGTACTTTATGGTGAACCTGCAGCATACGGAATAGTTTCTAGCGTATTATCAACTAAAATTGGAATTAATGTATTTCTTGATGGATATCTGCCAACTGAAAATGTCAGATTTAGAGATAAGAAATTTTCTTTTGATGTGTCTTCCTCATCTACTGATGAATTTCAAGAAGGGAGTGAAATTATGTCATATCCAAAACTAGAGAAAAAATATTCATCGTTCTCAGTCACTGTTGAACCAGGCAGGGTAAGAAAAGGAGAAGTTTTAGGGATAATGGGTGCCAATGCGCTTGGAAAAACAACACTAATGAAGATGATTGCAGGTGTAGAAAAACCAGATTCAGGAGAGATTGATAAAAAAATAAAAATTGCGTATAAACCACAGTATCTACAAAATGATATTGATGCTGAAGTTGTTGCATTATTAGACAAGGCAAATGGCAGTCCAATTGAAGGAAGTCAAGAAGAAGAACAAATACTAGATCCATTAAAAATTAAAAAATTATACAATAAATCAATAAAGAATCTATCTGGTGGTGAGTTACAAAAAGTTTCTGTGGCAGCATGTCTTTTACAAAAAGTAGATCTGTATGCACTAGATGAACCATCCGCATTTTTAGATGTAGAAGATAGAATAACCATTGCAAAATTCTTACAAAAATTTGTTCGTTCATTTGGAAAAACAGCTATCGTAATAGATCATGACATACAGTTAATGGATCTCATATCAGATTCTATGATAATTTTTGAAGGTGTGTCAGGATTGTCAGGACATGCAACATCTCCAATGCCAAAAGCTGATGCAATGAATAGATTCCTAAAATCACTTGATATGTCATTTAGAAGAGATGAGAAAAGTTTGAGACCACGTGTAAACAAATTAGAAAGTAGATTAGACAAGGAACAAAAAAGCTCAGGAAATTTCTATTACAAAAATTGACTCGAATGTTAAAGAAGGCATTGGAAAATATACTTACTTCACAAGAAAGCCAAGATCTTATCTCATCTTTTGATCAAATAGGAGATATAATTATAGTCAGAATTCCAGATTCATTATTAACAAAAAAGAAGCTAATAGGTGAAACTCTTCTGAACGAAGTAAAAATTGCAAAGAGTGTTTTTTATCAGTCTTCACCTGTTGAGGGAGACTTTCGTACTAGAAATTTAGAGAATTTAGCAGGAGAAAATAAAACAGAGACAGAATACAAAGAATTTGGTTGTAAATTTACGGTGGATGTTGAAAATGCATTTTTTTCACCTAGATTATCTACTGAAAGAGAAAGAATTGCAAATTTAGTTCAAGATGGTGAAACGATAGTCAACATGTTTGCAGGTGTAGGCATGTTTTCAATTATGATTGCAAAGAAAAAGAAGTGTACAGTGTATAGTATAGACATTAATCCTGTGGCAGCAAAACTTTGTGAAAAAAACATTACAGCAAATAAACTTACAGGAAACGTCATCTCAATAAATGGAGAAGCATCACAAGTAATTCAAGAACAGTTAAAAAATAAATCAGACAGAACTTTGATGCTTCTTCCTGAAAGATCAGATGAGTTTTTGAAATCTGCAATAGATGCAACTAAAAATGGCGGTATAATTCATTATTATTCTCACATCCATGCAGATAAAAAATCAAATGCGGGAAAACTTTCTGAAGAGCATTATCTGCAAGTAACTCCAGTTAAATCAGAGATTTTAGGATCAAAGATTGTCAGAGCTGTAGGTCCAAGATATTATCAAACAGTTGTAGATGTAAAAATTTCAAAATAGGTTAATCATCTGGTGAAATTGATGCAGATGAAGGTTTTGTTGTTGCCATTACATATCCAATCCAAGCTACTACACCAAGTATTCCACCTGCAATCATCAAAATAGATAGTTGTAATACGATAGGACTCCATTCAGACAGCATCAATAGATATGCATAAAGAAAGAATGCAGTAATACACAGTACAAAAATTGTAATTCCCATTCCTTTGCGCTTATCCATTGCGCTCAAATTTGTTGTGAGTTATTTATTGGTTTGAACTAGTTTAATTCAATTGCCATAAGATATGCATCTTCACCGTCACGATAATACGCGTTGAGTTTTTGTCTTATAACAAAACCTAATTTTTCATATAATCTAACAGCGTCATTGTTACTGCATCGAACTTCAAGATAGAATTCATCACATTTTTTTAGTTTAACACCATTTACAGATTCTTCAACTAAAGCTCTGCCAATTCCTTTTTTTCTATGTTCATCAAGAACTGCAATAGATACTACATGTCCTTTTTTTACAAATCCTAATTTTTTAAAATTAGAAAAACCATATTCAGTTTTACACATTATGTAACCAACATGTTTTCCTCCAATTTCTGCAACAATGAATGCTTCTGGAATTTCTGCAAGTAAACTTTCATAGAAATAATCAGAATAGTGCTCAGGTAGTGTTTTTAGATTAATTTCCATGACCGGGATTAGATCACTTGGTTCTGCACGACGTATGTTACAGTCACCCAATTGTCGTAGAATTACTTGCATCACTAGTATATTTTATTGTCAATATTTAATTTTAAACCACGAAACCATTTAATGGAAAGGAATAGCCGTAAACAGAATGAGTGATCCTAGTCAAGAAGACGTAATTTCCTTAGTTAATTCATTGTTTGAAGTAAGTCAATTCAATAGAGAAATGTATTCTTTAGAGTTCAGGATTAATGATCATGATTTTAAATCAAAATTCGAAGATTTGGCAAGAAGATTAGAAAATATGAATTATGTATGTAAGCTAGAACAAATGGAAGACGGTAAATACATCATCATTCAAAAATTTACTCCAAAAAAACAAAAGAAGTGGTTAAGTGCTTCTTGGACACCACGAATTTTGTTTGCAGTTGTTATAGTTTTTGTAATGATTGATGGGTATTATCGCACTGCAGGAACAAATTCGATCATAGATATTGGTGAACCGCTAGAAATGGCAGCAGTCTACACACTGTCACTTTTAGGAATTTTAGGGATTCATGAGTTGGGACACCTAATTGCAGCTAAGGCACATAAACTAAAGACAACATGGCCATTTTTCATACCAGGAATACCAGTTGTAGGGATTCCAACTTTTGGTGCATTCATACAATCACGTGGATTAACTATCAATCGAGAAATTTTATTTGATGTAGCAATAGCAGGTCCAATTGCAGGTCTGATAATTGCAATCATAGTTTCAATGTATGGTGCATACACTGCACCAATACTACAAGAAGATATAGCACAAGGACTTTTTGCAGATTCCAGATTAATGAAGTGGGATCAAGGAGAGCCACTACTAATGACTGCAAGTTTAGCATTATTTGGAAAAGGTGGAGCAGGTCATGAAGTAATAATGACACCAGTTTTATTCGCAGCTTGGATTGGATTTTTAATTACATTTTTGAATTTGTTACCAGCTTGGCAGTTAGATGGAGGTCACATGGCAAGAACATTGCTTGGTGCAAAACGTCACAAGTATGCAACAATTGGAAGTATGGCGATACTTGTTTTGTTAAACTATTGGTTGATGGCAATGTTGATTCTTGTTTTAAGTTCAAGAAATCCTAGTGCAATGCCATTGGATGATGTTTCACCATTATCAAAAAATAGGAAACTTGCATACTTGGGAGTTATAGGATTAGCTGTTTTATGTGCACCATTACCAACTGATTTTCTATCTAATTTTTTACCTTAGTAAAACTCTAGCCCCATCCATTACAACTGCAATTTTTTGCCTAGTGCCTTGTGTCTTCAAAATATAATCTAAGGATGGCTTGATTCCAGAAAGAGAAATCATATTTAATTTTTTAACATAGTATTCTGGAAGAATTGAAACCAACCCAATTTGAAAATTCTTTTGTATTTCTGATAAAAATAATAGATCTTCCATTCCAGAAATGTATTTAGTAGGATTTCGAAGTTGATCAAGATTTAATCTACCCTCGATGTATTGTTGAAGTGCATCAGAACCCAAGCCAGACTTGCATTCTGCTATCAAGATAGACAAGCCTCCATTTTGTATTGCACTAGCACAATTCCATAGAGATGAAAGAGATTTTCCAAGATTGTCATTGCTCGAATCTTTGCCAGTACTGATTATCATTGATTTATGATGACCTACGTCTTTGATTGCAAATGATTCGAGAGTTTTAGTTGCTGAAAGGGTTTCTGAAGGATGACCTATTGCAAAATCAACAATACCCTGTGAATTTGCCACAATTTCAATTGCTTTGATTTCAAAAGTATCAGCAAATTTTTTTGCTTCATCAAGACTTTCTGTTAATTGACCAGGAGCGGGAAGATTACTCTTTCTTTTTGCATATGCAGAAAGCATTGATTCCTGACCAAATTTTTTAATTAATCGGGTAGAAATTGTCTCATATCCAAATAAACCATCAAATTCCATTTCTCCGATGAAGACAAGGTTAGAATTAGAAATAGTTGTATTATCAAATTCATTAATTGAGCTTCCTTCTGGCAAGCCAGATTTTACTAGATTCATTATTTTTTTTTCAGCTAAAATTTTAGGGAATTGTAATGATTTTTGTTCACATAGTGTAAACAGTGAGGAGATGATTCTTTGTATAGATTTTGAGTTATGTAAAACTACAAGTTCCATAGGTTTTGTTAAATCAAGAGTACTGAGTTTCTCATGGATTGCAATATCTTCTAATATTTTACCATCAGAGTCAATTTTTTGCTCTAAATTCTCTGCTCTGATATCTAAAACAACATCAGTAATACCATAATTTAACCAGATTTCAGGCATGATTAACACTCAATACAAACCAAAATAAATCCAGTGTAGTTAATTTAGATATGGAATTTGTAAAAGAGTTTGCAACCTTTTTGCATGAAAAAGGGATTATAAAATTCGGAGATTTCACACTTGCAAGTGGTAAAAAAAGTTCATACTATGTTGATTTGAGACTAGTTCCTAGTTACCCTCATCAATTTAGAAAGATGGTAAAATATCTACAAAACAATATTGCAGAGAGTGTGGGAATGAATAATTTTGATTCTTTAGTATCAGTTCCTACAGGAGGTTTGGTTATTGCGTCAGCATTGGCAATTGAAATAGTTAAGCCATTAATCTACGTAAGAAGTAAACCAAAAGATTATGGAACTTCAAAATCAATTGAGGGGCAAATTCATAAAGGAATGAAAGTTGTAATGATAGATGATGTTGCAACTACTGGAGGTTCAGTTGTAAATGCGATTAAATCATTAAAAGAAGAAAATATTGCAATAGAAGATGCATATGTAATTGTAAATAGGATGGAAGGTGCAGATGAGGCACTAAAAGAATTAGGAGTGAAATTGCATTCGATAACTAATGTAATGCAGATAACACAAGCATTGCACGAGCAAAAACTTGTGAATGATGACATTTTAGAAAAAGTAAGAAAACAAATTGGCAAATAAGTCTTGGCAGCTCAGACAAATGCCTTTCAATCATCTTTCAGATATAACTCTGATTCTTCATCGCAGCCAGTAAATTTTGTCTGTGCTCATTTTAAAACTAACGGAAGTGGTATGGGCCCAAAGGGCTTCGATCCCTTGACTCCCCGGTTATGAGCCGGGTACTCTACCAAGCTGAGTTATGGGCCCTAAGCAGATGGATTTTATCTTCAGTATAAAATGTTATGAGCTCAACAATATGCTTCATAACAACTATCAAGCAATAGATTTTGTGCAGAAATAGATTTGTCCGCAATTTGGATCAAATTATCTGAATCAGTTGATGTTTTTTCAAGAATATTTCTCCAAGATGCAGTGTGACGAATATCAGCTTCTGTATGAAGTTTAAAGTATTCTGTAGCTTCTGCATTAGACATTCCGTAGAATTTTGCTAATCCATCAAGTTTTGTTTGACTGATTTTAGGAATTTCTTTTTCAAAAGCATACATCGCACATGCTCCACTCTCATAGGTATTCATCAATTCAGATAATTCTGAAACAGATTTTCTAGTCTTTTCTAAACCTTCATAATTAAGTAATTCAGATTCTGAAATTCCTAGCTCTCCTGCAAATTTAATCCAAGATTTTATGTGATCAGATTCCTCTTGTTGGTTATCAATTAATTCGCTAATTACAGAATGTGGCGCTTTTTCTATGATAGGAGTCATAAATGATGGAACTGCTTTAACAAGTTGAAAGTATTCCTTAGAATAACCAGCTAAAGAATCAAGAGTTAATTTTCCATCAGACCACATCTGGTAGAATGGGTGTTTTAGTAAACTTCTTTCTTCAATCATTTCATCAATTCGTTTTATTAGATTCATATCACATCTCCCAATTTGCCAATAAAAAAATCTTTGTTGTTTACAAAAGATTTTATGGACAAATCACCCAATTTTGTTGGGTTCCAGTGGTGTAGACCGGTCAAGCATACTGCCCTTTCAAGGCAGTGATCCCGGGTTCAAAATCTAACGATGAAAGTCCCGGCTGGAGCACCAAGATTTAATTACTAATGAGAAAGTTTTTTGAATAGGCCTACATCTTGGACAGGAAAAATATCGAGATTAATCCTTTACTTGAAACATATGGTAAGTATATTGATAAAATTAACCATGCATTAGATAGAGAATTATCACTATATTCAGAATCAGAGTTTATTGAGCCGTTAAAATATTCATTAGAAGGTGGAAAAAGAATTAGACCAATAATCTTAATGTTGGCTGCTGAAAGTGTAGGAAAAATTGACGACAACGCGTTAGCAGCATCGTGTGCTGTGGAATTTTTACATATGGAGTCAATCATACACGATGACATCATAGATAATGAAACTATGAGAAGACAGAAAGAACCGTTTCATATCAAATATGGATATAATACAAGTGTCCTAACTGGAGACTTTGTTTTAGGATTGATTCTTGCAATTTCTTCAAGATTAGATAATGCAAGAATAACAAAAGATTTGGCAACAACTGCAATGTTAATGAGTGAAGGAGAGATGATAGAAAACAGATTAGAAACCAGTGAAGATGTTACTTTTGACGATTATCTCAAAGTAATTGAATATAAAACTGCTACAGCGTTTGAAGTAGCAGCAAGAATAGGTGCAATTATTGCAAATGGCAGTGAGGAAGAAATAGAATCTCTTACAGAATATGGGAAAAACATAGGAATTGCGTACCAAATAAGAGATGATTTACTAGACTGGAAGAATGAAGATAAGTTATTTAATTTACTCATAAAGAAAAGCTCTGATCCAAGAGATGTTTTCAATAAAATGGAAGAACTTTTAAAAAAATATTCTGACAAAGCGAGAACAAGTTTAAGAAAAATTTCAGATAACGATGCAAAAATTAATTTAGATAATCTTATAAAATTTACAACATTTAAGGCATAATACCTAAGCTAAATGTTGGAGCAGCGAGTTCTACAAATTTGATAATTGGATCTGGATAGACTCCAAACCCTACCAAGAAAACAATTGAAAATATCATGATTGCAATTATAGACTTTGGTTCTGACACTCTTTTTTCAGTTTCACCTTCAAAGTACATTTTTCTTGTAATCCAACCATAGTAAGCTAATGATAAAGCACTGTTCAAAACCCCAGCTATTGCAAGCCAAGGTGCCCACCATATAGTGGAACCAGCATCTAATGCACCACCAAATAACATGATTTTACTCCAAAATCCAGCAAGCGGAGGCACACCAGCTAAAGCAAACAAAGAGATAACCAATCCAAGTGAAGTAATTGGCATTCTTCTACCAAGTCCCTTGAGTTTATCGATATGAGTTACTGCGAGTGTTGTCACTATTCCTGCAATTGCTATGAAAGCAGCACCTTTCATTACTGCGTGATTCAATATTTGATACAGAGAACCTTGAAGACCAAGAGGACTGTAAGGAGCAACTGCAAGTCCAATCAAAATATAACCTGCATGAGCAATACTAGAATAAGCTAACATTCTTGCAAGATTTTTTTGCATTATTGCAGCAATGTTACCAATAGTCATTGTCATCACTGCGATCACACCAAGAGCTAAAGTCCAATCAAGATTAAGTACGACCATTCCAAGAACAACTATTCGAATTGTTGCGGCAAATCCTGCTTTCTTTGTACCAGCTGCAAGTAAGGTGGTAATTGTTGGAGGTGCACCTTCATAGGTATCAGGCAACCATTGATGAAATGGTACTAATCCCATCTTAAATCCAAATCCTGCAATAAACATTCCAACAGACAGTAGCGCTAATGGCAATAATGAAGGATCAAGAGAAGAATAACCCTGAATGACTTCGCCAATATTTGTCGAACCAGTCAACCCATAAGATAATGAAATTCCATAGACAATAATTGCAGACGATAGGGCTCCAAATAAGAAATATTTCAGCGCAGCTTCATTTGAGCTTGGATTCTTTTTCATAAATCCAACAAGAACGTATGTTGGAATACTCATGAGCTCCCATGCAACAAACAACATCACCAAGTCGGTAGAATATGCTACTAACACCATACCGATTGTTGAAAGTAGAATCAACGAATAGTAAACAGCAGGATAATTCTTTTTCCGCATGTAATTGAAGGAGCCAATTGTTGTAAAGATTGCAACAATTAGCATTGCTATTGCAAAGAATCCTCCAAATGCATCATCTACAAGTACGTCTTCAGAAAATAAAGCAGATGGAAGAATATTATCAGTGATGAATTGATATGCAACATATCCTATTGATGCAATTAATGCAGCAAATGCGATAACCGCATAAAATGAGTTTGAGCCTTTTTCTTTTCGGATAATACTGATTATAGGTAACAAAACTCCCACGGTACCAAGAATTGCAATTATGACCAATGGAGTTGAACTAATTTCTAACATCTCATCTTATCTCCTATATCAACAATATCAGGACTACAAATAGTAATCCTGCTCCAAATACGAATAGATATGATTGTGCTACACCAGTTTGAGTTCCTTGAACAACTCTTGCACTCCATCCAACTGCCTTCTGGAATCCATTATTCATTCCATAATCAATAGCAGTTTTCTCAAAGTATCTGAATATTCCTCTTGAAAGCCATAAAGGAGCTACAACAAAGCACCAATAGATAATTGCATTTAGATAAAATCTATTTAGAATAACTTTATGAATTGCATAAAAGAAAACGTTTGAATTTACAAATTTAACAGGATCAACCCACTTACCGATGTAAAACACATATCCCAATCCAGTTCCTATTGCAAAGGCAGATAATGATGCAGTAAGTGCAACTGGATTAATTCCATCCAAAAATCCAGGCAGTATTGAATCTTCAATTTCGTGATGTACAGAATGAATACCAAATGATTCTTCAAGATAATCAGTAAACAATTCATGTAGTCCACCTTCAAATGATAATCCAACTAAACCAATAGCAATCGTTAGCACAGCAAGAATTCCATATGGTACCCACATAGACAATGATGCCTCATGGATATGATGTCCTTCTTCTTCCATTTTTTGAATATGTTTACTCTTTGAACCGTAGAAGACCAATCCAAGCATTCTAGTTGTATAAAATGCAGTTATTACTGCAGTTAATACCGCAACTGCAAATATTGGCATGGCCCATTCATGTCCTGATGTATAAACAGCACCAAAGATAGAATCCTTACTCCAAAAACCAGTTGTGATAAATGGAGCACCCATTAATCCAAGACCTGCAGCCCACATAAACGCATAAGTCTTTTTCATATGTTTGCGCAATCCACCCATATCAGTCATGAATCTTGAACCTACAACATGTAGTAATGAACCTGCAGCCATAAACAATGATGCCTTAAACATAGCATGCGAAATTAGATGGAAGAAGCCTGCAGTATATCCATTAACAAATTGTTGTGATAATCCAGCGATACCAAGTACCATCATCATATAACCAATTTGAGAACCAGTAGAGTATGCAAGCACTTTTTTAATTTCAGAATTAACCATACCCTGAAGTCCTAAAAGAAGTGCAGTAGTAGCACCAACTAGAAGAATTATTTCAAAGAATTGATCTGCTAAAATTCCAGCTGCACTTAAAGCAAAAACCAACGGTGCAAGTCTCATAACTAAGAAAACACCTGCTTTTACCATTGTTGCAGCATGGATTAAAGCAGAAACTGCTGTTGGTCCAGTCATTGCTTCTAAGAGCCATTCGTTTAGTGGGAATTGTGCAGATTTACCTATAGCTCCACCAAATAATAAAACAAATGCAGGAATCAAGAGACCTTGTGCAGACATTGATGTTGCCCAAGCTGTATCATGCATTAATTCTCTAAATCCAAATGTACCGGCAAATAAGAATATCAAAAGCATACCTGCAATCATCATAACATCACCAACTTTGGTCATGATGAAAGCTTTCATACCTGCATGTGTTGGAGAATAATAATCTAAAAGACCGAGAACAGTTCTTCCTTCAGTACCAACATGATCTTTCTTTTTATCACGATACCAAAAGCTGATCAATGCATAAGATGCAAGTCCTACACCTTCCCAACCGAAAAATACTTGTAATAAATTATCAGACAATACAATTAATTGCATTGATCCAATAAAGAACATCATCCAGAACCAAAATCTTGTAATGGATTTATCGCCTTTCATGTATCCTGTACTGTAAATCATAATGAGAAATGAAATCCATCCAACTACATTTGCCATGATAACTGAAAGTGGATCAGCTAGTACACCTGCTTTCAGACCAATAGAACCAATCCAAGATACTTGATCATGAATTTCGTGTGCTTCTAATGCCATTGGCAGTAATGATGCTGCAGAAATTGCACTCATCAAAGCAAAACCAACTGCTACATATCCAGTTACATTTTTGGATATTTTTCCAATTCCAGGCATTATCAATGCAGCTATGAAAGGTAGTATCCAAACCAACCAAGCACTAGAGGCACCTATTTCAAATGGTAAACCTAACATCTCAGTTGCCATGATCTAAGCCCCCAACACTCCATTCATGTATGGAATTATTTGATTGAAGAATATGTCTGGATAAATTCCTAAAACTATTGTGAATCCTGCAAGAACCATCATTGGTGCTGTCATATACCAACTTCCTTCTTTAACATTCTCAAGATTTTCTGGAAGTTTTCCAAAGAACACACGTTTTAGCATCCAAAGAATATAAGACATTGTTAGGGCAGTTGCAACAAGACCTAAACCAAATGTAACAGCTCTAACAGTTGAACCTTCTTCAACGGCAGTTTCTAATGCGCCATAAAATAGTGTCCATTCACCCATAAAACCACTAGTTGGTGGAACACCCATAATTGTCAGTGCACCAATAACAGCACAAACAGCAGTTATTGGCATTTTACCAGCCAATCCACCTAATTGAGAAATATTTCGAGTGCCAACTTTGACAATTATAATTCCAGCCATCATGAAGAGAATACCTTTACCAAGTGCATGTGTGACATACATCATTTCAGCGCCAGATAATCCAAGAACAGACATGGAACCAATTCCAAATAGAATGTAACCCATTTGGCTGATACTGGAATATGCGAGTAATCGTTTGATGTCGTCCTGCATTAGAGCCATTGCACCACCATAAATCATTGTAACAAGACCCCAGATATGGAACCAGATTGATAGGTCAGCAAATGTGTTTGGTAAAAATTCTACAATTAATCTGAAAATACCATAAGCACCAATGCCGATCATGGCAGGTGACAATAATGCACTAATTGGGGTTGGTGCAGAACCGTGGACCCATGGAAGCCATATGTGGAACATGAATACGGCCAATTTGACTCCAAGTCCAATTGAAATTGCAATTGCAGAAAGCATCAGAATATCTTGCGGAATTTCTGATTCTTGAATATCTGCAAAATCAAAACTTCCGATTGTAAGACCAATCATTAAAAATCCTAGTAATAAAACAACTGCTCCTGCATGAGTCCAAAATAAGAACATTAAACCAATTTTTCTTCTTGGACCAGCACCCCAAAGAGCAACTAAAAAGAAACCTGGAATCAACATCACCTCAAAGAACACATAAAATTCAATTAGATTTGTAGACAGTACTGTTCCAAGCATTCCCATCGCAAATACAAGATAAAGTGCAAAGTAAAGTCCAGATTTAGCATTCACATAATTTGAAAGAGATGATGATTCAACTACTGTTGAATGGCCATGTGATGATACGATTTCATGTTCTTCTTCATATTGTTCATGAAATCTGTGAATCATGTATGGCTTTGAGTAAAGTACCAAAATTGTACTTAGTACATAAATCATAATTGCAAATGGAGATGCTAAACCATCCAATAGAAAACCAAATTCGCCAAATTGTTCGGTCCATGGATAATGTTCTTCTGTAGTACCACTAAGTGCAGCTAGAATTACTAATATTGTAGTGTAAAGCATGATTCCAAATGTAAACCACATGGCAGGGGCTGGACCTATTTTTCTTCCAATTATGTACGCAATTGGAGATAGCAATAAAGGCAAGAAAACTGCCTGTAAAAGAGCATATTCCATTATCCTTTCAAGCTCCTAAAGTCTGCAATGTCAATATTTTGATACATACGATATGCTACAATAATTAATGAAAGTCCAACTGCAACTTCTGCAGCAGCTATTGCAATTGAAAATAATGCCAATGTCTGGCCACCACTATGAGGTAAGAATCGTCCAAATGCAATTAGGTTAAGATTTGCAGCATTGATGATTATTTCAACTGCAAATAACATTCTAATGGCATTTCTCTTTACAGATAAACCATAAATTCCAATGCCCAAAAGGGCAATGGACACTAGAACAAAATCAATCAGTTCGTTGCTCATTCTCTACATCCTCTCTTCTTGCTAAAACTAGTGCGCCAGTAACTGAACCTGCTAAGATAAGTGCCATAAGAATTAAAGCTGGCCAATAATATGTTAGAAAGTCTGCACCAATATCTCTAAAATCAACTGCTGGTTCATCAGTAGTTATTGATTTGATACCAGAGTCCATTATGACTGAACCTAATGCAACCATGAAAATTAACATCAATCCAATTCCTGCAAATTTTCTTCGTTTATCTTCAACTTTCTTGAAGATGAGTTCTCTTTTTACCAACATGACTGTAAACAAAATTAAAACTGCAATAGAACCTACGTAGACTGCTAGTTGAAACATTGCAACAAATGGAGAGTCTAAAAGCAGAAAGAATCCTGCAATTCCACCAAGTGTACCCATCAATGCAATTGAACCATAAATTAAAGATCTTAATTCTAGGGCAGCTATTGCAGAGCCAATTGTAATTACAGATAAAGCAAGAAATACAGCATCAGCCATGTGTTGCACCTCTATCAGTAATTTTTATTTCAGAATCTTGAGAAACAAATGGTTTTACTTGAAGTTGAGCTGGTGTGTAAATCAAACCTTCTTTGCTAAATGAAGAAAGTTCATAGTCATTTGTCATATACAATGCATAGAAAGGACATGCGTCAACACATAATCCACAAAATACACATTTTCCATAATCAATTTGTGGCATGATGGCTTTTTTATTTTGTTTGCGTTCTTCTGGAACTTTTACCATTGCGATTGCTTCAGCCACTCCCTCACATGCAATGGAACATAGCTGACAACCAGTACAGTGATCATGAAACAACATATGACGGCCTTTAAGACCTGCAATTCCAACACCTGTAGATGGATCAAATTGGTAGCCATCTCCAACAAATTTTAGTTTCTCTTCGGGATATCGCAGTGTAAATCGTTTAATTGCGATATGTTTAATTCCTGAATTTAATGCCTTGATAATTCCAGTAGCTGTTCCCATTACAATATTCCTCCAGGTCCCAAGACTCCAGCGTACAACAAACCGAGTGCTATAAAGATGTTAACGAATGCAAGTCCAATGAGTTTGTACCAACCAAGACTCAACAACATATCAATTCTGATTCTTGGAAATACTCCTCTTGGTAACAAAATGAAAAATATCACCCCCACTGTTTTAATTACAAACCATACAACTCCATTTAGCATCTCTTGTGAAAATACTGGCAATCCAGGAATCTTGGCAGTAATTGGACCCATGACTATTCCATCAGTGATAATTTCTTCAGGGAAAGGAGGCCAAATCATTGGTCCAGTCCAACCACCTAGGAATAAAACTACAAACAATGCTGCAAATGCATAAAGTTTCAAGTAGGTTCCCAATTGAACAAGACCGTAAATCATTCCAGAGAATTCAGTTAGCCAACCAGCAACAATTTCACTTTCTGCCTCTGGTAAATCAAACGGAATTCTTTCTAATTCAGCCAATATTGTAATAAAGAAAATAATTGCTCCAATTGGCAAAAAGATAATCCATGGGAAATCAGATTGACTGACAACAATTTCAGAAAGATTCAGAGTTCCTGTAAGAATTACTACACCCAACAAGGAAAGAATCAACGGGATTTCAAAAGATACCATTTGATGTAATGCTCTTATTCCACCAATGAATGGAAATTTGCTATTTGAAGCCCAAGCAGAAAGAATAGTTATGATTGGGAAGAATCCAATAATCGCAAAGACTGCAAGCAGACCAACATCTACATCAGCAACTACCCAGCCTGGTGCAACAGGAATTAATGCAACAAATGCAGCAGCCGTTGCGACAAATATCACAGGAGCGGCCCAGAAGATCGGTTTGTCAGCTTTTGCAGGAATAATAATTTCTTTTGAGATTAGTTTTAGTCCATCTCCCATTAATTGTAATATTCCTTCAATTTTTCCACAGTAAAAAGGACCGACTCTAAGTTGGAGTTTTGCCAACATTTTTCTTTCGATGAAGATTGTTCCAGCTGCAAGCAATGCTGCAAATCCAAATCCAGGAAAAGCTGCAATTCTAAATAAATCCGTATTCATGAATGCTTTTAAAATTGGAAGAGTTCTAGAAGGATCTGCTAACCATGTTAATGCAAGAAACGGTGTAAGTAATTCACCATCAATTACAGGCATTTCAATATAGAATAAAATTATTTGAACTGCAGGCAGACCAATTAATGCAAAGATCAAAAGTATCCAGAAGATATTATCTAAAAGAGATTTTACAAATTCGCTAAACTTGAAGTTTGGTGCTATGACAGACATTTATCTATCTGCCTCCACAGGCCAATAATTAAGACTCCAATATACAGATGGCATGTTTCCAAGTTTTTCTCCTTTGAGAAGATAAGGTAAAGCTATGAGATTTCTAAATGAACCAACACTTAGTTTTACTCTATAAGGTTCAGGTTTTTTATCAGAGACAATGTAACATCCTAATGAACCTCTTCCAGATTCCACACGTTTGTAAACTGAAGCATCTCCTCCTTTTGGATTTGGTTTTAGTTTTACTCGTACAGAACCTGATTTTGGCATTTTTTGTAATGCATGTCTAATTATCCTACAGCTTTCCATCATGTCAAGCCATGGAATTTTTGATCTTGCATAAGAATCGCCTTCTTTAAGAACATTAGTTTGGAAATCTAGTTCATCATAGACATCATACGGTTCTTTCTTTCTAAGATCATAATCAACACCACTAGCACGAAGAACAGAACCCGTTGTACCTAATCGTATTGCATCTTGTCGTGATAAAATACCAGTATTAGCAGTTCTAGCAATTAAAATTGGATTATCATAGAAAATTGCGGCATATTCCTTTATTCGTTTTTCAAAATAATTAACTTGTCTTAAACAAACATCTTCAAAGTTTGGGGGTAAATCATTTCTTACACCACCTGGAACAAAATGGGCATGAGTGACTCTAGCTCCTGTCATTTTTTCCAATAGATCAATTAGTAGTTCACGATCACCTGCAGGCCACATAAACATTGTAGAGTGACCTAAGAATATTCCATAAATTGCAAGCCAATACATTGTGTAAACACATCTATTCAATTCAGATGCAATAACTCGAATGTATTTTGCTCGTTCCGGTACTTCAATACCAAGAAGTTCTTCAACTCCTAAAACATATGGGTACAGAACATTACAAGAATCATGAATTACTGGTCTTTCTAAATGTGGGATATTTGTGATGTAGTTTCGATATTCAGCCATCTTTTCTTCACCACGATGAACATAACCAGGATCAGGATCACATGCAACAATAAAGTCACCGTCAATTTGTACAATAATTCTCATATGACCAGAACCTGGATGTTGAGGTCCAACATTGAGAGTCATTATTCTCTCATCTACTTTCTGAAGTGCAAGTCCCGGAGGTAATTCTTTATTCATTTCTATCTTCCTTTAATTGCAAAGTCCTTTCTTAGCGGTGGTAGATCTGCCCAATCTTCGGGTAGAAGTAATCGTCGGTTATCTGGATGACCTTGAAAGTAAACTCCAAACATTTCAAAAATTTCTCTTTCATGAAATTCTACGCTGTAAAAAATCTCTCTAAGACTGGGAAGTTTTGTTGCATCATTTCCAGGGATTGGATTTTCTTCTCTTTGTGCCCTAGTTGCCAATACAAGGATTTGTCTTGACAGAGAAGGATCTGTGTAGGAACCTAAATGATAAACCACTTCAATTTCTTTATCCTGTGGATAATCTACACCTGATACAGATTCAGCATGATCAAAATTCAGAACATCTCTTGCAAATTCAGCCACTTCTTTAATATCATCCCTACCAACATCAATTCTGACCCTATCAGGTTTTACAAAGGCTACTTTAGTTTTAGTACCA
The DNA here is from genome assembly GCA_035703205.1 of Nitrosarchaeum sp. Lineage (GTDB taxonomy): Archaea > Thermoproteota > Nitrososphaeria > Nitrososphaerales > Nitrosopumilaceae > Nitrosarchaeum. The sequence goes on from DASSYQ010000022.1 coordinate 18,000, forward strand.
AACTTTTCAACAATTTTATCTGCAAGACCTTTTTCAAATTTAGGTAATTCAATTTCTTTTTCTGGTACACTTGTTTTTGTGGATGTAGGTTTTGCATCAGATGTTGCTTCAATTGGTTCATTATCAGGATCGGAACTCATTATACAAACTTCCTAGCCTTCATTCTCTTTATTTTTTCTTGCAGTAACATACATCCTTGGATAAGAGTTTCAGGTCTAGGTGGACAACCTGGAACATAAACGTCTACGGGTAAAACACCGTCAATGCCTGGAAGTACATTGTATGAATCAAAATACAAACCGCCAGTAATTGCACAAGCTCCCATTGCAATGACATATTTTGGCTCTGGCATTTGATCATAAACTAAACGTAGACGTGGTGCCATTTTTCTTGTAATGGTTCCTTGGACTACAATCAAATCACATTGTCTAAGGGAACCAAACGCTTCAATAATACCAAATCTTTCAACATCATATCTTGGACTAGATGCTGCTCCAAATTCTACACTGCAACATGCTGTTTCAATGTGAACAGGCCAAAGAGACCAAATTCTACCCCAGTTAATTGCATATCCTAATGGTTTATCAATTGCTTTTTCTAAAATGTCACCCAACTTTCCAACAAACACATTTGCATTTTGTGGTGTCACTAGATCTTTAATCAATACAATCCCCCGTTTTCATAATTTTGATTTGTATAAAAAACTACCATATGTTTCGTCTCCCTGATTGATGTAATGCAAAAGCCATTGCAGCAAACATGATTGCTAAGAAACCAATAATTGGCAAAGTTGCAGATTTTGGTAGTTCTAAGAGTGCACTTCCCCATGCATATAAGAAAATTGCCATAACATCAAAAACAACAAACATCAAAATGTAAGCATAATACTGCATCATAAAGTGGGTTCGTCCTTCACCAGATGGTACTTGCCCACATTCCATTGGTAAAAATTTTACAGGATTACTTCTTTTTCTAGGAGAGATCATTCTGGAAATTAAAAGTGCAGGCGCCATTGCCACTACCGCAAATCCAAACATTAACACAACGGTACTATAATTGCCCGCTAATTCCCCGACCAATTTAGCTTTGAACCCAAGTTTTTGTATAAAAAGGTATGCACTTTTTTGATTTAAATTTTAGAAAAGTACTTTTTGTGTAAAGTACTAAATAGGATAAGAGATGAATGCGATCATGTCATTGAATGTCGGAGACACTGCCCCTAATTTTGAACTTCCAGACATAGATCTCAAAATGAGGACTTTGGATGAATTCAAGGGTAAAAAAACCATATTGTCATTCTTTGTTGCTGCAAGCTCTCCAGTTTGTGAAAATGAGCTGTGTGAGTTTAGAGACTCTTGGAGTGAGTTATCAAATCTTGGTGCTCAAGTAGTTGCAATAAGTAATGATGGACCGTTTGCTAACAAGGCATTTGCGCAAAAACATAACTTCAATTTTCCATTACTGTCAGATTACAACAGTAAAACAATTCGTGACTATGATGTTTTAATGCCAGATCTTTTACATATCAAAGATTACAATGCTGCAAAACGTTCTGTATTCATAATAACAGAAGATGGAAAAATTGGATACAAATGGGTATCAGAAAGTCCACTAAAAGAACCTGATTATGAAGAAATTAAAAAATTTCTAAAATAACAGATTTAATTTCTTTTTATTCTATTTCAGCAACAACGTCATTTTTAGCCACGGTTCCACCTACTTTGATTTTGATAGATTTGATAGAACCGTTTTTGTGAGATTTAACAGAGACTTGCATTTTCATAGATTCCAAAGTACAAATCACATCTCCTTGTTTTACAGAGGCTCCTTCTTGAACAGCGATAGAAACAACTTTACCAGGAATTTGACTTTTTAATGTTAGTTGAGTATCAGAAGAGCTGCCCCCTCCAGAATTTTTGAAGACTATTTTATCAAGATTAGTATGCATGTTAAGAATAATTGGCACATTATCAATGACAAGATTCATTTCATTTGTTGAATTTTCAAGATATTTTACTCTGTGATATTTTTGGTTTAGTACAAATTCAATTCCTTTTGAGTCCATTTTTAGAATTTTTATTTGGTGTTTGTTATCATTGATTTTAATCACATATTCGTTGTTACCAAGATTTTCAGTGATTTCACCATCAAATGTTTTTTCTATATCTTTTATTTTATAATCCATTTATCATCAACCTAGTTTATTTTTCCAAGTGGAATTATTAGTAGTTGAATTTTGTACTCTACTCTTAAAATACTCAGAATAAATGATAGCAGCCGCTAAAGCTGCCTCACTTTTTTCGACTTTTTCTTTTTTCAGATCTTCTTTTAATCTATCAATAATATTATAACGATTTAGAAAATCTGTGGAAAGACTTCCATTTTTGTATTCATCTGTATTCAAAATTGTTTTGTAAAGTGGTATTGATGTTTCAACACCTTGAATGTAAAAATCATTTAATGCATTAAGCATTCTGGTTCTTGACTCTTCAAATGTTTGACCCCATGTGCAAAGTTTGGCCATCAAGGAATCATAAAATGGAGAAACAGTACAACCAGGATAAAGATAGGTATCACATCTAACGCTTGGACCTGAAGGAATTGTTACATCTGGTATAGGGCCAGTTGAAGGAGCAAAATCCAAAAATGTGTCTTCTGCATTAATCCTACATTCAATTGCATATCCATTCATTTTTAGATCTTTTTGTTTGAATGGTAGTGATTCTCCATTTGCAATGTCTATTTGGAGTTTAACAAGATCTAGTCCAGAGACAAGTTCGGTAATTGGATGTTCTACTTGTAATCTAGCATTAATTTCTATAAAATAAAATTCACCATTGTCTGCTCGAAGAAATTCTGCAGTACCAAGATTAGTGTAATCAACTGCCTCAGCCGCTTTAACAACTAGTTCTCCGATTCTATCTCTTGTTTCTTTATCAACTATAGGTGAAGGTGTCTGTTCAATGAGTTTTTGGTTACGTCTCTGAATTGAACATTCTCTTTCAAATATGTGGACAGCATTACCATGTTTGTCTCTTGCCATCTGATATTCAATATGTCTAGTTTTTTGAAGAAATTTTTCAACAATTATTGCAGATTTGCCAACTGCAGAAATGGATTCGCTTGTAACTGTTTCAAAACCTTCTCGTAGTTCTTTATCATTATTTACTAATCTAATTCCACGGCCACCTCCACCAAACACGGATTTTAATAATACAGGATATGAAATGTCGTTTGCAATTTTTAATGCTTCTTCGACATCTTTTACAAGGCCTGGACTTCCTGGAACTGTTGGAACCTTTGCTTTTAGCATAGCAGATTTACATTGCATCTTGTCGCCACATAGTTCCATAGATGCTGCAGAAGGACCAATGAAATTTATCTTATTTTTTTCACATTTACTTGCAAAGTCAGAATTTTCTGAGAGAAATCCATAACCTGGATGAATGGCATCTGCACCAGAAGATAAAATAGTTTCAATAATTTTTTCTTGATTCAGATATGATTTTGCAGGAGCAGCTTCTCCAATATGATATGCTTCAGTAGCTTGTTTGACATGTAAAGAATTGTAATCTTCATCAGAGTATACAGCTACAGTTTTTATTCCAAGTGCTTTGCATGTCTTAATTACACGTAAAGCAATTTCTCCCCTATTTGCGATAAGAACTTTTTCAATCATATTAATCACAAATTAATATTTCCGTGTTTTCTTGGTAGTTGTTTTTCTCTTTTGTTAGCAAGCATTTCTAACGCTTTGATTAACATAGGTCTTGTTTCAGCAGGATCAATTACATTATCAATGGTACCATGAGAGGCAGCAACGTAAGGGTTTTCAAATTTTTCTGAAAATTCACTGATTAGTTGTTTTTTAAGAGTTTCAGGATCATCTGCACCAGATAATTCTTTTCTATACATAATTTTTACAGCTGCTTCAGCACCTAATACTGCACATCTGGCAGTTGGCCATGCATAATTTACATCTGTTCTTAGATTTTTACTTCCCATAGCTATGTATGCCCCACCATATGCTTTTCCTATTACTAGTGTAATTCTGGGAACAGTAGCCTCACAGTATGCATATAGAAGTTTACTACCATGTCTAATGATACCATTATGTTCTTGGTTAGAACCTGGCATGTAACCAGGAGTATCTACAAATGTAATGATTGGAATATTGAATGCATCACAAAATCTAATGAATCTAGCTGCTTTGTTTGATGAATCAATGTCAAGTGCACCTGCAAGATGCAATGGTTGATTAGCAACGATGCCCACAACTTTACCATTCAATCTGCCATAACCAACAACAACATTTGGTGCAAACAATTCATGAATCTCAAAGAATTCATGATTGTCAACAACGGAATTAATGATTTCTTTCATGTCGTATGGTTGTAAAGGATTATCAGGGATGATATTGATGATATTGTGATCAAGTCTGTTTGGATCGTCATCAGTCTTTATTTTTGGAGGTTCTTCAGTGTTATTTTGTGGAAGAAAAGAAATTAATTTTTTTATATAATCCATACATTCGTATTCGTTCTTTGCAACAAAATGTGCAACACCACTTTTAATTCCATGTGTCATTGCGCCACCTAAATCATCAAATGAGATTTCTTCTCCAAGAACAGTTTTTACTACATCAGGTCCAGTTACAAACATCGTTCCTGCTTTTTCAACCATTATAACAAAATCAGTCATTGCGGGAGAATATACAGAACCTCCAGCTGATGGACCAATACTTGCAGTGATTTGCGGAATTACGCCAGAAGCTAACTGATTATGATAAAAAATGTCAGCAAAACCATCAAGACTCATAATCCCTTCTTGGATTCTTGCGCCTCCTGAATCCATTATACCAATTATAGGACAACCTGTTTTAACTGCATGATCCATTAATTTTGTGATTTTTTTAGCGCCCATTTGACTTAGTGTACCACCAAGTACAGTAAAATCATAAGCAAAGACAAAGATTTGTCTGCCATTTATTGTACCATACCCACCAACTACACCATCAGTATAGAATTTCTTTTTCTGCATATCATATTCATGGTAATGATGTGTTGTAAGTGGATCAATTTCAGTAAAAGTACCAGCATCCAACAAAAGATCAATTCTTTCTCGAGCAGTTAATTTACCTTTATCATGTTGATCTTTGATTTTATCTTGCCCTCCGCCTTGTAATGCTATTTTATTTCTCTTAGAATATTCCTCAATTTTTTCGAAGTGCATCTGATATTGTTGGAAGGAAATCTTCCTATATTAATTTAGTTTGATTTTTTTGGAATTTAGTAGAAACATGTATGTGTTATGTCAAAGATATTCATAAGATCGGATGGTTTTGAATTGGCCGTTAAGTTATGAATTTAAATTTAATAGCGGAAAATTCTTTTTTACAGACTTTTGATAAGAGTCAAAAGGAGTTTTCTCTTCGCTGCATTTTTTACATATACATAGTTGAGATACTTTCTGAATATCACATATATCTTGAAATTCACATTGTAAACATCCAGCTGTATTTCCACAAACGATGCATTGAAGTTCATTTATTTGGGAACATTTTTCATGTTTAACTCCTAATCCCTTTGCCCACAATCCAATTTCATTCACTTCAATTTTTTCATTACAAATAATACAAGTACCTGGAAATTTCATTGGAATTTTTCTCCAGCTCATCGAATTAATTCAATCTCCTTTTCCAGAATATCATCAAAAGCATCTTCCAATTCTAATTTTAATTTTTTATTTTTCATACAAAATAATACATATGGAAAACATATTGTAACAAATGTGCTAGATGATAGATGTAAATTTTTTGCCATGATGGAAGACAATGCTTTAATTTTTCTTCCATCCCATCTAATACGATTTAGAAGTGGCCAAGAGAGACTATATTGTGCGTATCTTATTCGTTCATCATTTTGATATAATCCAATCAGAATTTCATTGAGGTATCGTAATAATCTCCAATTTTGAGTTTTCATAATTTTTCCATAAAGCATGTCCGCTTCAGAAATAATTTCTAATAGATTTGCAAGTGTATCGCTATCTAAATTACTAGTAATTACACTGGAGTAAAAAGCATCTATTTTCAATTTTGGATCGATTTGCATTGAATACAAAACACTTCTAGCTTCATCAATTGAATTTGCTTTAAAAAATGCGTTAATCCCATCTTCTACGTTTATGCTTTCAAATGTTTTTTCAGTTTGAGGATTAAATCCTGTGACAAGGGATTGGGTTAGGTTAATCATTGAGCGAATGTCACCTCGGGATCTATCAATTACTTTTATCATAGAACCTGGACTGAGTTTTACATTTTCTTTTTTCAGAATATTTTCAAGATATATTTTCAAAAGACGTGGAGGAATTGGCTTAAAAGATATTGTTTTAACAGATTTTTTGATGCTTTTCATTTTATCTGAGGTATCGGAATTTGCAGCTAGCAAGATTGGTACAGTAGGTTCCTTTAGAATTTCAATTAATGCCTCTGCACCTCCATAATCCCCTCTCCCATGAATTCCGTCAACTTCATCAATGAAAATCATAGGAATTCCCAAGACACTGATATTACCCAATACAGGTGAGAGAATTTCAGTAATTCTGGATTTACTTCTCACATCACTTGCATTCAATCCAATCATATCATATCCAAATTGTTTTGCAGTAAGATATGCAATTGTTGTCTTTCCAATTCCAGGTGGGCCAACTAAAAGAAGAGGTTTTGTGCCTTTTTTCCATTTTACAAACCATTCAATTATTGAAGATCTAGATGCTTCATTACCAATCATGTCAGAAATATTCTGAGGCCGATATTTTTCAGACCACATCAATGTAAATCACTTAGGGAGTTTAGATTCAAACTCTGACCATTTGTTTGTTTTTTGCAATTGATTGTACCAATATTGATTATAGTGCTCAACTGTCAAAAACAAAAAGTCTAAGAATTCCGTATGTGAAAATTCTTCAGGTAATAATTTTAGTGCTAAACGGGCATCTTGAAGGTACAAATTACTTTTTTCCAAGGTTATTTCAAATCCTTTTCTTACATCATTAGATAATAAAGTGTAATACAATGGCCAAGACGGAATTTTTACAAAACCATTTTTGATGGAGTCTTCAATTTCATTTCCACATCCAACACCTTCAGCAGCTCTTGCCATTCCTAAATAGAAAATTTCTCCAAGAGGTCTTTCTGCCAAAGCCATGTTTCTTCCAGCTGTTCCCATTACAGAACGATATTTTTTATATGACAGATTCATTTCTTCCTCAGTAATTTTAGTTGGTTTTGATTTTAGTTTTTCATCAAGATATTGACCTATTCTGGCATCTTTGAATCCTTCTTCAAATTCTTTTAGAACTTCCTCACCACCTTTAGAAATTTTATCTCGAGCTAATTTCAGAATATAGGGATTCATTAGTTTGTAATCATCAAGATATTCCAAATCTTCATCCTTGTCTACAATTCTATCCATAGGTTCGCTTAGATCAATTGCTAAGATGTGACCTTCAACAACATCTTGTCTTAATTGAGGATCTTTTTTTCCCGTATAGTTAGAAGCACCATCAAATAGTGCATTAAACACAGGAAAAGTCATTTTTACAAAGTTTGAATTTAAAATACGAAGAACCCTATCTTTGATCACATCGGGATTTTCTAATTTTGATTTTACAGAGTCGATTTCTGATGCCTGAAGAATAATTTCAGTAGAACCTACTTCATTTCCAAATGCTTGTTGTGTAGAATTGGGTGAAAGATCTGATTTGATTTCATGTAAGAGATCTCTTGCAAATCTATCTGCAAAATTTGGAAATTCATTTTCTGTTTCTTCTTTGTATTGAGTGAATAATTTGTAACCTTTTGATTTGAACAATCCTTGTTTCATAATTTGTTTTCCGGGTTTTGTGCTCATCAAAGATTCTTTGCTTACAACAGATTGATCTTTTCCACTCACATACGATAAGCTTCTTTATTGTTATTTATGCTTTCAAAACTAGAAAATTTCTTTCACTTAAATTACGAAGAAAGAAAAAGAATACAATGGAAGTTATTGAAATTCTTCGAGAAGCTTCAAAAAGAATTTATGAAAATGTAAAAGATTTAGCTGGTACAGATGATGCAGGTGGAGATTTTGGAAGAGGTGCAGGTGGAGACATTTCACGTAATATCGACATTATTGCTGAAAAAACAGTATTAGATTACCTGAAAGAAATTAATTTTGAATGTATTGTTTTAGGAGAAGAATGTGGCAGAGTGGAATTATCAGAAACGCCTAAAGGATTTGTAATTATGGATGCAATTGATGGTTCTGCAAATGCTGTGAGAGGAGTTCCATTTTTCTGTAGTTCACTAGCATTTGCAACTGAAGACAAACTAAGTTCCATTACAGATGGAGTAATAACAAATTTATCAAATGGAGATATGTATTGGGCATCAAAAAGCAAAGGAGCATTTTTGAATGAATCAAAGATCAGAGTTCACGACAAGGACCCAATTTACAAAATTATTGGGATAAACACTTCGGGTGCAACATCTGAATTGATGCAGCAATTACAGCCAATATTTGAGCAACATAATCACATAAGACATTTTGGTGCAAATGCACTTGAAATGGCCTTATTTGCAAGAGGATTAATGGATATTTTTATAGATTTGAGAGATAAGATCAGAATTCAGGATATTGCTGCAGGATATGTGATAGTAAAGGAAGCGGGAGGATTACTTTTAGATGCTAATTTGAATCCACTTGATGCAGATCTTAGTTACAAAACGAGAGTTTCATTTATTGCAGCAGCAAATCAAAAAATCATAGACGATGTCATTTCACAAATAAAAAAATAAAGATATTCACAATATAATTATAAATCAAAATGCATCAAAAATATTATTTTAAAAATTAAATTTTAGATGAAACGTAATGGTTCTGATTTTATTTAGCCGTATGATTCATACTTGATTTCATAACTTCCATCTTTACGTTTTTCTTCCTTTGTGACAAATCCTTTAGGTCCCAAGTATTCTATAACACCATCAATTGTACCCTGATATCCACAAATGTAGACTTTAGTGTTTGCAGGAGTAATTTCTTCTCCAACCATTTCCTCTAATGGTGAAACTCCATTTTTGTTTGGTTTGAAAAATGATTCAACTCGGCCAACATGGCCTGCCCAAGATCTGTTAAAGAATTCTTTGGGTCTACTAATAGCTGCTCTATATTTGAAATTCCATTGATCTTTTCCTCTCTCTATACTTTCATTCTCAAAGTTTGTAAGTAATTCTTTGTAACTTAGCTCATCAACATAACTTGCACCATGGAGAACAATAATTTCTCGCTTATCTCCAGTGTCATGCAGATGTTTAGCAAAAGCGATAAATGGTGCAAGGCCTGTTCCACCGCCAACACAAACAATTCTTCTATTATCGGGCTGACCATTTGGTAACTTGTCATCAATTGTTAAAGCGTTACCTGTTGGGTCTCCTAGATATACTTCGTCTCCAACATTTGCATAAAATAATTCAGTTGTAACACGACCTGGCAAAGGTTTTCTAACCCATCTAATTACAAATTCAAAATAATCTCTATTTTCAGGATGTGATGCAATGGAATATGCTCTTCTAACAATTTTTTGTTCAGATGGAATTGGTAATCCTATAGTAAGAAATTGGCCTGTCACATATTTCGGCATACCATTATTTGGAACTAAGCGTATGACAACAAGATCTTCTTTGAGCAATTGCATGTAAGTAATTTTTGCCTTGTGTTCTACTACCATACAAACTAATTTTTGTTACTTTGGATAAATGTATTTCTGTTAAATTTCGATTCTGGATGTATTAGATAACTGAGATCAAATCTGCATATAAAAATAAAAAATGGAATTATAGAATTTTAGAAATTAAAGAGTTTGACAATAAATGTAGCAGAAAACTCCTTTTTTAACAATTAGTAAGATATTTCGTTTTTATGAGTAGATAATATCTTTTGATATTTATATCCAGAGATTTCCATGGCAGTCATGGCCAAACTAAAATGCAGTGATTATGGTTTTGAGTGCGATTTTGTATCAGAGGGTCAAATAGAACAAGTAATAGAAGAATTTGGAAAACATACTGAAGATGTTCATGGAATAGATTATTCAAAAGAAGCATTAATGCAATTTATTCTAAGAAAACAACAATAATTCAGAATTTACCAGCCTATGTAATTTGTTAAAATAACTATATTAAATTACAATAATTCGTTTCATGGTAGCTTCAAGAATTGGAACTTCTTTTTCAATTATTTTTTCTACTGCAGGTACTATACCAGATCTAGCTTTGACATTTTCTTCATATATTTCAGCAATTTGATCTCTAAACAATAATTTAATTCCAGGAAGTGCGGTGATGCCCTCATCAACTGTTCGTGGTTCAGATAAATCTAAAATTAACGTACCTTTCTTTTTTTCTTCCATAACTAGTTTAATTCTATCAAAAGTAATCAAGAAGTAATCAGAGGTGGTTGCAACAAAAATAATATCATATTTATCAAATGTGGCTAAAACATCTTCAAACGGTATTGGTTTTCCACCTAATACTTTAGAAAATCCAGTTGATCGTTCAATTGTTTTACTTGTAACATCAAATGCATAGCCTTTTTTATTAAGAGTTTTAGCGACCATGGCTGCAGGCTCACCTGTACCTATTAACAAAATGCGTTTTTTAGCATCCAAACCTGCTTTTTCATCTACAATTTTAACAGCCACATCTCCAAGAGAAATTACATCTTTACTTATTCCGGTTGTTTCTCTAATACGGGTTGCAATTCTTATAACACTTTCAAATAATTTATTCAGAATACTACCAGAAACATTATTCTGTTTTGCATTTGAGAGGGATGTTTTAATCTCATTCAATATCTCTTCTTTTCCTACGACTAGAGAATCTAAACCACATGCTAATCTTAGGAGATTATGATAGACATCATATCCCTTGTATACTTCAAGAGTTTGATCAAAGTGATCAATATCAATTTGTTCTAATTCGGATAGAGATTGCCAAGTTTCTTTAATTTGATTTAAAACAAGGGATTTTCCCTCAGATCTTCTTCCATCTGGAGTGTCTCCAGTTTCGAGATTACTTACTGTAAATATTTCAATTCTACTAGAAGTTTGAATTATGATACATTCAGCAACACCTGGTATCTTCTTGAAAGTTTCACATGCAGTTTTGAGATCTTTAAATCTAAATCTAGATAATGAGTGAAGTGGCACATTTTTAAAAGTGACTCTTGCATTGATTATATCAAAATTAATCTCACTCATATCATCATCTATTCTCTAAGTTTATTCCTTCCACCTTTTGCAGTACGGAAAACATTCATGCCAAGATAATAATTTTCGTAGATAGATTCTAAATACTCAAGTTCTTGTTGTGTTGTAATTATATCATTTTTAGATGCATGAGGATCATTTTTTAATTTCTTTAGTTTTTGTTTAGTTTCTTCTAAGAATTTTCCTACTCCAGATTCATAATTAGACATGCCACCAAATTCTGGACTTAGTACATGCTGTGGAATATATTTTGGAGTATTATTTGTTGGAATCTCTACTTTCCTAGTTAGCTCATCTTGTTCTTCTGATGAAAGAATTGGTCTTGGAAATCTATCTTTTTTAGCTAAGAAAAATTCTGGTTCGCCCATTTCTCTTCGAAATATTTCCTCACCTTTACGTTGATTAGTAAATGCTGATGCTTTGACTGCTGCAGCTTTGACTTCTGCGGCTATTGCTTTGTATTCTTCCTCTGCAGCTGCTTCTGCTGCAGCTTTTGCTGCTGCGGCTTTTGCTAATGCTGCTTCCACTTCAGCTTCTGCCTGAGCTACTGCTGCTGCGGCTTTTGCTGCGGCTTCTACTTTTGCTGCTGCGGCTTTTGATACATCTTCTGGTGTAGATCCTGATGCTGAAACTTCAGATGTTGCTTCTACTTTAGATTCCTCGTTTTCCTCAGACATCAAAATTTACTAAAATTGCCTGAATTTTAATATTCTTGTACGAAGAGTTCCAAAGAATAAATTTTGAGATAAACATGTCATAATTGAGAGTATTAGATAGAAATAGTCTTGTGAATTTTCAATATTCATATCAAAAATAAGAAATTCAGATCGATCTTAACAAATGAAATCTTGATTATGATTTAGTAAGATAAAAGGCGCCCTTGGCGGGATTTGAACACGCGTCTCAACCGTGACAGGGTCGAATTCTAGACCGGACTATACTACAAGGGCACGAATTGTTTCAAACAAATTGCCAGATTAAAAGTTTCTGTAAGAGTAAAAAATTTTGTAAAAGACTAAATTATACACGTCAAGCATTTTTCTCAGGGGTCTATGGCGCAGCCAGGTAGCGCACCGGACTTTTAATCCGGTTGTCGTGGGTCCGAATCCCACTAGACCCGCTCCTATTTTACCAATTCATTGATTTTATCTGTTAGATTATTTAGTGCCTTTGAAATATTATTTTCTCGTTTTGTTATATCAATTCTATAACTATTAATTTTATTCATACGATCTTCAATCATTCTTTTTTGTTCGTCATATCCAGAAGAACCAAATGATTTTCTTTCCTTAAGAGAGGACGTAATTGTAGTAGATCGTATAATTTCCATTATCAAATTTGGATTAATTTTTGTCTCCTGAGCAATCTTTGAAATTTCTTTCATACTAAGTTTATTCATGGCTTTATTGGATTGGTGTGCTATCTGTACTAAACCTCCAGCAATTTTATGAGTAGTTCTAAAGGGAATTCCGTTTTGAACTAATTTTTCTGCAATATCAAGGGCTATTAGATAACTAGATTCTGCCGTCTTTTTCATTTCTTTTTCATTAACATGTAATGTAAGAAGAATTGATTTTAAAATCAGTAATGCGCTTATGGAAATTTTGGATGTTGACCAAATAGATGATTTAATTTGCTGTAGGTCTCGTCCGTATCCAGAAGCTAATCCTTTAACTGTAGTTAGGATTGCAGTAAGATTTCCAATTACTTCGGCAGTTTTTCCTCTTGTTAGTTCTAAAATATCTGGGTTTTTCTTTTGTGGCATTACACTTGATGGAGATGTGAATTCATCAGCCAATTCAATAAAGGAAAATTCAGAAGTAGACCAAATTACAAAATCTTCAGAAACTCTACTTAGATTAGTCATGAGTATTGCTATCATTGCAACATATTCAGCAACAAAATCACGTGTACTTGTTGCGTCAAGAGAATTCTCAACGATTCCATCGAATCCTAACATCTTTGCAGTACTATGTCGATCAATTGCAATGCTAGTACCGCCAACTGGTCCTGCTCCTAAAGGACTTTGATTAACATGACTAAATGTAACATAAAGACGTTCAAAATCTCTAAACAGAACATCTGCTTGAGCTAACAGATAGTGTGAAAACAAGCCTGCCTGAGCTTGCTGTAGATGTGTATAAAGAGGCATTATTGTTTTTTGGTGATTTTTTGCCAAAGATACAAGCGCTTCAATTGTATCAAGCAAGCAGTTACAAATAATGTTAATATCATCACGAATTTTCATTCTAATATCTAAAGCAACCTGATCATTTCGTGATCTTGCAGTGTGCATTTTTCCTCCACTTGCCATACCTGCTTTTTTGATTACAAGAGTTTCAATTAGTTCATGAATATCTTCTGCACCAGATGAAGCATCAAATTTTTCATTTTTCATAGATTCTAATGCAGAAAGAATTTTTTTTGCATCAGTTTTTGTAATGATTTGATTTTCATATAACATAAGAGCATGAGCTTGACTTCCTAGAATATCATAAAGTGCTATTTGAGAATCATCATTTATCGATGAAACATAACTCAAAGTGATATCACTCAAATCAGTACCAAGACGTGAACGATACATTACCTAAGGTTCTAGAATGGTTATATATAGCATCGACGCTTTTTTTGACATGAGTCTAGATATCAAACAACTTCGAGTAAAAATTTTCGATGAGTTATCAAAAATTGTAGATCCTGAAATCAATACATCAATTACAGATTTAGAATTGATTGACGAAGTCGACATCAACAACAGCAATGTTAAAGTGGATTTGCATCTAACTAGTCCATTTTGTCCTGCAGTTTTTGGATTTAAAATTTGTCAAGATATTCATGATAATCTTTTGAAAGTAAATGGAATTGATGATGTTAAGGTAAATGTTTCAAACCACTTTATGGCAGAACAAATTAACAATCAGGTAAACAACAGTCCTAATCCAAAAAAGAAAAATTAGCTTCTAAATCCCAACATATAGCCTCGAAGTAATTGAATTCCCATGGCAGGATCTACTCCTTTTGGGCATACTTGACTACAAGAACCTGCGAAATGACATCTCCAAATACCATGAGATTCATCAATAATTTTTAGTCTGTCGTCTTTTCCTTTGTCTCTGCTGTCTGCAACATAACGATATGCTTGAGCTAGTGCTTGTGGTCCTACAAATGAGGAATCAGTTGCCATTGTAGGACATGCAGAATTACATAATCCGCATTTGATACAATTTGAAAATTGAATATACTGTTCTAATTCTTCTGGAGATTGTAGGAATTCTTTTGTGCTAGTTGTAATCTCAGTATCATCACGAATGAGGTATGGTTTTACTTTATGATGCGTATCAAATAGTCGTTCAAACTTAACTGCGAGATCACGGATAATTGGAAAGTTGTTCATTGGTTCTACCGTTATAATGTTTGAATTCAATTCACTGATTTTTGTAAAACATGCAAGTCTTGGTTTACCATTGATAATCATTCCACATGAACCACATGTAGCCTGTCTACAAGAATACCTGACTGCAACAGAATGATCAAAGTGTTTCTTCACATCAAGAATTGCCTCTAACACTGTAGTCCATTTTTCATATTGAATTTGAAATTCCATGAAAGTTTTGGCGCTGTCATGTTCAGGATTGTATCTTGCGATACGCAAAGTAATTGATTGTGATGATGTATTTTCTACTAGACTAGGTGTTTGTGCCATCTATATCATCCCCGTATTTACCATTATTATTGTTCGCGAACCATATGCAATTAATGCAATCATAGCTGCAACACAGCCGTATGATACTGCTTTTTCATATGTCTTACCTTGTTTTAATTCAAGTAAAATAACTCGTAATCCATTAAAGCCGTGAACAGATAATAAAATCAAGATTATTTCAAGCATTCCAGCATAAGGTAAGAATTTGTAATTTGCAATAACACTATCATATTCCAAAGACTCAGAAAATCCTTGTGTGAGACGCATCAAGATATGAACTGCTACAAGAGCTACAGCCGCTAAGGCAGTCCCATAATGTATTTTCATAATAGTACTTTCTCTCATTTTATTCACCAAACATTACGGCTAGTCCATACATCATTGCAATTGCAGCGAGAATTATTGCCGAATAGATGCCCATTTTGTGTCGGATATTTTGTGATGCTGGAGTATATGGATAATCAGGTCTTGCGGGTTTTCCTACGCCAATTCCACCATGTCCAAGCATAACTCTAATTCCATTTACAGTATGAAAAACACACATCGCAATTACTATTGCCAAAATAGCATGACCTGCATTAGTTTGTGTTAATTCAAGAAATTCATTCCATCCAACTTGACCTTTTAAAATCGAACTAGTTTCGTAAATATGACCTATAAAATATGCTAATAATCCTAATCCACTTAATCGCATTAACAAATATGCAACTCTTTCAATACCATATCTACGAGGATTAATCATTCCTCCAATCCCTTCTTTGTGTTCATCTGGTTTTGTCATTTAGTATTTTCTCTCCACTGGTTGATATTTAGTAATTGTAACAGGATGTGTTTTCATTATAGGTTCTTTTGGATCATAATATGCAAGAGTATGATGTAAAAAGTTTGCATCATCACGTTTAGGATAATCTATTCTTGCGTGTGCACCTCGAGATTCTTTTCTATTAATAGCTCCAAGCAAAACTATTTCTGCAACTCTAAACATTGAATCAAGTTCCATTACATTTGAAAAGTTGGTGTTGTATTCTTTAGCTTTATCATCAACGTGTTTCCAAGTTTGTTCTTTTAGTTGACGAATCTTTTTTAGTCCTTCAACCATATTTTTTTCATTTCTGAAAACATATGCTTTATCATTCATAGTATCAGTTAATTCTTGTCGGATCTCATATGGGTTAACATCACCATTACCTCTGAAAATTCCATCATAGATTCTCTTTTCTTCAGATGCAACTAAATGATGAGGCCAAGGAGTTGACGGAATACCTTTTTCAATATAGTCAACTGCCAAGCTACCAGTAATTTTTCCCCAAACTATACATTCAGAAGTAGAATTTGCACCAAGTCGATTAGAGCCATGAACACTATTACAAGCAGCCTCACCTGCAGCCCAGACACCCTGTAGTTCTGTTGCTCCGTCAATATTGGTATGAATTCCACCCATCATGTAATGACATACAGGTCTAACATCAAGAACTTCGGTTGCAGGGTCTAATCCAGAAAATTTGATAGAGATTTCTCTAATACCTCCTAATTTTTCTTTGATTTTTTCATCACCAAGATGTCTCAGATCAAGTTTCAAACAATCAACACCTGTTTCATGTTTGAATCCACGACCTTCACTCATTTCTGTCATCATAGATCTTGAAACAATATCACGTGGAGCTAATTCCATTTTTTCAGCAGCATATTTTTTCATAAATCGTTCACCCTTGTTATTTAGAAGATATCCTCCTTCTCCTCTAGCACCTTCAGTGATCAGTATCCCAGAAGGTAAAATTCCAGTTGGATGAAATTGTACAAACTCCATATCTTTTAGTGCCATACCTGCACGTAATGCCATATCCAAACCATCTGGAGTTGAAGATAATGCATAAGTTGAAAAACTATACAGTCTTCCAGCTCCACCAGTTGCAATAATCAAAGCTTTTCCTTTAATAGAGTAAAAATTACCAGAAGAAAGTTCAATTGCAGTAATACCCATAAATCGTCTTCCATCATGAATAATTGATGTTGCAAACCATTCATTGAGATATTCGATGTTATCATATTTTTGACAGGTATCATACAAAGTTTGCATTTCAAAGAAACCCACTTTGTCAGATGCATAAGTAGCTCTTGGAAAACTGTAACCACCAAAGTTTCTTTGTCCTATTCTTCCATCTTTTCTTCTAGACCAAGGCATGCCCCAATGATCCAACTGGTAAATTTCTTTTGGCATCTCCACACAAAGTCTTTCAGCAACATCCTGATCAGCAAGAAAATCGCTTCCTTTCACAGTATCATAAATATGAGATTCAATTGTATCACCTTCATCTTCAAAAAGAACAGCTGCTGTTCCACCTTCTGCAGATACGGAATGTGAACGCATAACTTGAAGTTTTGAAACTACTCCAATCTTGATTTTTGAATTCTTTCTAGCAGCTTCAATCGCAGCTCTCAAACCTGCCAATCCAGAACCGCATATTATCAAATCAAATTCGATAGATTCGACCATTTGTAGACTGACTACCTAGAAGGTGGGTTAAATATGTAGTAATTGAGCCTCAAAATTCATAAAAATATTATATATCACTAGCGATATTGTTAGATATGATTTCTGAGTGGTTTCAAAGGGTGGGAAGTTCAGTACCAAGAGGATTTTCAAGGTATTTCATTTTGGAATTGCTAAAAAAGAGGGCACATACCGGAAAAGAGATTATAGATTATGCAGTAGAGCAAAGTAATGGAATATGGAAACCATCACCGGGTTTGATCTATCCATTATTAGGAAGATTACTAGATGAAGGTCTCATTGAAGAATCTAAAGATGGAAAATATCAACTTACAAAAAAAGGAACAGAAACTGCGGAAGATGTTGACAAAGTCAATGATATCATTAGGAAACAATTAGACGTTCTTTTTAGATTAGGTAATGTTGGAAGATTTGTTGCAATGGATCTTTTAGAAAAAATGTCCACAATAGGTTCAATTCTTAACTCTAATTTTGCTAATATGACTAATGAAGAAACTCAAAGATATAAAAAATTCTTAGAGTCAGAACTAAAAAAACTAGAAGAAAATAAAACAACCAAAAAAGGAAAGGAAATAAAAATAGAATAAATTATTTGATTTATTGATAAAAATAAAATTAGATGCGTGGATAGAATATAATTTAATGAGATAAAATCAGATGTTATGAGTTTTTAATGATCGTTTTTAAGTATATGTGACTATAGTGAGATAATCTCATCGATTAAAAAATCATTTTCTACAATCACCAAAAAATAAAAGAACGGTATTAACAATACACGTTATTGTAGAGATGGAGTTTTCAGAGAATGAAACGGTTTATTTAACATCTTAATCAGTGTAAAAATTAATCAAACCAAGAAATAGTGATTATTGTAATTATTTATCTTATTTTAGATATTTTAAAATCATAAATAATTCAATGTGAAAGTAAAGTCATGAAAAATTTGAGAAATATGTTAAAGGCAAACAAGCCTCTTGTCATTCCAGGAGTTTATGATGCAATAGGAGCAAAAATTGCAGAAAAAGTGGGGTTTGAGGCTATGTTTCAAACTGGATATGGAACTTCAGCCACATTATTTGGAATGCCAGATTATGGGTTTATTGGAGCAACTGAGACCTTGGATAATGCAAGAAGAATTTGCCGTGCAGTGTCAGTGCCAGTTATAGTTGATTCAGATACCGGATATGGTAATGCTTTGAGTGTTTGGAAATTAGTAAGAGAATTGGAATCGGCTGGGGCTTCTGGAATTTTTCTAGAAGATCAAAGATGGCCAAAAAGATGTGGACACATGCAAGGAAAGGAAGTCATAACACAAGAGGAATATACAGAAAAATTAGGTGCAGCAATTGATGCAAGACAAAATAAAAATTTCATAATTGTTGCAAGAACGGATGCAAGGGCAACAGAAGGATTAGATGCTGCAATAGAACGAGGGTTGCAAAATAAAAAAACAGGTGCAGATGCAATCTTTATTGAAGCACCAAGATCATTAGAAGAAATGAAGATAATTGGAAAAGCAATCAATGCACCGCTTGTTGCAAATATGATTGAAGGAGGTGCAACCCCAATTAGTTCAGCACAAACATTACACAAATTAGGATTTAAAATAATTCTATATCCACTTTCAGTATTGTTTGCAAATACTTTTGCAACAATGAATATTTTAAAAGAGTTAAAGAAAACAGGAACAACTGCAAAATTTAAACAAAAGGTAGTAAATTTTGATCAATTCAATGACTTGGTAGAACTACCCAAATTCCAAAAACTAGAAAAGAAATACGGTTTTTTAAAAAGAGAATAAAATAAAAAATTTCAAGTAAAGTACAGTTATCAACCGTTTCTCTTTACTTCAATTTCTATTGTTGAAACGTTTCTGGTTCTACCGTCTTGCGACTCTAATGATTCGGAGCCTATTTTGATTTCTCCAATAGAGTATCCAGCATTTTCTGTTTTTCTTGCAATGATTTGAGCTACATCCACAGCACGACCGATGCTTAGACCTCTAGCTTTGATGTAGACGGAGGGTAAGTTTGCCAATTGAATTAGCGTTGATGTTACATATGCCATCAATGGTTTCTTACCAATGAATATGGTGTTTCTGGATTCGTTTGACATGAGAAATTCGGTATTTAACGATAATTTAAATCTAAAAGAGGTTTTTTGACTCTAAAGAAAATTTTATGAAAAATATTGAACTATTATTAACTAGATTTAGTGATTTTAATGAATAACTTGAAAAATATCAAAGAAATTTTGGACTTTGGAACAGCTGAAGAAAAAATCAAAATATTAGACTCTCTTTCTTCTACTCAAGACATTGAAATCATACAAAAAATAATTTCAAAATTAGATGATGATGACATACAAGTTAGAGGAGAAGCATTTAGTGCACTAGTACTA
This sequence comes from Nitrosarchaeum sp., assembly GCA_035703205.1. GTDB lineage: Archaea > Thermoproteota > Nitrososphaeria > Nitrososphaerales > Nitrosopumilaceae > Nitrosarchaeum. The sequence continues at coordinate 37,928 of DASSYQ010000022.1, forward strand.
AATGAAAATAAAATTTCAGATTTATTGATAAACAGTTTAGGTTCTCAAAATAAAAATATTAGAGGATATGTTTCTCTAGTATTATCAAATAGAAATGATGTAAATGCCATACCAGAAATTATCAAACTTACACATGATCAAAGTTCTATGGTAAGAGCATGTGCACTAGGAGCATTAGGTCATCTTAAGGCAAAAGAGGCAAAAGAGGAAATTTACAATTGTTTGTATGATTTTAATTTAGAAGTTAGAAAGAGTGCATTACAGGCAATTATTGATCTTGGATATTCATTGTCAGAAGAAAAAATTAAAGAAATTTCCAATGAAAAAGATCCTGAATTAGAGAGATTACTTGTTAATGTAAAAAGAAATGGTGGACCGAAAGGGATTTGAACCCTCGATCTGATGCATGCCATGCACCCATCCTACCAGACTAGACGATCGGCCCAATAATCAGCAAACTGATCGAATAACGTTTTTCAAATTGGTTATTAACGTTTAGCGGTCAAATAGAAAACACATGTATGAAATTAACACAAGATATTTAACCATAATTAGGATGGATGTATCGTTATGGTAGTAGATAACAAAGCAACCATCACATATGTTCAATTACTCAAAGAAGATCTTGTAATTATTAGATTAGTACCAAAAGACGGTCCAGTTCCAGAATATCAAGCAGGTCAATTTATCACATTAGGATTACCAAATCCAGTAGAAGGTGGAAAAATTGTTAGAAGAGCATATTCCATTGCATCACATCCTGAAAATAGAAAGTACATCGAACTTGTAATCAGATGGGTAAGAAAACCACTTCCAGGTAGACTAACCACGCAGATATTCAATGCAAAAGAAGGAGACGAGATTTTATGGTTAAAGCCTACAGGTAGAGCACTTTTGATAAATGAGACACTTCCAAATGGAGAAAAAGATAACAGACGAATTATTTGTATCGGAGGAGGAACAGGCCTTGCACCATTTGTAAGTTATGCGCAGCACCTACATGCTGCTGGAGATAAACGAGAAATTATTGTTCTCCATGGTGCAAGTTATGTTGATGAGCTAAGTTACAAAGAATTACTAACTGATTTGGAAAATGAAAGTAAAGCAAGAGGAAAAGATCAATGGAATTTCAAATACAGAGCAGCTATCAGTAGACCCCAAGAATGGTTTAACAGATCTTGGTCAGGTCAAGTTGGAAGAGTTGAAACATTTCTCAGACCAAGAGACAATGGAATTTCTCCATTAGAAGAACTTATTGGAGATAAAATTACCAAAGAGAATACAATGTTTTACGTTTGTGGTTGGCAAGGAACAATTGATGGTGTGATGGATTTCTTAAAACCAAAAGGTTTTGTTACAGAACATGATAAGCGCTCAGATGGAAGCTTTGAAGTAAAATACGAATCATACGGTTAATCAATTTTAAAGAGATAAAATCTTCGAATAATTCTTACCTGTGGGGACGTAGGTTAGCTTGGTATACTGCCAGCCTCGGGTGCTGGAGATCATGGGTTCAAATCCCATCGTTCCCATTTTTTAAAAACTCAACCATTGAAATAGAACATTTTTGTAGTTAGTATAGTTGATTACTGCTCTATATCTAGCACATCTAAATCCTGTAACTAATGCACATGTCGAAATAATCAAGGAATTAAAAAATAATGCAGATGTTGTGAAAGTTATGCCAGTTGTTTTCAAATCAGGAAAAAAAGAAATCAACAGTAAAAGTTTTCCATTTAATTTTGAAATAAGAAAAAAAATGCTTACATCAGTTTTTGGCGATTCTATTTTAATTACAGATGATTATGCATTTTTTGCTCCTTTTAAAAAATACATGCCACCATTATTATCACCTAGATCTTGGGAATTACGAAAACAGATACTTAGAGGAGTAGAAGGGGATTTCTTTTCATACACTGGTGATAAAGCAGAGGGGTACATGCTCAAAATGTACAGATTAAAACCCAAAATAGGACAAAGAAAGGCATTATCTGCAGCATCTGTAAAAGAAAGTCTCTACGATTCAGCATTGGGAAGAGAATCAGATTGGAAAAAACAAGTTCCAGAAAGTGTTGGAAAAATTATTGAAGAAAATTGGGACATAATTAAGAAATTTTCAGATGCTGAAGATAAAACAACCCGAATTTTGGGTATGAAATTTCCAAAAGAAGGATGGTCTAAGTAAAATCACCAAAAAAATACAATTTTGCGAAAAACAGGGAACAAGATATTAAAAATAAAGATCAAAATAGAAAAAATAAAACAAGCTTCAAAAGATTATTTCTTTTTTGAAGCCTTTTTGGTTGTTGTCTTTTTAGCTGCTGCTTTTTTCTTTGCTGCCATAATTGAAACGATGATTTACTTGAATTTCTACAGGTGAAATTAAAAAAATTACACAAAATGGGTGATGTTGCGAATACAATTTTAAAACATTTTGAAAAAGAAAAAATGATCATAGATCAAAATAAGATCCATATTTTTTGCATTTTTCAAGTCAGATCTTTATTGTTTCCAGTTAGAAGTTACCAAATCAAGGTTATCTGAAAATCAGAAAAATTGAAAAATAACTTGAAATGAATAATTTTATCAAATACAATTATTAGAATATCTGCAAATTTAGGGTTAGATAGATGTAGAAAACAGGAGTTTCCCGAATAGATTAATTACTGATTGGATGGAGATTTTTTATGGGATTACCTCTTTCAAAATATGTTTGGTTTGACGGAAAATTTGTAATATTAGATAAGGCGATGGTTCCCATAACAACACATGCAATTCATTATGGGACATCAGTTTTTGAAGGAATCCGTGCATATTGGAATGGAAAAAACCTTTTTGTTTTTAGATTAGATGAACACATTAAACGATTTAGAAGATCGGGTCAATTTTATAACATTTCGCTTAATTTTTCAGATAAAATTATCAATGATGCGATAATTGGAATTTGTAAAAAAAATAAAATAAAAAAATCTTGCTACATTAGACCATTTTATTTTGTTGGAGATTATGGAATAAATCTACATGTAACAGAAAAGGCGCCAACCAATGTTGCAATTTTTGTATTTCCATTTGGTGATTTATTTAACAAAAATGGAATTACTGCAGGTATTGTATCATGGAGAAAATTCTCAGACATGTCAACACCACCTCAAGCAAAGATGGGTGGCAATTATCTTAATTCAATCATAGCAACACAAGAAGCAAAAAGAAATAGATTTGATGAAGCGATACTATTAGATCACAGTGGAAATGTGAGTGAAGCGCCAGGTGAAAATATTTTCATTGTAAGAGAAGGTCAGTTAATTACACCGCCATTATCATCTTCTGCTTTAAATGGAATTACACGTGATGCTGTCATAAAAATTGCAAGAGATTTGGACATAGAAGTATTAGAAACTGAAATTGCAAGAAGTGAATTAATTATATCTGATGAAGTTTTTCTTACTGGAACCGCAGCTGAGATTACACCAGTAATTTCAGTTGATGGTAAAAAAATTGGAGATGGTAAGCCAGGAGACATTACCAGAAAAATGATGAGTGAGTATATGGACATAGTAATGGACAAAAACCAGGATTACTCTCATTGGTTAACTGCGGTGTATTAGATGAAAATTGTTCAAATCGGTACTGGTGGGTGGGGGAAAAATCACACCAGAATATTATCGCAATTAGGTGTACTCTCTGCAGTTTGTGATGTAAATGCTAAAAGAAGTAAGGAATACGGAGAAAAATATTCAGTGAATTATTATAGTTCATTAGATGATTTGATAAAATCTGAAGAATTCGATGGAGCTTTTGTTGTAACGCCAACCTCAACTCATACAGAAATTGCTACAAAATTGATTGAAGCAAAAAAGCATGTATTTGTAGAAAAACCAATGACGTACAAATCAGAAGATGGTCAGAGAATTGCAGAGTTGGCAGAAAAAAACAAAGTGATCCTAACATGTGGGTATATCGAACGTTTTAACCCTGCAGTAGACATTGTGAAAAAAATCGTTAAAGAAAAAAAGTTTGGTGAGCTGGTAATGCTTGAATTTCATCGAGAAAACAGGATGCCTCTTCACATAAAAGATGTGGGAATAATTTATGATACTTCGGTACATGACATAGACACTGCAAATTGGTTGTTTGATGATATGCCTCAGGTAGTTTTTGCAAGATCAGGTAGAATAAACCACGAACATGAAGATTTTGCAAGCATAATGTTAGGATATAAAAATGATAAAGTAGCAATTATCTCATCAAATTGGATCACACCAAAGAGAGTCAGGACATTTACTGCAGTTTGCACTGATGCATTAATTACATCGGATTTTATTTCACAGGAAGTAAAAGTAGAGAAAAAAGAAGAGACGGAAATTCCACGTAATGAAAAGCAAGAGCCATTGTCATTAGAGATTCAGAGTTTTTTGGGTGCCATAGAAGGAAAAAATGAGTTGGTTGTAAAATCACAACAAGCAGTTAATGTAACGAAAATAGCAGAAGCGGCACTTTTATCTAGCCAAAAAGGAATTCCAATTTATCTGGATTTAAAATGAACAAGACAATGATGGATATTTTGGCATGTCCTATGGACAAATACCACCCTTTGGAATTATACGAGATTAAAGAAAAAAACAATGTTGTTGCAGAAGGCGCATTATTTTGTTCCAAGTGTTCCAGATTTTATCCAATAATTGAGGAGATACCAATAATGTTACCAGATGAGTTAAGAAATAAGGATCAAGAGATGGAATTTCTTAAAAATAACAAGAAAAACCTGCCTGAAAAAATTATTACTATGGCAAATCCATGGCATTTGTGATATAGTTGGTAACTAACTTTATTTCAGAAAAAGCAAAAATTGGCGACAATGTGAAGATTTGGCATTTCTCATACATTGGAGACAATGTAGAAATTGGAAATAATGTAAAGATCGGCTCTCTTGTACATATTGATTACAATGTAAAAATTGGAGAGAATACAAAGATAGAAGGACAAGCATACATCCCACCACTATCAAGAATTGGAAAAAATGTATTCATAGGACCTGCTGCTGTACTTACAAATGATCCGTATCCAATGTGTGACAAAATGATTGGAGTTACCATAGAGGACAATGCGGTGATTGGAGCACGAGCAGTAATCAAGGCAGGAGTGACCATTGGAAAAAACAGTGTTGTTGCAATGGGGGCAGTAGTAACAAGGGATGTTCCAGAAGATTCTGTTGTCATAGGAGTTCCAGCTACAATAAGATACACACGCAAAGAGTATGATAAAAAACAGAGACAGTGGATGGAAAGCTAGTATCTTATCTCTTTTTTAAATATCCAGTTTTTTAATTTTGACAATACCAAGATCCAAATCACTACTAGAACTATTGCAATGATTGCTTTGATTATAGAAGTCAATAACAAATCAAAATTACCATAACCAGAGATAGAAAAAGGACCCAAAATTGTTACTAGAATTCCACCACCGGCAAGGATCAGAATCCACATTACAAATAGGAATCCAAAGAGTCCTATCTTCAAATAAACACCCTTGTCATAAATGCAGTAATTATCGCAAGCATTCCTGAAAAAATTGCTAGCTTGAAAATTGCATAACCAACTTGCTTTTCAGATAACGGTCCACCTGCAAGGATCAATCTAACAAGTGTCACAGGGGCAGTTTTATCATTAGTTGCTTTTAGCTTAAAATCTTCAGTATGCTCAACGGGCTTTCCTTTGATTTGTCTATGCTCTACAATTCGCTTCATACTTGAGAGAAACAAAAATGAGTTAATTACAGCCGGTAAAAGGGCAATAGCTGCAATAATTTCTACATGTCCTATAATTGCAATTGCACCATACATAGCACCCAAAGTTAAAGCACCCGAATCTCCAGGAAATATCTTACTTGGAATTTTATGATATTTGTAAAATGCTAATGAAACAAATCCTAACGGCAAACTGATTATTGCTATTTCATAGTTTTGTAAAATAAACAATGCAATACTTAATGAAAAACTTGCAACTATCATAAAACCACTCGCTACTCCATTTAGTACATCAATAGAGTTGATAGTATTACCAGTAATTGGAATCATAAAAATTATGAGTCCAAGATAAAGTGCAGGTATCTGAACCGTGCCAAACAAAGGAAATGACAAATTAGAATCATATGTTCCAAGTAAAATTATTGGTATTGAGGCAATTGCCAAAGCAACTGGTTTGAACCATCCACCCATAACTTTTCTATCATCAACATAGCCAATTACAAATGCAATAAAACTAGTAATCATTACTGCAATAATTTCACTAGTCTGGAAAAACCCATACAAAACAAGCTCAGATGCAATGATTCCAGCAATAATTGAAGGCCCACCTGGCCTTACTACCATCACATGATCTTTTTTGTTCATGTCTTTGACTGCAAGATTTCTTTTTTGTAGAAATTTAATCAGTGGCGGAGTGGTAACATATACTGTAAAAAACGCAATTACACATGACACTATTGCAGGGATTATCAGTTCAGTCAATTATCTAACCTTACGTAATTCTGACTTTATGTTATCTGCGAGGGTTGAACCAATTTTATCTATCTCTGCTAATTTATTCACCGGAATCTTTGCTAGATCATCGAGGGTCTTAATTCCGTGTTTATAGAGTACTCTTGCCCTTACTCTACCAATTCCTTTTATTTTGACCAGATCCAATAATTCTTCCCTAATACCATATACGATTCTTTTGCGCAGATTCTCCAATTCATCAAGTAAATCTGCACGCTCTACATGTTTTGAAATCTCTCTAAGACAATAAGATAACCAGTCTGCAGTCTCAACCATCCTATGCATGTCTCCAGACTCGATTCCAAGATTATCAGAAAGGGTCAATTCGGAGGATTCGGTAATCCAAGATTGCAAAGCCAACAAACTTCTTGAGCAGTCATATTCAGATATTGGTGATAAAAGTTCTGAAGAGTTGTTTTCTATCATCAAACTGGCAGTTTCATAGTCTTTTTGTCTTAGGGAGAATTTTGGGAAAAATTCCTCACAGTTTGAGATCAAGTGTAAAAATCCAAAAGTATGTTTTCTTTCTTTTGATGTATTTTCAATTGCATCTCTAAAGTAAGTTGCTGTAAGTGGATCAATGTATAGCATTGATGTCTTTTTTCCAAACTCTGTTGCAGCATATCTTTCACCTTTTTTAATAATTAAAAATGCGCTTGTCAAAAATCGTAATGAGATATCAATTGCAAATTTTATTGTAGCTTTTCTTGATTGCAATCCACCTAATGTTTGTAAAAAGAAATCTAGAATCTCTTCTTTTTTAATTCCAGGACTTGTTACAATTACACTTAACACATGGGTTCTCAGGGATTTGTCATCTGTAATCTTTGATATGATGGGTTCAGGTTCTCCATGAATATAGTATTCCATGAGATCTTCACTGTTTCCATTTCCAACAATAATTGACTCTCCATAATTATCATATTGTGGTCTTCCAGCTCTACCACACAACTGTTTATACTCTAAAATGCTAATCGGTCTGTTTCCTCCAACTTTTGCATTGTACCTGTTGATATTTGATATGACAACTCTTCTTGCGGGAAGATTTACACCGGCAGCTAAAGTTGGTGTTGATGATAATAGTTTGATTGTTCCTTTGCGAAATTCAGTTTCTATTGTTTGTCTGCAATTTTGATTCAGCCCAGCATGGTGAAATGCAACACCTTTTTTTATCAATATTGCAAGAGTCTTTACCAATTCAGTGTGTTCATTATCAGATAGAATTTTTTTTGAAATCTTTTCTAGTTCTTCTGATTCTTTTTTTTCCAGAAATTGTGAAATAACATCAGCCGCCTTTGTTGCAAGCGCCTTTGAGCGAGTCCTAGTTTCTGCAAAAACTAGGGATTGACCTCCATTTTTTACTGATTGCACACCCAAATCAATAGGAATTCCGCGAATACTGGGCTCAACTTCGAATTTATTGCCATTATTCATAATTACTTCACCCCCATCATATACGCCCTCAGAAAGTGGAACAGGCCGCCAGTCATTTTTTACCAGTATACAATCAAGCCAATTTGCCAGCTCATTTGCGTTTGTTATTGTTGCACTAAGACCTACAATCTGCGGTTTAGATTCCAATAGTTTTAGTTTTGTTAAGATCATCTCCAGTGTCGGTCCCCTACTTTCATCACCAATAAGATGAATCTCATCTGCAATTACTAACCCAATATCATCAAGCCATTCTGTATCATGTCTGATTATGGAATCCATCTTTTCATTTGTTAAAACTAGTACATTATTTTTTTCAAGATTTTTTTCAATGTTTTCAAAATCTCCAGTGGAGATACCTACTTTGATCTTTTTCCCCAATTCAACTTTTTCCAGTTTTTTAAATTCTGTAAATTTTTCAGACGCTAATGCTCTTAGAGGACTAAGATAGATAACCTTACCATTGTTTTTTGAAAGATAACTGATCATTGCAAGTATTGCAGTAAGAGTTTTTCCACTTGCAGTCGGTGCAGAAACCAGGATGCTTTTCCCATCAAGAAGTCCAGCAGCGACACAATCAGCTTGAGGAGGATATAATTTGGAAAATCCTTCAGACAATAGAAAATCAATTGCAGGTTTTGGAAGATCTAGTTTTTCTATTTTCATACTCGGTTATAATGACCGGGTTTTGATTCATAAATAGATGCTTCGCGAAGCATTCTTCGAATATAGTTTCGTGCTTCTTCTTCAGTGAATTTTTCTGTCTTTTCTAGCTCCTTTACAAATGCTCTTTCTTCAACTGCAACTTTATTGTCGCCCTCCATTGATTTTAGAACATCCATGAATAGCTGCATCTTGGATACTTCACTTCTTGGTCTTCCCTGTAAAACTCCAAGATCTACCTTACCAGTATTGACATCAACACCAGCATCCTGAAGCATGCTTTGAATTAGAAATATTGCTCGCTCTGCGTCTTCTTCTTCTACTTTGTCTTTCATGAGCAATCTGGCCCTTGCAGTTGAAAGTCTGATAATACCTTCAAGCTGTCTAGGAGTAACTGTGATCATTTCTTCAGATTCTACGTTTCTCATCTGAAGATAATATTCCAAAATCTTTTCTTCTGCTTCTTTTGTCAAATCCGGGCTAGATCTTTTTGCATATGAGAGATATTTTGTCAGAATATCCACATCAATTACAGAACGTTTGTCAGTTCCCTGAGGTGTATGTAGTTCAATTATGTGTCTTGCAATCTTTTCATCTTTTTCTCTTCCTGGAATATCACGCACTACAAAGATCAAGTCAAATCTGGTCAGTAACGGAATTGGCAAATTTACATTCTCTGTGATATTTTTGAATGGATCATATTTTCCATACATTGGGTTTGCAGCTGCTAAGATTGATGTTCGTGCATTCAGTGTGGCAACAATACCACCTTTTGCAATACTTGCAGATTGTTGCTCCATTACCTCGTGTAGTGCACTTCGGTCTTCTGGTTTCATCTTATCAAATTCATCAATACATACTAGACCTTGGTCACCAAGAACTACAGCACCTGCTTCTAACATCATGATTCCTGTTTTATCACGAACTACAGCTGCTGTAAGACCTGCTGCAGTTGAACCTCTACCTGATGTGTACAGTCCTCTTGGTGCAATTCTTGCACAAAATTTCAACATCTCACTTTTTGCAGTACCAGGATCACCAACAAGAAATACGTTAATGTCACCTCTAATTTTACTTCCATCGCCAAGCAATCTCTGAGTTGATCCTACAATTAATAGCAAAATAGCTTCTTTGATAAGAGATTGTCCTTGTATGTGTGGTGCAAAAGAGTCAATTAATCTTTGATAAACATTAGGACTTTGGGAAAGTGTCCTGATCATTTTTTCATCTTCAGGGGAAATTTCTTCTCTCTCTATTTTACGTGAAGTCTTTGAACCTCTACCTCCCAAAAATTCAATATTGTTTCCTTCAATTCGTAATCGGTATAATCCACTATGCCCTCTAGTTATTCCGGCAACTGATTCTTGTTCTACTCTTACTATTCCTGTGAGAATTATTCTATCTCCTGGCCTTGCATTATCTACAAGATCCTGCCTAATTGTCACATCAATATAGTGAGGCAGTTGACCAGGTGGCAGATCTTCTGGTAGTTCCTGTAATCTAAGAATTTGAAAATCTATGAATTTGCTTGCTTCAGGTTTTAATTCAAAATCTCTGTGTTTGCAACTTGGATTATCACATACTATTGGAATTTTTACATCCATTCCTTTTAGCTGAATTACTTTGGTTTGATGCTCATCAGGACAAACAAATACAAGTTCTTTTGCTAGTGGTTTTACTTCTGATGCTCTAACTACCATACCAGAAACACTTGTAATGTTTCCAATAGTTTCAGCATTGATCTGTCTTAGACTTCTTTGAAGAGGATAGTTTACTAGTCTTACACGAACTTCATCTTTGATTTTTTCGGCATAGTCAGGAAATCTTGTTTGAAGTGCTTCTTTGATTGCCCTTGAAAATGCAGTTAGAATTCTATCAGGATCTGTTGAGAAGATAATCTCAATTTCTGGCTCTACTACAAGATCATTGTAATCAACTAGTATGAATTTTGCACCCTTTGGCATCATCTCGTCGATTTGTTCTACATACTTGTAGCTGCCAGACTTGTCTTTGAATCTTGTTAGAAATTCTTTTACCTTATCAGATAATGCAGATTCAGTAAATGTACTAGTTTGAACTTTGCTCATCTAAATCTCCTCTTATTTGTTTTTCAAATTCTTTACTGTTATCATAAATTGTTTTAAAGAAAATATTTTCTTCCACCGTTAGTTTACCATATAATTCTGAATTGAGTTTTGTAGAGTCTGCAAGCTTTACAAGTTTTCCTCTTCTCATTCTAAATAATTCCAACATGATGCTTTCTACATGATTAAAATCGTCACGATTCAAATTCTTCATTGATTCTTTTAGCTTAATGTAAAAGTGAGGATCAAGTGTAGACATTTGATATTCGCCAACCATCTTTTCTTTGGATAATGCTTGCTTTAGCTCAGTGATCATGTCAGGTGTTTCAATGGTTGCAAGTTTGTTTTGGGATAGAATTTTTCCTATCCAGCGAGGCAGATTCAAGACCTCACCTTGAGTGCCATTAATTTTAAGGCCTGCCACATTGAATTTCAGATCATTATTTATCGTAACCTTAGCATCCTTTAGGCTATATCCAATAGAATGTAGTTTTTCTATCTTATCAATTTCCATCGTAAGATCACTATTCCCCCATAAGATCCTGATGTAATGGATCGATCAATTCTGTTCACTATTTTGTTAGATCAATTGATCCTATTAATTTCGATTTATTAGTGGGAAATAGACCAGAAGATCACATGTTATCAACAGGCATGTGGGTAGAGAAATACCGCCCAACAAAGCTTTCAGAGATTGTAAATCAGACTGAGATTATCGGTAGCCTGGAAGCTCTAATCAAAGATCCAACTGACATGCCACACCTAATGTTTTCTGGCTCCGCAGGGGTTGGCAAGACAACTACTGCCTTGTGCATAGCCAGACAGATTCTTGGAGAAAATTCTAAAGACTACACTCTTGAGCTAAATGCTTCAGATGAGAGAGGCATAGGAATGGTCAGAGAGAAAGTAAAGAAATTTTCAAGATATGCAGGAATGGCAGAAGTTCCATTTAAGATAATTATTTTAGACGAGGCAGATGAGATGACTGCTGATGCGCAGACTGCACTCAGACGAATAATAGAAGATACCGCAAAATATTGCAGATTCATCCTAATTGCAAATAACATTTCAAAAATCATCGAGCCTATCCAAAGCAGATGTGCCACATTCAAGTTTACAGCAATTCCTGAAGAAGACATGATCAATCATCTGGAAAGCATAGCCAAAAAAGAGAAAGTAAAGACAGACAAAAAAGGGCTAAAGGCAATTTATGATTATTCTGAAGGAGATCTTAGACATGCCATTAATCTGATGCAGGCAACTGCAAGTATAGGAGAGATTTCAGAAGACAATGTAAAAGCATCAGCTGGATTGACAAAAACTAGTGATGTAGATGGTGTTCTAAAAATGGCATTGTCTGGAAAAATAATAGATGCAAGAGAAAAGATGATTGAGCTGATCAAAGTTTATGGAATGTCAGAATCAGATTTTCTAAAATATCTAAACTCTGCAGTATTCAAAACAAAACATGAAAAATTATCAGATATTTTGGAAGTAATTGCAAAATATGATTATAGAATTTTAGTTGGTGCAAACCCAGAAATTCAACTATCAGCTTTGTTAGCTGAACTAGGTAAATTAGAAAAGTAAAAACGCAGAGAGAGGGATTTGAACCCCCGGGTGCTTGCGCACACAGGCTCTCAAGGCCCGCGCCCTACCGAGCTAGGCGACCTCTGCAAAAAGTGATGGATAACAGTGATTAAAATTTGTTGAGATAGACAAACCAAGTTTTAGAAAAATAAGAAAAAAGAAAATAATTTTTAGTCGTGTGCATGTGGGTTACCGCCACCAGTCATTTTAACAAAGGTACCGGCTGCTTTCTCATGCCATTCCAAGTTTGCTGGTTCAATTCTAATAGCTCCGGATGGACATATTTCCTGACAAGCCATACAAACTGTACAATCATGTTCTCGAATTGGCATTGATTTGTCTGTATAGTCTAATCGTTCGTCTTGTTCAGTTTTTCCAGTTCCTTCAAAAACTTTACCAACTACATCTTTAGCTGGAATGTCTTGTTCGGTTCTGTACCACTGAAATGTTTGGACTGGACATACACTCATGCATGATCCAGCTGCAACACAAGAATCCCAATCAACTGCAACTGTTGTTCCATGAATACCAAGAGGAACTTGTTTTTCTCCTCTTTCTTCATATGCTGCCTTTACATCTTCATTTGAAAATGCTGCACCGTCTGGATTTCCTTTACCCCAAATCCAGTGAAAATTCTCACCATTACCATGGCTAGTTTTTCCGACTGGTTTTTGTTCGTGACAAAAATCTTCTGGTATTACTAATTCTGCCATGAAAATGTATTATTTGAATATTATTTAAATCTAGACAAAATTAGTTGCAACTAAATTACAACAGATCTCAATTTGAGATTCATATTTTAGGTATTATTAGAATAAATGAAATAAAAAAGAAAATAATTTTTAGTCGTGTGCATGTGGATTGGCAGTACCTGCTGCAATCTTTACATATGTTCCTGCTGCTTTTTCATGTGCTTCCAAGTTTGATTGATCAACTTTGATAGCCTGTGGAGGGCAAACTGAAACGCATGCCATACACCATATACAATCATGTTCTCTAATTGGATCTGCTTTGTCGGTGTAATCTTTTCGTTCTTCTTTGACAGAACTTCCAGTTCCCGCAAAAGTTGCGCTTATTGCTTCAGTAGCTGGAATGTCTTTTTCAGTTCTGTACCATTGAAATACTTGAACTGGACATGCTTCGATACATGCACCATCTGCAACACAAGAATCCCAGTCAACTGCAACCATTGTACCGCTAACACCAAGTGGAACTTGTTTTTCTCCACGAGCTGCATAAGCTGCTACAACTTCTGAATCTGCAAATACTTCGGCTTGTGAACCGTCAGTATTTTTTGTTTTACCAGGACCCCAAACCCAGTGAAAGTGTTCACCGTCTGAGTGATTAATTTTTCCAATTGGTTTCAAACCTTCTGGGAAATTTTCTGCTATTGGCATAAACCAACCTTCGCTCAGATATTATTTAAAGCTAGACAAAATTAGTCGAGACTAAACTTTACTACAATAAAAGATCTATGCTCAAATGCCATTTGAAATTTCCTTACGTTCATATCGTTTGAAGATCAAATACAACAAATGGACATTATCAAATTTGATGTTTACAGAGGACCAAACATTGGGATTTACATTAATACAAATGATGAATTTGTTTTGCTTCCTATGGGCTTTGCCCAAACTAAAGCAGAAAAACTAGCAGAATATCTAAAGACTCAGGTTGTGTATTGTGCTGTTGCAAATACACGTCTTTTAGGAGCGTTAATGGTAATGAACAACAAGGGAATATTGCTTCCAAAGACTGCATATACGGATGAATATGAATTTCTAAAAAAAGAGACCAAGATGGAGATAGGTGTATTGGATTCAAAGTATACCGCACTTGGAAATGTAATTTGTGCAAATGATAAAGGTGCTATTGTATCACCGTGGTTATCAAAAGATGACTGCAAGACAATAGAGCAAGTATTAGGAGTAGAAGTTTTGCAGAAAAGAATTGCCGGATTTAATCAAACAGGGGCAGTAATGGTTGCAAACAATTCAGGTGCTGCAATACACCCAGAAGCTGATGAAGAAGACATGAAGATTTTTGCAAATGTATTAGGAGTAAGAGTCGAGCCTACCACGATTAATAACGGCATCCCATATGTCATGTCTGGAATGTTGGTAAACAATCATGCAGTAGTTGTTGGATCTATGACTACTGGTCCTGAAATTATGATGTTGACTAGGGCTTTTCTAAATTAAGAACTGATCTTGGATCATCTGTAAGCTGTTCTATGTCAATTTGTGATTCTGTTCCGTTCTGCATGTTTCTTAGTACAACTTTGCTTTGCTCTAATTCTTTTGGAGCTACTATAATACAATATTTTGATTCAGATGCTTGCTCGATTTGTTTTTTTAGATTCTTTCCAGAAAGATCAACATCTGTTGGAATGTTATCCAGTCTAAGTAAAGATGCAATGCTCATTGCAACTTTTTGCATCTCTTCATTAATGTATAAAACTGAAACTCGTATCTGTTTTGTTTCTGGTACTATCTTTTGCTCTTGCATTGTAAGCATTATTCTTTCTACTCCTCCTGCAACGCCTGTAGCTCCAATGTCTTCTCGTCCAAATGCTTTTGTCAGAGAATCATATCTTCCTCCACCAGCCAAAGCTCCAAGAGTTGAACTTTTGTCAAACACTTCAAAGACCATTCCGGAATAGTAATCCAGTCCTCTAACAATGCCGAAATTTATGCGTGTATTTGCAACTCCTCTGTTTTCTAGTGAGTCTATTAGTTGCTTTAGATCATCCCATGATTGCAATTTTGTTGTGTCAAGTTTTGATTCTACCTCAGATATGGTTCCCTTGATTTGTGAAAACTCTAGAATTTTTTCTAGCTTGTCAATATCATATCTGTCTTTGAATTCAGATATGATTTCTTGCTTTGATTTTTTTTGTATCTTATCTATTGCTCTTAGCATATCGCCAACTAGTTTTGGATCTTTTGAATCAAATGTTTGGTTGATAAATGATTCTACTAGATTTCTGTGGTTGATGTCTATTGTAATATCTTTGAGAAGTAAGGAATCAAATAGTCTTGATGTAAATTCAATGATTTCAGCTTCTGATTCTAGTCCTGGCTTTCCATAAATCTCTACATCCCATTGGTGAAAATAGCGGTATCTTCCCTTTTGTGGCTCGTCATATCGGAATACCCCTCCAAATGCAGATATTTTTGCTGGAAGTCTCATTGATTTTTGTCCAGTCGCATATCTTGTCAAGCCCATTGTAAAATCAAATCTTAATGCTACCTCTCTGTCTCCTTTATCTTTGAAATAGTAAATTTCATCTCTAATTGCAGGTCCTGACTTTGTCTCCAGTACTGATAGTAGCTCAATTGGAGACGGATCCATAAATGAAAATCCGTATAGATTTGATAATTTTTTGAAATGACTTCTGATATGCTCAATGTTTGCGTTTTCTTTATCCTCAAAGTCTTTCATTCCACGCGGCAGTTCCATTGTGATTAGATGTCGAATGGTTGTGATTTAGATATTTCTGTGATAACTATGCAGAACTAGGCAGTTTTGAAAAATGGATTGATTCGGTGTGGAACAGAACTTAGATGATGTGATTTCAGCTCAAATTCATAAAAATAAAAAAGAGATTAGTTTGCAGGAACTGCAAAACCCTTTTCAATCATTCGAAGTGCCGAGTCGGCCTTTACGCACATTGGCAATCCGTTTGATGTCTTCATTACCAGGCTAAATCCTTCACGACATTCAATTTCTCCTGCATCAATTCCTGCAGCTATTTGTTGTCGTGGTGTAATCCATGCCAATTGCATAGATTTTGCCTTTTCAATGAATTCTGCTCTAAGTTCTTGTTTTTCCTCATCAGTTAGTGTAGATTTCTCTCGCAGTTCATCTTTTAGTGCCTTCATCTCTGCATGTCTTGCCTTGATGTCAGCTTTTTGCTCATCAGTGAGTTTGCCTTGCATAGATGACACATGATCTCGGAATTTCATTTTGAGCTCTGATCTTTTCTCATCAGAGAGTTCGCCATGTCTTTCTTCGTACTTTGCTTTGAGCTCATCTATTTGCTCTTGAGAAATATCAGAGTTTGCCATAATCATCTCTCGCAATCTTGGAGATAGATCATGCTTCTCTTTCATTCTGTCTAGTGCAGCATGACGTTTTTCTTTGAAATCCATTGCAGCATCCTGATGTTCTTTTTTGTATGCTTCTCTTTGCTCAGGTGTCATTTCACACCATTCAGATATTTTCTGTAATTTTTCAGCATCAGTAATTTCTGCAGCACGTTGTTCCTCAGTCATTTCACAGAATC
Source organism: Nitrosarchaeum sp. (assembly GCA_035703205.1). Taxonomy (GTDB): domain Archaea; phylum Thermoproteota; class Nitrososphaeria; order Nitrososphaerales; family Nitrosopumilaceae; genus Nitrosarchaeum. The sequence continues at coordinate 54,519 of DASSYQ010000022.1, forward strand.
TTTGATATTCTGCTTTATGATCACGGATTTCTTCGTGTTTTTTTTGCATTTCTTCTACTGCCATCTTGTGTTCTGCAATGTAAGCAGCTCTTCCAGATTCATCTAGATCACAGTATTCATTCATCATGTCTTTTTGTTCTGCTTTGTCATGTTTTGCCAAGAATGCTTCCTTGTCAACATCAGACATTGCACAGTATTGTTCTAGCTTGTCGGCGATATTGTAATCGGATTTTTTCTCCGGGGCATTTTCCTTGAGGAATTCCTCAAGTGCTACTTTACGTTCATCTTCACTTAGCTCACAAATGCTTGTAATTCTGTCTTTGAATTGGGCAATTCTTGGATGATCCAAAAAGAACTGCTCTTTTTCTTCGTCAGTTAACATGCAAATGTTAGCTAGTCTTTCTTTGAGGTCGTCATGTTTCTCATCTGATTCAGCATATACTGAATTGCCAGCGCTAACGCCAGCAACCATGATCAGTGAAAAAACAACACTTAGAAGTTGTGTCTTTTTCATTGTAGAATTTTTGAATTATCCAATATAAAGAATAACGGATCAATAAACAGGAATGGTTATTAGCAATAACTGGATTTTTAGTCCAAATACAAGTGGAAAATTTGCTTTCTGAGAATATTATTTTGTAATGTTTTAAATATACAAAATATGTGAATACTTTATATTATAATATTATTTTCATAAAGATAACATAAGGAAGATGTCATTTCAATTAATCGCAAATTCCTTGACAAGTCATCTTCCTTATGTGATATATTGAAATTAATCCATGAGACAGTATTTTCTAAAACAAAAAGATGGATCAAAGACCATCTAAATTAATAATTAGCAAGATTTCAAAAGCATAGTTGAGCTACAAGTTTTTAGATCATGCAACTGATGCATTCATTGAAGTAATTGCAAAAGACCTCAAAGAGGCATTTTTGATTACAGCAAATGCAGTGATTAATCTAACACTAGATCAAGACAAGGTAGAAGAAAAAGATCAAAAAACAATTGTTGCGCAAGGAAAAGACCTCAGATATCTTTTGTTTAGCTGGTTAGAAGAAGTGACTTTTGTACTAATCACAGAAGGTTTTGCAATAAAAAGAATAGAACTTGAAATTCAAGAAAATAACGGCTACAAAATAAATGCTAAAGCATATGGCGAACCACTTGATTTTTTAAAACACAATTTCAAAGTCGAAATCAAAGCTCCCACATTTTACGAGATGAAAATTGAGCAAAATGATGGTGTGTTTATGAGATTTTTACTTGATCTCTAAATTTGGTGAAATTTTATTATCAAATCTATAGAAGAATTTATCCGTGTTTTTTAAAAGCAAATGCATTTAATTCTTAACATGCGGACAAAATTAGGAGCATTTGCAGTATTTTCATTAATTATTCTCATGGTTGTTCCAGCATATGCAAATGTCACTGCAGTTGATATGAAAAAGAGTTTTTACACTATTGATGAAAAGATTACGTTTTTTGGAACTGAAAGTGATGGAAGTAGTATAGTCACAGTAGTAGTGAGAGGTCCTGACGGACATGCAGAATTGCTTGGTGGTTTTTCAGATCCTCAAGGAGAATATGAAACAACTCCAAGAGATGTAAAAGCCGTTTTTTCATTAAAGGGAATATACAATGTAACAGCATTTACAGATAGAATCGAGAACGGTGTTTCCATGCAGGTAGAATTTGATGGGGCAAAGGTTGCTCCACTGCCTGATTTTGTATTGGCACTTAATTCAATT
>DASSYQ010000032.1:0-10200 GCA_035703205.1 Nitrosarchaeum sp.
AAACTAAGCTTTATTTGTAAACTTGAAGAATCAAAAACATCAAATGGTAAAAGAAGCATCTTATTTAGATTGGAATAACTCTATTCAGATTCTAAACAAAGCATATCAAGCAGATCTATTTGTGTTAATAATTGGTCCAAAAGGTACTGGAAAGACATCTTTGGTCAGAGATTTTGCAAAGAGCAAGAATACAAAGCTAGAATCAATAAATTTTAGCCTGAGAACACGAGAGAGCCATCTCATTGGAACAAAAACATTAACAAATGGCACGGTCAGTTTTGATGAAGGCCTACTGATTAAATCAATGAAAGAAGGTAGCATGTTATATCTGGATGAAATAAATTCTGCAGAAGCTGACGTTTTACTTCGATTAGATGAAGCACTAGATGACAGAAGACAGATCATTTTAAAAGAATCCACAGGAGAAGTTGTAAAAGCCAAAGAAGGATGGTTTGTAATTGCAACAATAAATCCTCTTACACATAGTGGAACAAAGGAACTACCACCACAATTATTGAGTAGATTTCCAGTTAGAATTAATTTAGAATATCCACCTGAAGATATAGAATTAGAAATTATCAAAAAACACGTTTCTGGAAATCATGATTCTGAAATTATTCAAGCAATCAAACTTGCAAATGTACTCAGACAGGCAGCTGCTGTTGAAGAGTTATTTTATTCTCCAAGCTTAAGAGAAACAATAGCATTTGGAAAATTGCTAGATAATGGAATGTCTCCCAAAGAATCAGCAAAAATTGTTTTTGGTAATGTGTATACACAGTGGGGAAATATAGAATATCAAAAAGTAAGTGACATCATTACCTCAATGTTTGGTAATTAGATGCAGTCATTACAATTACGAAACGAATCATTAGTGGAAATTGCCACATTTCTAGTCAGGAGATGGTCTGAAAGAGAAAATGTTACGGTTGAATTTTCCGATAAAATGGAGACAAAAACCAGACTAAAAGAGAACAGAGTAATTTTAACACCAATTGAAAAAAGAATAGGGAGTGAGTTTCAAAGATACAGGCAATTTAGAACCTCATTATGGTATGAGGCAATGAGAATAAAGTTTTGTAAAAAAATTCTCAGCAATGATCATGCATTTGGGTTTATTCTAAATACTATGGAAACTCGCAGAGTGGAACAACTAGGCAGAAAGATTTGGAAAGGTATGGATGAAGAGATTATCTTTAACTATGCCTATATGTTTGTGGCAAGACCACAACTACATACAGTTTATGGAAAGGCACGAATTGTAGAAGCGTTTTATCAATATTTTATGTTTGGAGCATTCAAAGGGGAAATACAATCAAGTCATTTTGAAAGAATAAAGAAAGCATCAGAGTTTGCTAAAAAAATTGTTGATGAATCCATAGAAAAAAAATACGATACAGAGTGGTTGGAAAAAAAAGTGAATGAAATTGTTAAAATTTTAGACATAGATTCATTGCTTACAATTCCTGTTTCATTACCATTTATGAAAGCAGGTATGGCTATTTCAGAAGAAGAACTACTGAAATTTCTAACAGTGATTTCAAGAAATAAAGAAGGAGATTTTGGAAAAATTGATCCAAAAGCTACCTTAAGTGGAGATAATATCTATGACGAATACAAGGTATTGCTAGAAGAAAATAAAAAAAATGACAACAAAGGATTAACTTCTGAATCAATAGGAATTAAGATTCCAACATCAATCAATGTTGATGAGACAGTAATATACGACATGAATTTGATAAATAATTTAAAAATAAAATTTAGAGAATTAAAATCAGGATGGAAAGAACAACACCTTATCAGTGGAGACGAATTTGATGAAGAAAATTACATTGACGGACATGAGCCATTTTTTACAGATGTTAAAAAATCAATCAAGACAAGAATAATTATTTTATTAGATCATTCATCAAGTATTGCATCAGATGCATTAGAATACAAAAAAGCTACACTTGCACTTTGTGAAGTACTAGCATATCTGAAAGTAAAATTTGCAGTTTATGCATTTAATACAGATAATAGAACTGTTGTATGCTGGTTGATAAAACCAGACAATATGAAATGGAATAATATTTCAGCCAAAAGACTAGTACAAATTATTGCAAACGGTTCCACACCGTTGGCAGAAGTATATGATAAAATGTTTCCAGTGTTACAATCAAAAAGACCAGACATTTTTTTGACGTTAACTGATGGAGAGCCATCAGATCCAGACGCAGTTCGTGCAATGATTAAATCACTGAAAAATCTCGGGATTAAGATGGTAGCATTAGGAGTGGGATCAAATACAGTTAGAGCTACCATTATTGCAAATAATCTAAGACACTTAGGATATGAGAAGACTCTGGCAGTAAGCAGATTAAATGATATTCCAAGTAAGGTGATTAGAGTTTTAGAAGCCTAGGATTTAACATAAAAACAAGAATAAAAACTTCTAAATTTGGTAACAAAATAAATGAGAATATGACCAATATCGAGATGACAGCAGAAGAAATCTATGAAGATATTCAAAATAAAGTTCCATCACTAATTTTAGATTTAAGATCGGCAGATAACTACATGTCAGGACATATTGAAGGATCTGCAAATGCCAAATGCAGCAACATGCAACAAAAGCAGGCAGTCATCTCAAGACTTCCAAGAGATCAAAAGATAATTCTTATTGATGATGATGGAAAGGAAGCATCACAAAACGCTAACATGTTAGTAAGGTTTGGTTTTGATGCGCATTATCTCAAAGACGGAATAAAAAGTTGGAATAAAACACTTGTAAAAAGTAAACAAAGTACTGTAATTTCAAATGAAAAACTATGGGAGTCTTTGAAGAATGACAAAGATGTGTTTTTGCTAGATGTTAGAGAACCAATGGAGTTTGCAGAATTTAAAATTCCAGGAGCTGTAAATGTTCCGTTATCAGAGTTATTTACATCAAGTGTGGGAGAAAAAATTCCAAAAAATAAGAAGATAGTAACAATATGCTCCCATGGAAATAGATCAATGGTAGCAACCTTTGCACTTGCACAAAAGGGAATAGAATCTACATCTTTAGAAGGTGGAATGTCAAGATGGAATCAAGTTCTTAATGCAAATACAGCAATTAAAAATACAGATTTAACAATCATACAAGTTGAAAAAGTTGGGAAAGGTTGCTTATCACATATCGTAGGATCTGAAGGTGAAGCACTAGTTATTGATCCAAATTATCCACCTTCAAAATACATTGAATTTGCAGAAAAAGAAGGACTAAAAATCACCAAAGTGATAGACACACATCAGCATGCAGACCATGTCTCTGCAGCTAGAGAATTGGCAAAAATTGCAAAGGCTGAATTGTTTTTTAGTGCAAAAGAAGAATACGAAATTGAACACAAAAAAGTGGATGATGGAGATATAATTTCAGTTGGAAAAAAACAGGTACAAGTAATTCACACACCTGGACATACAGCAGGAAGCATGACATTTGTAGTTGATGACAAATATGCATTTACTGGAGATACATTATTTGTCGAATCTGTTGGAAGACCAGATCTTCGAGACAGGGCAGAGGAATTTGCAAATGACTTATACGATACGATTCACAAGAAATTATTAAAACTTGGATCAAATACAATGATATTTCCAACGCATCACGGTGAAGGGATAAAGGCAACAGAAAACGGAATATTTTATACTACACCAGAAATGGCTAAGAAATTAGCATTATTAGATTTGAGTAAAGAAGAATTTGTGAATAAAGTTGTTAGTATGACAACCCCCAGACCAATGAACTATTCTGTTGTAATCAAAGTAAATAAAGGAACAATTCCAATCATGGAAGAACAAGTGCCAGATTTGGAGATGGGACCAAACAGATGCAGCATACAGTCATCTTAAAGATCAATTTTTAAAATGACTAAAAACATCAGATGAATTGTCTTGAAGTGTCTATCAATATCACAACCTTTTGCAGATTTAATAATATCTGGAAAAAAGACCATAGAATTAAGAAACTGGAATACAAATTTCCGAGGAGAATTTTTGATTCATGCTCCAATCAAAATCAGAATAGATGATTGCAGGAGATTAAAAATCACAAAAAAATTAGTTACGGGAGCAATTATTGGAAAAGCTGAGCTTTATGATGTAAAAAAATACAATTCATCAAAAGAAGTAAAAAAAGAGCAAAAATTTCATTTTGCTTCAAAAAATTTTCAAGATAAAACTTTTGGATTCAAAATAAAAAATGCAAAACCATTAAGAATTCCAATTCCATGGAAAGGGCAATTAGGGTTTTTTGATGTGGAACTATCAAAAAATAAGATAAAAAATAAAGACATTGTTACAGACATCATAGATGAGGAATATCGTTATCAATGGATTGGACATCATTAAGAAAACAATACATCAATCTCCAAAAAAATCTGACTAGTATATATAAAGGACCTATTTAAAGACCGTCGACATGCCCCAAACAAAGCCTATTGTTAGTGTTGAAAACGTAGTTGCTTCCGCATCAGTAGACCAAAAAATTGATCTCAATGAAATTACTGAGAAATTTCCAGACACAGAATATCATCCTGAACAATTTCCAGGACTTGTCTTTAGATTGCAAAATCCAAGAACTGCAACATTGATTTTCAGAACTGGAAAAATGGTATGCACTGGTGCAAAATCAGAGGATATGGCAATTAAAGCAGTCAATACAGTAGTTCAGAAATTACGAAAAGGTAAAATTAAAATCAAAAACGATGCAGTAATTACAGTCCAAAATATTGTAGCAGCAATTAATCTAGGTGGTAAAATTCACTTGGAAAAAGCAGCTAGAACTCTACCAAGAAGCATGTACGAACCAGAACAATTTCCAGGATTAATTCATAGAATGTTAGATCCAAAAACAGTCATATTGTTATTTGCGTCAGGAAAGCTAGTTTGTACGGGTGCAAAAAAAGAATCAGATGTTTATCGTTCTGTTCATAATTTACATTCGTTATTAGAAGAAAAAAATCTAATGATATATGATCAGTAAAAATAGTTCTTATATCTAAAACAATAATAAAAAATTTAATCATATTGACTGAAGATAGGTTTGAAAAAGAAAAGATTAGACTTACTCCTGAGGAGGGATTTGATTTAGTAGGAATAGATTATTTTGCAGATTCAGATAATCAATTGTATTTGGTAGAACATTTTGGGAGATATCAAGATGCATTAAATGCAAAAAAAGAGCGTAAAAATTCAGAAGATTATTTTATTTTGTATAAGGGTGCTGGAGGAGAATATCTGTGCCGATAGATTACAAAAAATATTACAGCTTCACTTAATTTTACAAACTATCTTATCATTGACTAACAATAATTCATATTCAGTGACTGATAAAACCACTGATTTGATCGATATTTTTTATGACAAAGAAAAAAATATTCAAAATAATTCCAATCCACGACAAATCATTAGAAAAAGTTCCAAAGCAAAATACCAAATTTTTGATGAGGTAGAATTTACTCGTGGTAGGGAGATACTTGGAGATTTGATAGTTCATGGTATGATAGCCTCAGGAGGGACGGATATAGACTGGTTAATTGAGCACAATGGAGGTTTTATCGTCTTAGAATTCAAGGGATTTCACAACGATAAGATCAACATTGCAAAAGGACAAGTGATTGCATATGAAAAATTGCATGAGAAATTAAATCAGACTACAAAATGTTATTTGTATATTGTAGGTTGTGACGAGATAGATTTTTCAAATCCAGATGCAACAGTTTGGATTTTTGAAATGAAGCAATGGAAGACAGGAGCGATTCCAAAAAATACAAGCGATATTTATGGTGATGATTCAGGAAAACAGAATAAATTCATTGTTTATCGTGAATACATGGAGGAGATTAGCATAGAAAAACTAAGAGAAATGATAGATGCACACTGGAAAGAGTTTGAGAAAATTACACCCTAAAAGAAAATGTTTTTGATGCGGTTTCTAAATCGTTTTCTACTTTTATCGTGAATGTACCAGATTTATCCCATCCAGGACCTCCAGCTATTGCCAATGTGGAAAATTTACCATTACTTTTCACAGAGATTTGTTCTGACCAGACTAATTGTCCGTCTTGGTTTTCAATTGAGAGGTTTATTTTTCCAGAAGTATCAGATGTTCCACTAATAGAAATAATATCTCCCTTTTGATATGTGGATAGATCAGTTTGAATTGAAAGGGCAGATGAGTCAATAGTAATTTCAGAGTCATCAGATTTAGTATAAGATATTCCGGAAAGCGATACGCCGATTATTATCATAATTACAAATATTGCTCCGCCTACACCCAAAAACATTTTTGTGTTTTTAGATTTCGGTTTTACAGTTTGTGGATATGTTGTTTGAAAAGTTTCAATTTTTTGTTGTGGGGAAGTTTTTGAAATGATGGTATCGGAAATAATCGGTTTTTTTTCAGCAGGCGTATCTTCATCTACTTGAGGTACCCTACCAAGATATTTTTCTGCTAATTTTCTAACATAGTTTCGTTCATAATTGCTAATTACTTCATTATTTTCACAGGCTCTACAAATTTGTTTTAAGATGCGTTCATCGCCTTTTTCTTTATCTAGTAATGCCTTTACATCATCGATGAGAGGATCTGTCATATGTGATTTATTCTCCTACGGAATTGTTTATGAAGTTACCTTGTTTAATATTACTAAGAATTGATACAAAAGACTCGAATTTATCTCGATATAAAAAAGGACAATCCTTAGATTTATTGAATTCTATTCAATACATGAATTATCGAGAATAGATTTTTTGAGCTTGAATTATCACAGTTCTGATGTAATCTTTTGCAGTAGCATCTGATACTCCCATCTGTTTTACTTTTTGATATAGATCATACTCTTTTGGATTACTCAGATAATACTTTAAAAGATAATTGAGCCGATGTGATCTTTTCTCGTCACTTTTCATGATTTTACTTATTTTGTGTGCTAAAAAGGTCAGAGGATAATAACATAACCAACTGATCCAACTGTATCATAAAATTTGAATAAAAACATATGATCTTTTTTAAATAATAGAAATTTAGGGAAACAAATGAAACGAGTCGAGGCAACTATTCAAATCGATAAGACAGGCCAAGTTTCTGACGCTATTAAGGACATGGTTGGTGGATTTACCATACTAGAAGGAAACGGAAGAGGTTCTGGTCAGAGGCAAACCATCAGAGGGGGAAGAGGAACGGGTACTTTTATCGCTGAATTCAACAAGGTTGCAACTGTTAGTACAATTGTAGCGGATTCAAAAGTAGAAGCAGTAATCAAGGCAATTTCTGATGCGGCATTTTCAGGAAAAGCAGGAGATGGAATAATTGTTGTGTCTACAGTTGATGATGTTGTAAATATCGCATCAAAAAAGAGAGGTCAAGAAGCCCTCTAATTATTTTCTTTTAAAACCATAACAAAATAATCAAATCATAGTTCTCAAATTATAAAGTGGTCCAATAGTAAAAAATCATTGAAGGGGATATATTGGCTTATTTTAGGACTGTGTGTTTGGTTTCTTCCAACTATAATTTTTCAAATAATTGTTACATCTGCAGATTCAGCAAAGACGGCTGAAGAAGCAGTATCTGAAATTCCAGGAGAAGTGGTAATCATTTTGTTTGGAGTATCTCTACCAATAATGATCAAAGGTGTAATTACAATTCGCAAAGAGCGTAAGGCATCAAGAAATGAAGAATCTAGGAAAAATAAGAAATCCAAGAAATAGTGTGATCAACTGAGAGGACCACCGATCCTCTCAGTGATGTATCCCTTTGGGGGACATGCTTTTGTTGAAGGGATAACAGTGTATTACAATTTGAGTATAAAAGCAAGTGATCGGTATTTCTAAAAATTCTCTATCTTGAGTCTAATTTGCTTTAGAAGAAAAATAAAACAGGTGACAAGAATTATGTGAAGAGTATCAATTCCAACGTTATTAAAATTGTAGATTTTTAAGATTCTTGTTCAGCAACAACATTTAACGTCATAGTAGTTCTTACATGAGGTAATTTTCTAATAGCTTTAGTGATTATATTCTCCAATGTTTTGTATTCAGATGTTTCAACTTTACAAATAATATCATAGTACCCAAAGACCACATCAGCCTCTTTTACTTCTGGAATATGACTCAGATTTTTTAAAATATTGTATTCTTCTCCCTTATCGCTATGAATAACAACATATGCTTGAACATCATTTTTACCAAGCATGGAACCAATAAGTTTTTCAGATGTCTGAAATAATTGGTCACCTTCTGAGCGCGTAAGAGTCATTGTAGAATGGATTTTAGGCATTTTACGAATAACATTTGTAACTGTTTTTTGAATTTTTTCCTCAGAGTCTGACTCTATTTTTGCGACTATATCATAAAGACCAAGTGTACCATGTACTTCTCTGATAGCGTCAACTGATTTTAGTGATGATATTACGTCTTTTTCTGAACCAAGATCACAATTTATGAGAACATATGCTTTTGGCAAATCAACAGACCCTCATTATTCCTGTCCTTCAATTCCCATCAAAGTCAGAGTTGATCTAATTTTTGGTATTTTTCTAATCTTCCAAGTTATTGTTTCACGCAATGTTTCAACTTGTTTTGATTCTACCTTTGCCAATATATCATAAGCACCAAATATCCCATGTACTTCTGCAACACCATCTATAGATTTTAATTCAGAAATTACTGATTCCTCAGAACCTAGATCACAATTTATGAGAACATATGCTGTTGCCAATTATTTACCTCCCATTTTCATGCTTGTATTCTCATCTTAAAATATATAAGAATAATCTAATTTGCTTAAATATTAACCACTAAAATAAATCAAAAATAAATAATTGTATAGTCATTATAAAAATTAATTCAAATTTGTAAGCAGACAATAAATCCTAAACGAAATATTTATACAAATAAAGAATATGCATCATTCATGATTTTTTCAAGATCTGTAATATTTTTGGATGTAGATATTTTAGGTCGTAGTTTTGCACCGCCTGTCATTCCTTTGGTAAATCTCATTGCCTGACCTTTAATGTTTGAAAATTTTATGTTGTATTCAGTAGTAAGATGAAGATATTCAAAAAAAGAATCCAATTTATCTTTGAATGAATATTGTTTGTAAGTTCCAGTTTTTAAATAATCATTAATTTGTTCAAACAGAAATGGATTTCCCATTGCACCTCTGCCAATCATAACATAGTCACAGCCAGTTTGATCAATCATTGTTTTAGCATCTTCAGGAGTTGTTATATCTCCATTACCTACTATAGGGATACTTGAAACTTCCTTTAGTTCTTTGATCATTTTCCAATCAGCATTACCTGAATATCCTTGAGATACGGTCCTGGGATGCAAGGTAATCATTTGTATTCCCTCATCTTCTGCAATTTGTGCGATTTCTTTGAATAGATATCGGCTTGCATCAGTCACGCCTGAACGAATCTTTAGAGTAATTGGTTTTTCCACTGCATTAACCAGAGTACTAAAAATTTGTTTTGTAAGATTAACTTCTTGTAAAAGTGCTCCACCTGCCATTTGTTGTGTTATGTGTGGTGCTGGACAACCCATATTGTAATCAATCATATCAAAAAAAGGCTCTACAATTTTTGCAGCTTTTTCTAATGCCAGAAGATCAGAGCCAAACAATTGAACAGCAAGCGGTCTTTCCTTTTCAGAATATTCTAAAAATTCTTGAATAGTTTTCTTGTTTTCTTTTAGTTGTTGTTCTTTTGCAATTATACTATGGATACTAGTAAATTCTGTTACGACCAATCCTGCACCCATTTTTTTACATTGTAATCTAAGGGCGGGATCACTTACCCCAGCCATTGGAGCTAAAAATGCCCTACTTGAAAATTTTGGAAGCATTGTAATTATTTTGATTACTTGACATATTTATTATATCAAATGAATTTTTCTGGGATTTATAAAAAATTAAAAATATTAATTCTAATTATCAGGGCAGCCGTCTGTGTCTCTGTCACCATCATAATCTTCTGGTTCCATAGGACACAAATCTTCATCATTAATGATATTATCTAGGTCATCATCGTGGACAAATCTTTGTTGTTCTGGAGCAGTGTCAGGACAGCCGTCGGCATCATTATACTTGTTCCAAGTTTCTGGACTTATTGGACATGAATCTGTTACATCTGGATAACCATCACCGTCAGAATCAGCTCGTGTTGAAAC
>DASSYQ010000039.1:0-4717 GCA_035703205.1 Nitrosarchaeum sp.
ACTATTGGTATCATACCGTACATTGGTCAATCAATGATGAATGGTGATTTATCAAATGTGTTATTCCGTTCAAACCAACTGCCAAGTATATTTGGATTATGTCTGACTGCAGGTATATTGTTGATTTTGGTATTCACACAAGGAATGAAAATTGAAATCCCTATCGTTTCAACAAAATACAGAGGATTCTCTGCGGTGTATCCAATTAAGATGTTGTATACTTCAAACATTCCAGTTATTTTGGCATCTGCTTTAACTGCAAATGCTGTGTTTATTGGTCAGATGCTATGGGCAAACTTTAACCCTCGAAATAATAATGCATTCATGAATATTCTAGGTCAATTTGATCCTACCAGTCCATCTACTCCTATAGGGGGAATAATCTACTACATTACTCCGCCAAGAGGAATCGAGGCAGCAGCTTTAGATCCTAGCAGAGCTGTAGGTTACATTTTGTTTATGGTTGGTATTGTAGTTCTATTTGGTAGATTATGGGTTGAACTAGGAGGGTTATCGCCAAAGAGCGCAGCTCAAAACCTACTTGATGCAGATGTACAAATTCCAGGATTTAGAAGATCCAATGCACCTGTGGAGGCATTACTAAACAAATACATTCCATCTGTTACAATTATCGGTTCTATAATTTTGGGATTGTTGGCTGGTGTATCTGATGTTTTGGGTGTTTTTGGCTCTGGCATTGGAATTTTGCTTATGGTGGATATTCTAATCAACTATTACACTCAACTAGTAAGAGAACAAGTAGAAGTTGTAATGCCACGTCTTGGTGCTTTACTTGGCAGAAAGTAAAAAAGTTGTAGTGGTAGGAATACCGGGCGTTGGAAAAACTTCTTTGTTACAAAAAATAGTTGAAATTTTAAAAAATCATAACAAAAGCGTCAGTGTTAATAGCTTTGGAAGTATAATGTTTGAAGTTGCAAAAGATCTTGGCATTAAAGACAGAGATGAGCTAAGAAAACTTCCTTTATCAGAACAAAAAAACCTGCAAAAAATGGCAGCTGAAAAACTTGCATTGCTAAATGACGATGTAGTAATTATTGATACTCATGCTTTCATTAATTCTCCTGAGGGGTATTATCCCGGATTGCCTGAACATGTTTTAAAAATTCTCAAACCTTCAAATTTTGTATCTGTTTCTGCAAAACCTGAGGAAATCTACAATAGAAGAATGAAAGATGATACTCGAAATAGAGATAAAATCTCAATTGATAATATTAAAAAAGAATTAGATGTACAATCTGGTATGATTTCTGCATGTGCCGTACTTTCAGGCTCTCCTGTAAAACACGTGCTTAACAGAGAAGGAAAGATTGATGAAGCTGCTGATAAAATCATTAGAGCAATAGGACTGTAAAATGGATTTTAATTTTATCTTGTTATTTTTGAATTCTGTATTCTTAGAGGGTGATAATCCATTAGGATTTCTTGGTGGCGGTCAAGCTGCACTGGGAAGCGATGATCCAGTTGTTAAAGGTCTAATCCTGACCGCATTTGCAGTAACTGGATTTGGAATTTTGCTTAATCTGTTTAATGCCGCAGTCAGAAAGAAAATGGTTGATCAAACAAAACTAAAACGAATAATGAAAGAAACACGTGCTTGGCAAAAAGAAAGAATGGCTGCAATGAGATCAAAAGATCAAGCAAAGATGAGCGAACTAAACAAAAAATCATCTTACATGAACAAAATGTCCATGGAAATGATGCAGATGAACATGAGACCAATGTTAATTACATTTGTTCCTCTGATTTTGATATTTTATCTTGTATTACCTGTACTATTTTCACACATTGTTGCATTATCTCCAATATCTCTTAACATAATTCCTGGCGACTTTTTCCATCTCACTTGTAATGCAGCACAAGCAGCAGAGCCAGACAACGTATGTTATCAAAAAGAAAATGCTTTGTTTCTTTGGGCTTGGTATTTTCTATCATCAATTGCGTTTAGTGGCATCATTATGAAACTAACAAAAACATCCATGGACCTCAGTTGACCAAATCAATTGTAATTTCTGGTCCTCCGGCTGTTGGAAAAACAACTGTAGCTAAGGGACTTGCTGATGAATTTAATCTGACTTATCTTAGCGGTGGTGATATTCTAAAAGAAATGGCAAAAGAACAAGGATTTGATGTAGTTGGTGATGATTGGTGGGATACTGAAAACGGTATGAAATTTCTCAGTCAGAGAGAAAGCAATTCTGAATTTGATAAAAAAGTTGACGATAAGTTAATCGATCTTTTCAACAAAGGTGGGATGGTCATAACAAGTTATACACTCCCGTGGTTAGTCAGTAACGGCATCAAAATATGGTTGGCCGGTTCGCATGATAGCAGCTCAAAAAGAATGCAAACCAGAGACAACATGACTTCAGAAGAGGCTTATGAAATAACAAAAATAAGATATGATAAAAATCGAGCACTGTACAGGAAACTATATCATTTTGATTTTGGAAATGATATTTCTGTATTTGACAAAGTCATTGACACTGACAATCTTAATGCTGTACAAGTAATTAATATTGCAAAAGAAACTGTAAGGAAATTACTATGACTCTAAAGCAATTACAGAATTTGATTGTAATTGATCAGGATATTACTGATGATGCTTATGGGACATATTATGACAAAAGAAACATTGAACAATTGCTCAACTACGGTCTGATAATTTTAGATAAACCCCCTGGCCCTACCAGTCATGAAACCGTAGCATGGACAAAAAGAATCTTAAAGATTCCAAAGATTGGCCATAGTGGGACTTTAGATCCTCAAGTATCCGGTGTATTGCCTTTGGGGCTTGGAGAAGCAACAAAAGCACTTGGTGTGTTACTGTATGGTCCTAAAGAATATCATGCACTTGGGCGGTTTCATTCTCTTCCATCAAAAGAAAAACTCAATGAAGTGCTTGAAATGTTTCGCGGAGAAATTTTTCAAAAACCTCCTCAACGTTCCTCTGTTCTTAGACAAACCAGAACAAGAACTATTTATGAATTAGAAGTACTAGAGCAAAAAGAGCGATTACTCTTAACTAGAATACTATGCGAAGCTGGAACATACATTAGAAAATTATACTATGACATTGGAGAGATTCTTGGTCCTGGTGCCACTATGATAGAACTAAGAAGAACAAGAGTTGATCAATTTCACGAATCCGATGGATTAGTAACTTTACATGAGCTTGCAAATGCATTTGCACTCTGGGAAGAAAAAAAAGATGACACTAAACTTATGAAAATGATAAAACCAATAGAGTACGCATTAAGCGAACTAAAATCTGTAGTGATTCGCGATTCTGCAGTAGATGCAATGTGTCATGGAGCACAACTTGCAATTCCTGGCATATTGCAAATTTCTCCAAATATCAAAAAAGGTGACATTGTTGCAATTTATACACAAAAAGGCGAAGCTGTAGCTTTGGCTGAATCCATGTTATCTGAGGAAGAAATACGCGATGCAACCAAAGGCTATGCTTTTGAAACAAAACGAATTATCATGGCTCCAAACACATACCCAAAGAAATGGAGATCCAAATCTCCTCCAAAGGATTAAAAAATCAAACAAAAACATATTCGATAATTGTTAGCAAAAAGTCTTGTAATTTTTATCAGCGTTGGAGTTTTATCAGGTTTTACATTTGGATTTTATCTGCTTGATATGAAAAATACAAATCAGCTGGTGTTTGTAGATGGGTCTTCTATTTCTATAGTTACAGAAAAATCTGATTTTAAGAAAGGCGAAGAAATTAAAATTACTATTATAAATTCTGGAACAACACCGTTGACTTTTTCAGACACATTTTATGGTCTAAAGATAAGTGGATTGTTTGGAATACTGATGTATTCCCCACCCGTATCTCAAGAAATTACAACTCTAAAACCAAGAGACGAAGTTGTGTTTGTATGGGATCAAATGAAAAACGATAATGTTCCTGTATTAGAAGGTCTTTACAAAATAAGTTCAGAGGGAATTGACTCTATGGGAAACAAAGTAGAAAAATCTATCACTATTAACATCTGGAAGTGAATTCTTGTAATTTCTAGTAACACAATATATAATCAAATTTTCCAGAATTAATTTGTCAAAAGACAAGTGCCGGGGTCGCCTAGCCTGGTAGGGCGCGCGCCTGGAAATGATTCACCATAAAGCGCGTTCTCGCAAGGGAACGGGAGTTCAAATCTCCCTCCCGGCGCCATCAAATTACTTTAAATCTCCACCAGCCGTAACCATAAGCAATTTGTCAAAACACACACAAACATGAATAATCACACCGACAAAATCATCCATCTATGATTACGATGATAGAACCATCAATGAACTGTTATACACAAATTATGCGTCATGTAAGGCGCGAGATATTTTTAGTGATGTCATTGACATTACAAGTAAATCGACTAATTTTCTGTTTTCATTATGGCCATGATGTATCAATCTAAAATCATATAATTATGGAATGATATCTTCTACTGGATGCAAATTTGCAGTTGATGGAAAAGATTTTGTTTAAAGTGGCAAAGCAATGGATTGCCGGAGATACAATCGATGATGCTCTGATTACTGCAAAAAAGGCATACCAATCAGGACGAAACGTAATCATAAACAAGCTAGGAGAGTATCATACATCAAAAAAGCAGATAACAATAACAATTGAAGAATATCAAAAAATTCTAAGCTCCTACAAAAAATGGAAGATCCGAGGTGCCAT
>DASSYQ010000130.1:0-3770 GCA_035703205.1 Nitrosarchaeum sp.
TTCTCCTTTAATGTAGCTGATGGAAGATGTTTTGCTTGTGATGGCGATGGTGTAAAACAAATTGAGATGCAATTTTTATCAGATGTTTATGTAAAATGCGATGAGTGTAAAGGAAAACGTTACAACTCTGAAACCCTTTCGGTTTTGTATAAAGGAAAAAATATTTCAGATGTACTTGATATGACTGTCTATGAAGCATTACAATTCTTTGAAAATATCCCTTCAATTAAACGAAAATTACAAACAATTTTTGATGTTGGATTAGGCTACATCAAATTGGGTCAGTCTTCTACTACTTTATCTGGAGGGGAAGCACAAAGAGTAAAGCTTGCATCTGAATTATCAAAAAGAGGAACAGGAAAAACATTTTACATTCTTGACGAGCCTACGACAGGATTACATTTTGCAGATGTTCAAAAGCTTCTTGATGTTCTAAACAGACTGGTGAATTTGGGAAATACTGTACTGGTAATTGAGCACAATATGGATGTGATCAAAAACTCTGATTGGTTAATTGACTTGGGACCTGAAGGTGGCGATGAGGGAGGCAAAATAGTCGCTGTAGGTACACCTGAACAAGTTGCAAAAGCCCCTGGAAGCTATACTGGAAAATATCTGAAAAAATTACTAAAGCAATGACTTTTGATATCTCAAAAATCAACATTCCTTCAAATCCTGGCATCTATTTGATGAAGGATTCTGATAAAAAAATTATCTATATTGGCAAAGCAAAGAATCTAAAAAACAGAGTAAGATCATATTTCTTAAAAAATCAGAATTACAAAACACAAAAGCTTGTGGAGAACATTTCTGATATTGAATTTGTTTTAACTGATAATGAAAGTGAGGCATTTCTCTTAGAATCCAATATGATAAAAAAACATAGGCCCAAGTTTAACATTGAATTAAAAGATCAACAGCGATACACGTATCTTAGAATCTCAAACGAAAAATACCCTCGACTACTTGTTGCAAGAAGAACCCGTGATGGAAAATTTCTTGGAGGTGGAAAAATCTTTGGTCCGTTTATGCAAGGTAGCTCAAAGTTACTTACAATTGGCACTTTACGAAAAGCATTCCAAATTAGAATTTGTAAGCAATTACCAAAAAAAGTATGCTTGGAATATCATTTGGGAAACTGTGAAGGTCCATGCGAATTCAAAGATGCTCAGGATAGATATTCCCAACATGTATTTGCATTAGAAGAAGTATTGAAAGGAAAAAATCAAACTCATATTTTTACAAAAAAATTAAAAGAAGAAATGACACAAGCTGCTGCATCACAACAATTTGAACGTGCAAAGGATATTCGTGATACTCTGATTAGGCTTGGTAGCCTTCAGACAAAACAAAAAATGGAGTATGTTGAAAATTCTGATGAAGAATACTTTGGAATTAAGGATAAAGATCAAACTGTAACTGTCATGAACTTTAGAATGATTAACGGAGTTATGCGGGATAGTGATAAATTCTTTTTTGATCTTGTTGGCGATAATAATTTCTCACATTTTCTTTTTCAATATTATACTATTCATAAAATACCTCACTTTATCATTGTTAGTGAACTTCCTGAAAATAAAACACTTTTAGAATCTCTGCTTTCTGAACAAGCTGGATTCTCCGTTGAAATTATTTGTCCACAACGTGGTAAAAGAAGAGACATCATTAATTTGATTTTAAAGAACATCTCATTGATTCATTCTCAAGGTGGTGACCCAGGTCTAATTGAATTAAAAGAGGTATTGCGTCTCTCTGTAATTCCAAATGTCATTGAATGCTTTGATATTTCAAATCATGGAACTGATTTTGCCGTAGGCTCAATGTCTAGATTTGTAGGCGGCAAGCCAGATAAATCCGGATATCGAAAATTCAAAATTAAAACAGTCTCAGGCAGAGATGACTTTGCAATGATAAGTGAGGTAATCAAACGCAGATATTTCCGATTATTAGAAGAAAATTCCCAATTGCCTAATTTGATATTAATTGATGGTGGAAAAGGACAACTAAATGCTGCACTTAAATCTCTGCAATCCCTTGGATTGAATCTTGATTGTATTTCTCTTGCAAAAGAAAATGAAGAGATATTTGTTCCAAATCAAAAATACCCAATTGTAATTTCAAAAGATAAACCTTCATTGAAAATTTTACAATATGCACGAGATGAAACTCATAGGTTTGGCGTTGCATACAATAGAGCAATACGTAAAAATCAAATAAAATAAGAAAAAATGAAAAATTTTGGTTAGTTCACTTGAACGTTTCCGACCATCCATGGATGTACCATACAGAAGTAATCATAATTTCCAGCTTCATCAAATGTGTGTGTAAATGATGCGCCTCCCATGATTAAACTACTGTCGAATGCACCTGATGGACCATCAGCTGGGCTACCACTTGTTACTGTATGTGCTGCAGTGTCTACATTTTTCCATTCCACAGTATCACCTACGTTGATTGTAACTGACGCTGGTAAGTAACATGCATTGGATGTCTCACATCCCGGAGATGAAGTTCCTGCTGGAATTTCCACTGTAACTGTTTTTGGTTCAGATGATTCTTCAACCGGTGCAATTGGTTCTTCAACCGGTGCAACTGGTTCTTCTTCCATCTTTACCTCTTCTTTCATTTCTACATCTTTTTCTCCTTTCTTCACCTTATCTGCAATGTCTGCAAATGGATCTGTTTGTGGTGCTGTTTCTGCATAACTTGGTTCTTTGATTGTACCTGGTCTGACTACTGCTTCAGGAGCTTCTACATTCAATGCTAAATTTTGTCCTGATTGCCCTGCAAATGCAATAGCTACTCCGGCGGCAACAATCGCAATAGACCAAGCTATTGCTGCTTTATCTATACTTGCCATAATTGATCCGTTGCTTTTCTCAAGCTAAATAAATCTAATCCTTATTATCACGTTTACAGTTCAAATTAATCGCAAAATCTAGAATTGTATTATCTGAATTCACATTAATTTGAAATTTAATCAAGTGTTAATTTCTTATTTTCTTCAAAAATTTACATAAATTTAAAAAAACTGTTGAAAATCCTATATGATCGCTTTAATTGATTTTAACTATGGTCAATCATGTTGAACAATTCTTTCTTTTATGATTCGTTATTCTAGTATGATTACTACATGCATCGGAGCTGTCACCAAGTAACTCTCGTTTTTGGTCTTAAGCACCGTTGCATTGTATTTTTTTAGCAGCCAAGTTTTTGTCTTGAGTTATCAACTCATACTGAATTTTTAATTTTCTTTGTTCAATTAACTGTCTTATGAAATAAGTTCTTTTTTCAATAAATTCATCAAAACTTTTCTGATTTGACGATAAATGCTCAAACATTGTTTTATCAGAAATTGC
This sequence comes from Nitrosarchaeum sp., assembly GCA_035703205.1. Taxonomy (GTDB): domain Archaea; phylum Thermoproteota; class Nitrososphaeria; order Nitrososphaerales; family Nitrosopumilaceae; genus Nitrosarchaeum. The sequence continues at coordinate 3,360 of DASSYQ010000130.1, forward strand.
TATTTTTACAATGTCTTGATTTTTTATGATGAATGTACCAATACCACAAAAAATTCCAACATGTAATCCAATGTATTTTGATTGATGACTGGTTACTTTATCCAAGTAAATGTCTGCATGTTCTCTTTTCTGCTCAATGATTGAATTATTTGTCTGAATGACCCATGATATCTTCTTTGTATTGCCGTCAAAAAATAAAACATGCTCCAATTGTCAACCAAAAAGTGGTTTTTTGTCTATATATTTTGAATCCCGCCCTTATGATCAAAGATTCAAAGAACAACACATGTTAGAGTCTCATACCTTCTTTTCAAAAATGGTTGATGAGCTTGTAGAATTTTCAGAATATGATCCTGAATTGGCTGATGGAATTCGTTGGTTAGATAATCAGGCACAAAAAAAAGGCATCAC
>DASSYQ010000138.1:0-8394 GCA_035703205.1 Nitrosarchaeum sp.
CTTGAATCAAGTTAAGGTAAAGTATGCGGAAGGTGACAAAGATACAGCACAGAGTCTTGCAACAAAAGCATATTTGGATAATTTCGAGTTTCTTGAAGGACCTCTTGAGGAATCAAATCCAGAACTTGTAGAAGAACTTGAGGAAATGATGCGAGAAGAGCTTCGAGACATGATAAGCAATGATGTACCCGTATCTGAAGTAGTTCAACAAGTAGATGATATACTTGCAAAAATGGATACCGTCGCAAAAATTGTTCCTGAATTTGGAACTATTGCAATTATGATTCTAGTTGTTGGAATAATTAGTACAATGGTTCTAGTATCAAAAAATAAGAACTTAACAATATTGCCACGCATCTAAACTATTATTTTTTAATTATCTCTTTATTTTTCAAATGCATGTATTCGTAGTTTCTCATTCTAAGTTTATAGAATGTATCTTTTGTTTAAATATCGTTAGCTAAACCTAATCAACAATTCATGAAATCTAAATTTTATTGGTATTCGATTACTGTTGTTTTGGTCTTTGGGTTCTCATTTACCAGTATAGTTTATGCTGAAAATGAAAACGAAAATTATGCCTCTACTATCACGATTACCAGTATTGGCTTAGAATTAACAAAACAGTCTCTTTTAACCGATAATTATGATTCTGCAGAAAAGTATTCTGCTTTAACAAATGCCATATATGGAAAGAACATCCAATTCGTAAGATCATTTAATCCTGATCTTTCAGATGAAATCCACATTGGATTACTTGATCTTCATTCTGGCATTTTAGCAAAATCAGAATCCTCAAATTTAATTGATCAAATTAATCAACTACAAGAATCTTTAACCAACATTCCTTTTGATGGAAATTCTAATGTTGTGATATTTTCTATTTTATCTGAAGCTGATGAACAATATCAAATGGCAATACAAAATAATGATTTTGAATCCTATTTTCTGACTTTGTCATTGGTAAAACACTCTAAAACTATCTTAGAACAAAATCCCACATCTGATGATCGTTTAAACCAAGAACTGAATTCGTTTTTTGATGATCTAGATAAATCAATTTCAAACAAAAGTGATTTTATCGTTGTAGGAAACTTGATTACTGCAATACAGCGTGATTTGGTTCAAACTGAAACAATCACAATTAATAAAACAAACCTCTATGATGAAATTCGAAATTTATATGCTGAATTATTTACTATTGTAAATTCCGGTGATTATTCTACTGCAGAAGAGATTGCAATTGAAGCATATCTTGAAAATTTTGAATACTTGGAAGCTGACATTGAAAAAGTTGACAAATCCTTACTGCATTCATTAGAAATTAACATGCGTGAAAAGTTACGTGATATGATCGTACAAAAAGAGAAACCTGACACTATTATCAAATTTATTGAACTTTCTATTTTGCCAGATTTAGCAAAAGCCGAAGCTATTACTGACAAATTAACTTCTACTGTTGTTGTCTCTCCACCTGAAAAAGATCTGAAATCTATGGGTGATACGTCGGAAGACCAAAAGTCTGATGTGAAAAATGAGATTGATGTAATTCGTGAAAAATTGGAGGAGACATTACTTCATTATAGCAATGGTAACATACAATCTGCACATGCTAGTGCAAGATCTGCTTATCTTGACAGTTATGAATTTGTAGAGATTCCTTTGAGGGCAATTGATCCTGATTTTACACTTGAGGTTGAATACCAGTTTGCAACACTACGTAATCTGATTAAAGAAGAAGCTCCTCAAGAAGAGATTCAAGAAGTGATAGTAGGCATTAGGCGAAATCTGGATGAATCCGAAAGAATAGTCACTGGAACTGGTGAGATTGCACCTGCCATTGCATTTACTTCTTCATTTGCTGTGATTTTTAGAGAAGGTTTGGAGTCTGTTTTGATATTAGGAGCAGTTTTGACATATCTTGAAGCATCAAGAAACACAAAATTCAAACCATATGTTTACTATGGTATTGTACTTGCAATTGCTGCAACTGCTGTCACATGGTTTGTTGCATCATACATTGTTGATATATCTGGCGCAAGTCGAGAACTTGTGGAGGCTGTTGCTGCATTATCTGCAACTGCAGTATTGTTCTATGTTAGTTTCTGGATTTTAAATAAAATCGAACACAAAAAATGGATGGAGTTTGTCAAAGCAAAAGTTTGGCAAGCAGGTGCAACAGGTGGATTTATGGTTTTTGTGATGCTATCGTTTTTCACAGTATACCGTGAAGGATTTGAAACCGTCTTGTTCTATCAAGCAATGTTTGGTTTTGCAAGATATATGGAATTGTTTGTAGGACTTGGGTTTGTAGTTGGTATTGTATCTCTTTTAGGATTATTTTTTATTATGAGAAAACTTGGTAAGAGATTACCATTACGAGTGTTGTTTGGTTTGACAATGGGAATAGGTGCATATCTTTCAATTGCATTTTTAGGAAATGCCATAAGGGAGCTACAAATCCTTGATGTAATTCCATATACTAGTATGATTGGCATCATCCCAAGATTGGATATCAATATGGCTGCAATGACTGGAATTTATCCTACACTTGAAACATTAGTTGGGCAGCTGATTTTACTGGGAGTCTATTTGCTTGCCGCTTCATATGTTTTAATAGTCAAACCACGTAAAGAGCAAAAACTAGTCGCTATGAGAAAATCAAGGAGTATTACAAATGAGCAATAAAAAACGAATTAGGATTGGAATTGATGTTGGTGGAACTTTTACAAAAGCTGTTGCAATAGATGTAAAAACAGGCTCACTTTTAGCAAAATCCACAGTTCCCACAACTCATAGCGTTGAAAAAGGAGTCTCTGAAGGCATTGTGACTGCATTAACAAAAATCATCAATGAGACAGGCATTGGAATTGATGAGATTGAACTGATTTCACATAGTACAACCCAGGCAATTAATGCATTATTGGAATCGGATACATCCAAGGTTGGAATAATTGCAATGGGTGTAGAGCCAACAAAAAAAGATGTCATTAAAAGAACAAATCTGCGAGATGCATCAATTAACAACCATCAGGATATTCGTACTGTTCATGAATTTTTAGATACATCTCATTTGATCACAGAAGACGAAGTCTTTGATACAATACATCGTCTAAAAGAACAAGGAGCCGAAGTAATTATTGCAACTGAAGCATTTGGAGTGGATGATCCATCCAATGAATTATTTGTCATGAATGTCGCATCAAAACAAAACATTCCTTCTACTGCATCGCATGAAATTTCTGGAATTTATGGATTGGAAATACGAACTCTGACTTCTGCTGTGAATGCTAGTGTTTTGCCAAAAACATTTCAGGTAGCAAATTATGTAGAGGATGCAATTCGTAAAACTGGAGTGACTGCACCACTAATGATAATGAAAGGAGATGGAGGCGTTACTAGTATGGATACATTTAGGACAAAACCAATACTTACAATTCTTTCAGGGCCTGCTGCAAGTGTGGCTGGTGCATTATTGCATCTTAAGGTAACTAATGGTATATTTGTTGAAGTTGGAGGAACCAGTACAAATATCTGTATAATAAAAAACGGCAAACCCGAAATTCGTTATGTTACAATAAAAGATCACCCTACATGTATTCGTTCAATGGATGTTAGGATTTTAGGAGTTGCAGGTGGAAGCATGGTTGGATTGGAACAAAACAGAGTGTCTTATGTAGGTCCACGCAGTGCTCATATTGCTGGCCTCAAATATTCTTGCTTTGCAGATCCTGAAGATCTTAAAACTGGAAAGATAGTCTTGATCAAACCAATGTTAAATGACAAATTAGAATACGTTGCAATAAAATGTGATAAAGAGACATATGCTATTACCAATACGTGCGCCGCAAATGCATTAGGCATGATAGAAAAAGATGATTATGCTTTTGCAAACCAAGAATCAGCTAAAATCGCTCTTAAGATTCTTGCAGAATTTGTAGGAGTATCATATCATGAAATTGCCATGTCTATTATTCAAACAGCATCATTTGAGATAACAAAAACCATTAGTAAGATCCTAAAAGAGTTCAAGATGATTCCTTCTCATACGACATTAATTGGCGGCGGCGGAGGTGCTTCTGTACTTGTTCCATTTGTTGCAAAACAATTGGGAATCAAATATGAAAAAGCAGAACATGCTGAAGCAATCTCATCAATAGGTGTAGCATCATCTATGCTTCAAGAAGAAATGGAGCAAACAATGGTATCCCCAACCCCTGAAAAAATTAATCAGGCCCATAAAAAAATACATGCGATGTTGGTTAACAAAGGTGCAATTCCTGAATCAATTATGATAAACAGTGAATATGTTGCTGACAGATCATTGCTTCGTGTAACCGCAGTAGGCAATGTTGAATTAGATAGTGTAGAGACATCAAAAAACATCTTTACACTAGATAATGCTAGAAAACGAGCAAGTGAAATTATTGAAATATCTGAAGATTTAATTGATATGAGCTATGAAACTGATCACTATTTTGTGTTTACTGGCCATATAGAAGTAAAAAAATTACTTAGTAAAAAGAACCAACATCATATTTTAGTTTTAGACAGATATGGAAAACCAAAACTTTCCATAAAAAATGGCAGAATCTTTCAAGGAGGTAAAATCACAGTATTGGAAGAACTAGATGAATATCTGGAATCAAGACATTCTGAAATTGCTCCAAAAGTCTATCTTTTAAATGATCTAAAACTGGTGGATTATTCTAGTCTCATTGCATCGTCTGATATTGTAAATGCTGTAAGGGGCGAACTTGCTGGTTCAGAAAAAGCTGCAGTGCTTGTAGAACTCTAATTTCATGCCTAATCTGCTCATTGAATCATTCTTTTGAAACAAATGGCCTTTGATCGATACATTTTTTGACAGTGGTACTTCTAATTGTATGAAATTTTAATTCTATTATGAGTTGCAAGATTGGGTTTATTCACAGTTTTTCATATTTTGCCATACAAGACAAAAAGATGTGCATTAACTGTGGGATGGAAGAAAGCAATAATAATTAATCATTTGATATTTAATTGATGAATTATTGGGTTTTTCTTTTTTTGCCTTTTTTGATTTTCAACACATCTGTTTTTGCACAGACGCCAGATTCTAATGACTCCAATTATTCCGAATATGTCTTGGAAATTGAACCTCACACATATCCCATATCTTATGTCGTAAATGCCGATGTTATTGCTATGGAGATAGATCCTGAATCAAAATCATTACTTATTGGTCTTGACAATGCATATGATTCACAATTTTTTATTAAACTAGAACATGAATTAATCAATGCACAAAACAACGAATTTGTGATTTTAGTTAACGGGCAAGATGTAGATTATGAAGTGACATCTGATTCCACTGGCTCCGCACTTACATTCTTTATACCGACTGGTTCTGAAGAAGTTGAGATTATTGGAACTTCTGTAGTTCCAGAATTTCCAATTGGAGCAATTTTTGGATTTGCAGTGATGATTTCAACTATCATGATTTTCGCAAAAATAAAAGCGCCATTTTTTAAGTTGTAATTTTATCTAATTGATTGGTCTCTTTTGCAGTTTTTACTTCACGTGCTATCCTTTTACCCATACTCATAGGCTCATTAAAAAGCAATGAATAGTATGGTGAGCCATCCATGTAGATATTTGTTCCTGCTACGATTCTAGCTGAAAATTCAAATGATGTAAATTTTGCATTTTCATCATAAACTCCCTCAATACAAAACGGTCCATTCATTCCAGGTGCTACCATCCTCTTTGAAGCTTCTACAAAATTGTCTCCCATAGTATATACCTCATCTAGCAATGACTCTCTTAGAACTATTGGGCTGTTTCCAATCACGTTAAATGATGGGACCTTGTTGGTTTTTAGCTGCTGCTCTGATGGGATTCTTGCAATACCTTCAATATCTGACTCGTGTCTCTGATCAGCGCCAAAAAATTCCAGTTCTTCTTTTAGAGGGGAATAAAAGAATTGCAAATATGCCAAAACCCCTGCTGCATATTCTTGGATGTAAAGTGTCTCTTCTTTAGAAATTATTCCCTGTGAAATCAGTTGATTTCTTTTTTTATTATAATCATCTTGATTAGCTGCCAGAAAATACCCCTTTCCACCTGCAGCTCCTTGTCTTTTTACAATTACAAGCTTGTCAATGTCTTTTGAATCTAATACTGGTTTTGGAACTGGAAGTTTTGCCTCTCGCATGAGTTTTTCTTTCATGGTTCTGTCTGACTCCCATCTTAGAATCCACTTGTTTCCAAAAATTGGAGTTTTAATTGATTCGATTTGCTCAGAACTCATCTGTGCAATCAAGGTTCCATGTGGAATCAACACTGCATTGTTTTTCTCTAAAATGGATTGGTTTTTTTGTTCCAGTATCTCTGAAAATGAATCCACCAAAATCAATTCATCAATAAATGAAAATCTACGGTATAGCCTTTCTCTTTTTCTCTCACACACTAGTATTGTCTTTAGACCTTCATCTTTGGCACCTTTGAGAACTTGTAGGGCACAATGAGATCCTAAGGTTGCTATTGCCGTCAATGTGATGTCTGTTCTACTTTATCGTACTTTATGAACTATGTGTGGATGAGACATAATGAAAGATCTCATCAATTAACTCTGCACTTAACTCTGATTTGACGTCTTCTGGAATTACCTTTAATACAAAATCATACATGCTTGTGTTTTTTGGGAGGTTTCCTCGCTCTTGGTATAGTGAATACACTGCAATTCCATTTGATATCAATGCAATGATTTTTTCTTTGTTTGTCAGAGACATTGTTTTTCTAAATATCTGTACTAATTTAATCTAAATCAAAAACATCTTTCTGGAACTTGTAAAATTAACCTTGCATGGCTTTAATGTGTAATATGTTCATTGTTTGTTTTGCTTGGTTGTCAAGTGTATCAAGTTCTGTTATTTTATGACCTTCTGCCATCTCTTCACGTGGTTCTTGCGATGCATGATATCCAACAAATACTGCTGCAATGATAAATACTGCAATTATTATTCCTATTAACAGATCCAACTTGTTTTAGTGTAAAATATTTTCTGATGATAAATGTTGCTTTTTTTGGTGATTTCATACATGATAAAAATGGCGTGAATAACTCAAATAATTGATAATTTATACGCTAAAAATTATGACGTTCTTAGCATAATTTAGAAAAAAAGAATAAAATTTGACTAGGATTTTTTCAAACCCCATTTAAGGGCAAATTCTTCTTTGGTGATTGGAATTTTTGATTTACATTTTACACATCTACGCATTTTAGTGTGCTTAGAAAATCTCCAAACATGAGGTTCACTTTTTCCATGACAGTTCATATTTTCTGTTTTCTTACTAGTATTTAGGAAAACAATCTTTTGATTTTCAATACATTATTGAACAAATCTGGACTTGAATGAGTAACAACATGTAATTTTTCCCAAAAATTAATTACACCATAGAACAACAATTTAGTAAATTATGATAAAAACAGAACTTGGAACATTGCGTAGATCTCACTATTCTAATGATCTGAATCCTTCCATGGATGGCTTGGAGGTCACTGTGATGGGTTGGGTATTGACAATCAGAGGGCATGGCAACATTAGTTTTGCTACCATTAGAGACAAAAATGGAGACATTCCAATTGTTGCCAAAAAAGGAGACTGTCCTGATGAACTACGTGAAAAATTATCCACACTAAAAGCACATTCTTCTATTGCCATTATTGGCAAGATTAAATCTTCTGAGAAAGCTCCAACAGGATTTGAGATAATCCCGACCGACCTCAGAGTATTTTCAGACGTTGAAAAAATTCCGCCTTTTGAGCCATTGGCAAAAACTGTCAAAAATATTGATACTAGATTAGAAGTAAGACCAATTGATCTTAGACGTAAAACTCTTCAGCATATCTTCAATGCCAGAAGTCATGTACTCAAATCAATTAGGGATTATTTTTACGAGCAACACTTTACAGAAATTAATACGCCAAAAATGATAGCAACTGCAACTGAAGGCGGCGCAGCATTATTTCCAATATTTTATTACAATAAAGAAGCATTTTTAGCTCAAAGCCCACAATTGTACAAAGAACAATTGACTATGAGTTTTGAAAAAGTTTTTGAAATCGCACCTATTTTTAGAGCAGAACCATCAAGAACAAATCGTCATTTGGCAGAAGCAATATCGATTGACTTGGAAGAAGCATTCGTTGATTACAATGATGTAATGAATAGAATTGAAGAAATAATAAAAATTGCAATTAGAACTGTAAGTGATTATGCAAAAAACAATTCTGATGTAGAATTTGTCATTCCTCCAATTCCTGAATCTATTCCAAGATACACTTATGATGAATTGGTAGAAAAAATGCAAAAAGTTGGTGCTAAAACCGAGTGGGGCGATGATCTT
>DASSYQ010000024.1:0-25140 GCA_035703205.1 Nitrosarchaeum sp.
GGATTAATTTTATTTTGGCGTGGGATATGGCAGATGTCAGAAAAATTGTTTTCTGAGCAAATCAGTTTGATTTTAGGTCTTGCGTTATTAATCGGTATTGCAATATTTGAAAAAAAACAAATTTTCAAAATTTTAGGCATATCACATTAGATTCTAAAGATTTCATAAGCTTTAAGTTCACAAGAAACATTGAAAGTTATGGGATTATTAAATAGCCTACGCAAATATTGTGTTATGAAAAAAGTCAGAGAAAGAGCAGATGAATCTGATAAAAAGAAATCAGAACAAGAATAGATAAAAACAAAACAGTTTGATCTTAAATACAAACAAGATGAAAATTGATGAATCTATGATTTTTTATAGAAAAATCAAAAACAACATCCAAATTGAATAGTGTATTTTATGTAGCAAATATTAGAAAACTCATTCGTAACGTTTGATTATTAAGATCAATAAACATTACGGATATCGTTTGAAAAACAAGAGTTTTGTCTGGCATCCTAATACCCAGATGAAAGAATGGGATTCATTTGATGAAATTGTCAAGGCCAAAGGAATGTGGCTCATAGATTCTGACGGGAATAGACTTCTGGATGGGGTTGCATCAATGTGGTGCAATGTATGGGGTCATTCTAAACCCGAATTAGTTAATGCAATTACAAAACAAAGCAAAAAACTCCAACATACATCTATGTTTAATTTGACAAATGAACCTGCAGAAAAACTTGCAGAATCTTTGGTAAAAATATCCCCCGCCATGCACAGGGTATTTTATTCAGACAATGGCTCTTCTGCAATGGAAATTGCATTCAAGTTAGTTATTCAATATTGGAATAACATAGGAGAGTCAAAGAAAACAAAGATTGCAACATTAGAAAACGGGTATCATGGGGATACATTTGGTGCAATGTCAGTAGGTTATGTTCCAGAATTTTTTGGTAAATTCAAAAAGCAGTTATTTCCAACAATACAATTTCCAGTACCAAGTAAATACAGAATACCAAAGGGACATAGTTATTTAGATTATCAAAATTTTTGCATCGATAAAATTGAAAGTAAATTTTCTAAAGATGATAAAATTGCAGCATTTGTTATGGAAAGTGGGGCACAGGTTGCAGGAGGCGTAAACATATTTCCAAAAGAATTTCAAGGAAAAATAAGCAGACTGTGCAAAAAATATAATGTATTGCTAGTATTAGATGAAATAGCGACCGGTTTTGGGCGTTTGGGTTCAATGATACAATATACAGAACAAAAAAGCATCCCAGACATTGTAGCATATGGAAAGATGTTAACTGGAGGATATTTGACAATGGCTGCAACTTTAACAACCAAAAAAATCTATGAGTCATTCTTAGGGGAGTTTAATGATTGGAAGCACCTATTTCATGGACACACATTTACAGGCAATCCATTATCGGCAGCAGTTGCAAATGAAAATCTAAAATTATATGAAAAAAATAATTTGATTAAGAAAATTCAAAAGACATCAAAAGTTTTTGAAGAATATTATGATAAAATAATGGAGATAGAAACAGTAGGAGATATTAGACATAAGGGTATGCTTATGGGAATAGAACTAGTCAAAGATAAAAAAAACAAAATACCAATTCATCCTAAAAAATCAATAAACAAAATATTTTTTGAGGAAGGAAAAAAACAGGGAATTTACCTTCGTACGTTAGGCAATATAGTTATGCTCGTACCCCCATTAGCGATATCTGAAGAAGAATTGGATTTGTTACTAAATAGAACTATATCCACTATCAAATCAGCACAAAATCTAGTATAGGTACCAATCAAATACAATATGTTTGAATGTAGTTTTTGTATCTATTTTAGAAGATAAAACAGATCTGTTATTTTAGAATACTGGAAAATTACGCATGAAAGGATGAATTTTATGCTACTAATCTTTTTTAATGGATTTTATGCAAAAACATCATGAATGACATTGAGTTTATTAAAGAATGTCAAGAAAAAGTATTTTCAGGAATTGGAATATCAACAGATGATGCTGAAAAACTCTTTAACGTATCTGATGAAAATATCAAAGAATTAGCCAGAGCTGCAAATCAAATTACAAGAGATTTTAATGGAAACAAAGTAGATGTTGAACAATTAAACAATATTAAAAAAAATGCATGCAGTGAAGATTGTTCATTTTGTGGGCAATCTGCATTTTTTGATACAGGAATTGAGACATACCAATTACCAACAGCGGAAGATGTTGTGATCAAAGCTGGTAAAGCAAAAAAAGAAGGAGCAGAGTCATATTGCCTTGTTGCAGCATGGAGAGAACCATCGCCTAAAGACTTTGAGAAAGTTTGCAACATCATTAAGGAGATCAATGACAAAGTTGGAATTAATGTGGAATGCAGTCTTGGGTTTCTTACACCAGAACAAGCAAAAAAACTCAAAGATCTTAACGTGAAAAGATATAATCATAATTTGGAAACATCAAAATCAAAATTTTCAGAGATTTGTACTACTCATACTTATGAGGACAGATTAAAAACGCTACAAATTGCACGTGATGCAGGGTTGGAATTGTGCACAGGCGGGATTATAGGATTAGGAGAAACAAGAAAACAAAGAATGGAATTGGCATTAGAGTTAGCTACGCTTTATCCTGAGGAAGTTACTATAAACATACTAGTTCCTGTTCCTGGAACACCATTGGAATTACAAACCAAATTACCTAACTCGGAGATTGTAAGAATGTTTTCAGTGATAAGATTTCTTTTACCGGAATCTGTCATAAAAATATCAGGGGGAAGAGAAACAAATCTTGATGATTCAGGTGAAGAATTATTGCAGAGTGGGGCAAACGGAATAATCACATCAGGATATCTCACAATGGGTGGAAATGATTCTGAAAAAGATTTGGAAATGATTAAAAAAATTGGATTAGAAGCTTAAAGGTACGACAACGTTCATAACAAATTTTGTAGTGCACATAGATGATAATTCAAATTTGAGTTAAACAATATGTTCCAACATTGGGAAATTTTACAAACGATTGAATTTTTCCCACAATAGGGAAATAATGTGTTTGTTAATTAATAAGAAAAAAAGCATACTTGCAATGATTGCTCAGCATGTCAAAGCAATATCACTGCTTGAAACATTAAATGAAGAACTAGATTCAATAATCAAAAATGCATTTTATGAAGAACGAGAACATCTAACAAATCTGGAGATTAAACATTTGACAAAAATGACAGACTACACAGTAATGAAAATAAAACAGCAAACAAAAATTGAATCTTATGAATATTTGTGAATGTTGGATTTACGGCTCAAATACTTTGATGTATGATTTTTTCTTTCGTCGAAACTTTAATTTTTTTATAGATAAATCCAATTCTACAATATTTCTTTGATCATCTAACATTCTTTCAATAGGATTATCAAAAGAGGTTATTTTATTAGATTCTTGTTTTTTTTGAAATTTCAATTTTTTTATAGCTAACTCTAGTCCTACAATAGTTCTTTGATCATCTAACATTCTTTCCAGATGTATATCCAAATCTAATATTTCATATGTTATGAAGATTTAAGATTTACCGTGAATGTTGAGCCTGATTGTTTATTTGTAGATTTTAGAAGATAGAAAAAATCATCAGAAAATTTTCAAGAGATGGGAAACGAATTTACGCATGAGTGGTTTTGAATTAAAATGGTAGCCTTGAACAATAAATTAAGATTTATAGATTTTGAATTAGAACAGATCAAACAAAATAATCTACATAGAAAATTAAGATATGGCAAAGCAAATCAGGAATACATCACAATTAATGGAAAAAAATTATTGAATCTTTGCTCAAACGATTATTTAGGAATACCTACTACAAAAATAAAAATAAAGCAAATGCAATCAAGCTCAAGACTTGTTTCAGGAAATGATGAATCATACAAAATACTAGAAGAAAAACTTGCAAAACACAAATCACAACAAAACAGCTTGATTTATCCTACAGGATATATGGCAAATTTAGGTTCAATTACCACAATAGCAAAAAAAGGAGACTTGGTTTTAAGTGATCAATTAAATCATGCAAGTATAATTGAATCATGCAAGTTAACTGGAGCAAGCATTTCAATTTACAAACATAATGACATCAAAGATTTGAGTGAAAAACTCAAGCAAAAAGGTAAAAACAAATTTGTCATCACAGAAGGTGTGTTCAGCATGGACGGAGATTTCCCAAAACTAAAAGAAATCACTGAAATTGCAGAAAAATCAAATGCAATCACAATACTTGATGATGCACATGGAGATTTTGTTGTAGGAGCAGATGGAAAAGGAACTCCAAATTATTTTAATGTTGCAAAAAAAATTGATTTGTATATTAGCAGTCTAAGCAAAGGTCTAGGATCATTTGGCGGGTATGTAGCATCGCAAAACAATGTAATAGATTTATGCATAAACAAATCAAAATCATTTATCTATACTTCAGCACTTCCGTCATTTTTAGTAGAATACTCATTGAAACGATTTGAATCAAATAGAGAAAAACAAAGAAAAAAACTAGTAAACAATACAAGGATGCTTTCCAAAGGGCTAAGACAGATAGGATATCAAATTCGCTCAAAAACTCACATCATCCCAATAATCATAGGCAATGAAAAAACAGCGATGAATTACGGAGAATTCCTGTTTAAAAGAGGAATATACGTTCAGCCAATAAGATATCCCACTGTACCTAAAAATAAAGCAAGATTAAGAATATCAGTTACGGCGTGGCTATCTGAAAAAGACATCAATATCGCATTATCTATTTTTGAACAAGCTAGTAAAAAATTCAAAATATAATTCCAACATTTAACGTCCAAAATGTTATATCATAAAGCATAACAAATTCAAAACAAGGAATCATAATTAAAGTTGGAAATAATAAAAAAACCAAATAAATTCAGTACAAACAACAAAATTGCATTTATCAGTGTGATTTCAAGTCTTTCTGTACTATATCTAATAAATAATATTGTAAGTATTGAATATTTTTCAAAGTATATTTCACTACCCGTATACACCATAATTCCAGGCATGCTCATAATTTTATCTATATGGGCACTATCAAGAGCAGATAAAATACAAGACATTTCAAAAAAATCTCTTTTCTTTTTAGTATTGTCTTTTGTTTCATGGTTTGCTGCAGAACAAACATGGAATTTGTATGAACATGTTTTAGCAATTGATCCTTATCCTTCTATTGCAGACTTTTTTTATATTTCAGCACCAATTTTGATGTTTATTTCTTTAATCATATTTTTACAATCTCAAAGAAGTAAAATTAAGAAAACAGATGTAATTTTTGCCAATGTAGTATCAATATTAATTTTAATTCCAATGTTAGTCATGACATTCCAATCAAATTCAGAAACAGAATTTTTTGAAATAACTGTTGCAATGATTTATCCAATAGTAGACACAGCGTTATTAATTCCAGCAATCATTGCAATTTTATTTTCATTGAGAGGAGAAAAAAATTCCTTTTGGGCAATGATTTTGATAGGAATTATTATTTTTGTTATTGCAGATGATTTGTTTTTATTTCTAGTGATTTACGACGGATACTATGATGGCAACCCAGTAGATATTTTATGGCTAAGCAGTTACCTAGTGTGGACTTTTGCAATATACAATTTAATCCACAGATCTAAAAAAATTGAGAATGGACAAGAACAAAATGACGATTACAAGTATCAAACGAATAGGCTAACAAAATACGGAATAAACATAGCACTGATTCTCATTGTATGTACAACAATTGCAATTATTGTTGTATTGAACTACTTCTGGAGTTTGCAAGCAGATAGTAATTTTATGCTGTTTTTTTCATTAATTTTAATAACACTACTTGTTGTTTTTTCCAGCATCATAGTGTTGCTTAACTCAAAACTGACTAAAGCTCTGGAAATCAAGTCCGTAAAAATTAATGAATTATCAAATGAATTGATCAAGTCAGAGAGACTATCAGCCATAGGAGAGCTTGCGGCAAGATTGTCTCATGATCTACGAAACCCATTAAGTGTAATCAAAGGCTCAGTAGAAATTACAATGCTACGAAATAAAGATACATTTTCAACCCAGGATAATGATGCAATACAGCGAATAAATAATGCGATAATTCGTATGACCAGTCAAATAGAGGATGTTCTCAATTATGTAAAACAGACCCCTATTGAAAAAAAGGACGTATCAGTATTAACATGTATCAAAAATTCAATCAGTGAAATTCCAATACCCACAAAAATCAAATTAACAGTACAAGAAAACGACGTATGGATTTATGCTGACGAAGTTAAATTAGAAGTGGTTTTTTCAAATTTGATAAGAAATGCAGTTGAGGCAATAGGCAATGATGTCGGTAGTATAGAAATAAAGATTCAAGAAGATGAAAAACAAGTAATCGTGGACATCATAGATTCAGGGATTGGAATTAAGGGAGACGACATAAATCAAATTTTTGAACCACTGTACACTACAAAACAAACTGGAACCGGGTTGGGATTGGTAAGTTGTAAAAACATCGTAGAACAACATGGTGGAAAGATATCCGTAAAAAACAATCCTACCACATTTACAATTAGATTGCCAAAAAAATCTACTGATTAATCATTTGAACCAACTTATCAGTATCAATTGGTTTAAGAATAATCATGGTGTGATGCATTTTTTTTAGTTTTGCACGTGTTTCTTCAGTTTGATCAGCAGTGATTGTAATTATTTTAGCATTAGGATCAATGTTTTTAATATGTTCTAATCCATAGAATCCATCATATTCAGGCATCATCATATCCATCAATACTACATCTGGACGATGTTTGGAAAACTTGAGTACTGCATCATATCCATTTATTGCCTTTGCAACAACTTTAACACCTTTGAATTCAAGAATATCAGATAGGGCATCACGGCTATCTTCGTCATCATCTACTACAATTACTCTTTTCAATAGAGAAGATAATTATTTACATCAATAATAATTTAGGTGTAAATTATTTATTTCAAATTTCATAGTAAAGCAGCATTCATTATCTTAACATGTCAAATCCACCAATAGCCGGAGAGCCAACAAGAACAGCGATTGCAACAATAATACCTAAAGCAATACCCACGATGACAAAACGCTTGTTCATGTTAAAAATAATTTCAACCTAGATAAAAATGAAATGTCTTTTAGATAAGATTTGGAACAATCTTTTAAAAGAAAAACACACACCTTGATTCATGACAGAGGTCACAATACTTGTAGCCATGATTGCTGGCTTGGGATCATTTGTTGCTCCTTGCATATTGCCAATGATTCCTGCTTTTATTGCATACATATCAGGCACCACAATTACAGAGTTGGGATCTAAGAATGGCTCTGTCATCTCAATTAACAGATCAGACATAATTCTAAATACGGTATTTTTTGTGTTAGGATTTTCAATAGTATTTTCGGCGTTGGGTGTTTTGATTAACAGTATCTTATCAAATGTGGCAGGAGACGTATTACAAAGTCTGAACTATATCGGAGGAATAATCATCATAGCGTTTGGACTATTCATGTTATTGTCAACAAAGATTAGAGCACTAAACGTAGAAAAGAAGTTTTTCCCAAAAAAAGAAAAAACTAGTTATCCATTATCGTTTGTATTTGGTCTTGCTTTTGCAGCTGGATGGACTCCGTGTGTAGGTCCAATACTTGGAACAATTCTTACTTTAGCTGCAACTACTCCCTCAGTATCATTTCATTTGTTACTGGCGTATTCCATCGGGTTAGGAATCCCATTTATTTTAATTGGAGTATTTTTTTCAAGGGCTACAAGGATAATTCGAGCAATGAGTAAGCATCTAAAATATTATAATTTGATATTAGGAGGATTTATCATAATTTTGGGAATCCTGGTATTTACAAATCAGCTTGCATACATTGCAAATTTTCCACTTCTAAACGAGTTGGTATTATTAGGGTGATTATATGAAATCAGAGATAAAGACTCCGTTAATTTTAGGAATAATAATTTTATCAGCAGTAATTGTTTTCAGTTTATCGTTATCTTTGTTGGAATCTCCACAAACTCTTGGAGATATGCAAGATGAATTAAAAACATCAAATTCTGAGCAAAAAATAAGCAAACTTGGATACAAAAAAGCACCAAAGCTTGCAGGGATTTCAGGATACATAAATACACTGCCTGATGAACTGCAAAAGAAAATAGATGAAAGTGTTGTACTTTATGATATTTGGACATATAGCTGCATAAACTGTGTTAGAACTTTACCATTTATCACAGCTTGGGATGAGAAATACTCTGATCAGGGTTTGTTGATAATCGGTATTCATTCCCCTGAATTTGAATTTGAAAAAAATATTGAAAATGTGAAAAGTGCTGTAACAAAATACGGTATAAAATATCCGGTAGTTCTTGACAATGAAAAGAAAACATGGAAAGCATTTGAGAATAATTATTGGCCTCGCAAGTATATTGCAGATCATGAAGGATACATCAGATATGATCATATCGGAGAAGGAGAATATGACGAAACTGAGAAAATGATACAAAAACTTCTCAAAGAGAGAGCAGACGCCATAGGAATGAATATGACAGAGAAAGAGGTTCTAGTTCAAATAAATGAATTTGAGCATTCTAAAATTAGAACGCCTGAATTGTATTTTGGATATAATTTTGCTACAGGGAGAAATCAACTTGGAAATACAGAAGGATTCATTCCAACTCAAAATGTCACATATGCAATACCAAATTCACTTCAACTTCATCGCTTTTACTTGGATGGAACTTGGACCAATCTAGAAGGAAGTATGAAATTAGTGTCTGATTCAGGATCAATTATTCTTCGATATGTTGGAAAAGAAGTCAACATTGTGACTAGTGGCGAGGCCAATCTAAGAATCAACATTGATGGCATGCCAATTGACGCCTCAATGTATGGAAAAGATGTTTGGGGTAGCGGTCAGATACATGTACATGAACCAGGATTGTACAATATTGTTCAAACAAATATGCCTGAAGAACACACCTTAGAGATATTTGTAGACACGTCAGGATTTGAAATATACACATTTACATTTGGATAAAATGTAACCATACCCTCATGTTACTATGGTTACACATGCATTAGTGACAAATCCATTTAAAACAAATTTCAATATCATTAATGAGGAAATATAGATTTGATAAGTAACTCATGGAATAAGGCAGAAGGGGAAAGCATTTCTCAAAGAGTAATGGGAAAAGTAAGACCAGACATCCCATTAAAAACAAGAATCGAAGAGGCACAAAGAAAATTACAATTTCAAATTAGTAAGCTAGAAGGGATTACAGAAAAATTACAAAAGAAACATGATGGTATTTTTGAAAAAGTAGTCAACGCTCAAAAATCACACAATAATGCATATGCTCAGGCATATGCAAATGAACTTGTCCAGGTCAGAAAAATGAAAAACATGGTAAGTGGGGCAAAACTCTCGATGGAACAAATTCAGCTAAGACTCAATACTGTATCTGAACTTGGAGATGTCGTGGTAACACTTAGCCCATGCATGTCCATCATCAAAGGATTAAGCCCATCACTTAGCGGAATAATGCCAGAAGCAACATCATCAATGCAAGATTTGTCACAAATATTAGGAGATGTCATGATAGGTTCTTCAATCGAAGGAAGTGATTTGTTAAGTGCAGGAAGTGTTACAAATTCAGATACATTAGCAATTCTTGAAGAAGCACATTCAGTAATTGCAGGGCAAACAAAATCAGCAATACCAGACATTCCAGACAGTCTAAAACATGATATTGTTCAGAGAAGATCATCAGATGTTTTGATCTGATCAAAGTGCAGGTTTATTTTAATTTCTTTTTACTTTTTTGAATTAAAATTTTTTTAATTCTGGATATTGTAGGATAGCTGTAACCCCTACGACGATAATTTGCAATCATCATTTTCCAGTTTTTTAATCTCCATTGGGCTTGTTCGGATGTAACAGAGTGAACTTCTTTTTGAATGATGCTTTTTCTTCCGACTTTTAGTGTTCCAGCATCTTTTGCAGACCATCTATTTTTGGCAAATTTTAAGCCAGATAAGATGTCGTCAAGCGGCATATCTTTGAAATATTCACGTAGTTTTTTTAGTTCAATTTCAGTTGGTTCTTGCGATAATTGTAATTCAATTACAGGTTTTTGCATGAAATTTAATGAAACTGATAGTTTAAGAAATTCTTGCTGAATCAGATTTAACCAAATCAGGAAATAAATGAAAACAGATGCTAGAAAGAGAGGCTAGCAATCAAAGAATGCGAAGGTAGTATTTTTACAAACTGTATTGTATATTGCAAATCCAAAAATCACTGCACCAAATACTGCCAAGGGCAATATGATGAAAATTTTTGTCTTTAAACCCATGTTTTAGATAAAATTAGTTCATATAAAATCGTCACAGATTTAATCAACAGTAATAGTAAACGTTCCTTTGGTTTTTGGATTTTGTAATAACGATATCATTTCTCTAGGAATCAGATCAGATGCTTTGTCGCATTTGACAGCTAGTGTTCTAGGACATACAAAGTCACTTTTTCTAATAACAATGTCTTCCATATGAGTAAGGATAAGATTCTCATGGCCCATGCCCTCAACATGAAATTCATGACTATCTACTTTGATTGAAAAAAATACTTTTGAATTAGGTGCTTGTAATTTTTTTTTTAACGAATGGGGCAGATCTGCACAGCTGGCTGATGCATTAACTCCAATAATACAATCACCGCTTGGAGTAAGATGAGATTCTTTTGTAATTTCGATTGTTCTCTGATGGTTTGAACGAATGTTTTTATGGCCATAAAATGTGATTTCAAATCTCATGGCATAGTATGTAACCAAACTCAAATTAAACTTTCTTGGAATTGTTGTTTTTAATTAAACATTTTTTGTCAGATTGAAAATAGTTCAAATTATCAGTTTCTAGTTTCCTTCAACATCACAATTAGATTCTCCAGGCAAGCAATACACTTGAAATTTAAATAATTTTGTAATTGAAGAGTCATCATAAGTCACATCAATGTATGCAAGAAGATTTTCTACATCGTCATATTTGTTTGGAACTTCCCATGAAAAAACAAAATCGCCATACTCATTAGTGAAACCATCAAATTCTCTAATTATATTTTCATCATAGTCTTCTATAGTTAAAGAGACTCTTGCACCTTCTACAAAATTATCACCATATGTAACATGAGAGGTAATAGTATGTGTTGTACCTCTTCGTACTTGATTCTGACCTTCAACAGAAACATGTAATTTTGAAATTTTGGGATCATCTACAATAATGATCAAAATGTTGTTATTCACAAGGTATTGAGTACAATAAATAAATTCGTTATCACTTATTTTATTCTCAACCCACCATTGAAAAATTTTTACAAACCAAGAAGGAATTTTTTCATGAATGTTATAATTATCGACCAGATGAAAATATGTTACAGATATTTGTTTACCGCCAAATTCTGCCAAGACACGATATGTACCTTTTTGAAACGTCTCATCAATTGGAAAAACTGTAGAGTATCTACCAGTTTCTAATACAGGAGTATACAAGAATTCTTTTGAGCCGTTAGGTTTGGATATTTCAAGTGAAACAGATCCAGTTTTTCCATATTCATTTACATTTCCAGATAGATCCACAAAAACAGTTTCTCCTTTATTTGGGATACCATAAGTTTGAAATTCTGTATGAATTGTATTTTTTATTATTCCCATATTGGATAGATTTTCAAGGAATGGTATTATTTGGGATTCATCAAAATTATTTTGTATGAATTGTTTTTTTGCATCGTCCTTTATCCAGTTAGGAATATCCATGTATGTTGAAGAGACATTGAGCAAAAGTAAGACAGGCAAAAAAACCAGGAGGGTAACAATGGCCACTTTTAATCATAGTTTTTATTGAAAAAAAAGTTTATCGTCTAAGTTCAGAACAAAAAACAAAAACAACTCTTGTTAAAAAATCATGGTCAATCACAATATTTGAAGGCTGAGCATGATCTCTAATCGTGCATAAATTTTAGTAAAGACAAGTAACGCTTTAATTAAACTTTCAAAGCATTGAAACTAAATGCTTCCTGCACAACAAGGTTACGATAGAGCAATTACAGTATTTTCACCAGATGGCAGGCTTTACCAAGTAGAATATGCCATTGAAACTGTAAGAAGAGGAACAATTGCAGTTGGGATCAAGTCCAAAGAAGGCATCATAATTGCAGTTGAAGAAAAGCCAAGAAAATTACAGATAACAGATGTTGCACAAAAAATATTCCAAATTGATGATCACGTAGGTGTTGCTGCTGCAGGATACATACCAGATGCAAGAAGCCAAGTAGATAATGCAAGATTCTTTTCTCAAAGTAACAAAATGATTTATGATGAGGCCGTAGAAGTCGAAACAATTGCAAAACATTTAGCTGATCAATGTCAACAATTTACACAATACGCAGGAGTAAGACCTTTTGGAGTTGCGTTAATTTTGGGGGGAGTGGTCAAAAATACACCTCAACTGTTCCTAACAGACCCAAGCGGAACTTACATTTCATATGATGCAATTGCAATTGGTTCAGGTTCAGATCAAGTAACAGATTTCCTAGAGAAAACATACAAAAAAGAACTATCCTTAGATGATGCATCAGTGTTAGCATCTGCCGCAATTTATCTATCAAGTGAAGATAAAGAAGGAACAAGCCACATCAGAATGGCACAGATCAAATCAAAAACAGGTTTATTTGAATTAGTATCAGATGACCAGATAACAAAATATGCAAAAATAGCTAAAGAGAAATATCCTCACGAAAAGAAATAAGATAGTGCAACTACAAGTGTGATTAAATTACTTTGAAAATATCCGTTGCAATTCCAGAATCAGCATTATCTGATGAATCATTAAAACTCGATAAAACTAGAAAAATATCAGTACTTGCAAGAGCATGTGCAATTTTTAAAATTGATACAATTTACGTATATCAAGAAGGAAACTACAGAGAAGATGGAAATTTAATTGTGACAATTTTAAAATATTTAGAAACGCCTCAATTCTTACGAAGAAGACTTTTTCCAAAAATGAATGAGTTGAAATTTGCAGGTGTGTTATTACCATTAAAAATTCCCAGTCATTCAACACCAGCGAATCCTAAAAAGATAAACGTCGGAGACGTAAGAGAGGGGGTAGTAGTAGGGATCAAAGGCAAACGATTTGTGGATGTTGGAATTAATGAGTTAATCCCATTTTTTGGAAAAGAAAACATAGGCAAAAGAGTAACTGTTCAGTTTAAAACAGGATACCCGGATTTTTCAGTAAAAGAAATTCAGAAAAGTGAGGCGCCAGTATACTGGGGTTTCACAGTAAAAGAAAGAGCTAGTTTGTTTTCATTATTAACAGAATGGCAAGGAAATACAATCATCACATCAAAGAAAGGAAAGACGGCCACAAAAGAGCAATTAACAAAATACCTAATCTCAGATCTTCCAATTTTGGTAGTTTTTGGTTCACCTGAAAAAGGAGTTCATGAAATACTAGGTGGCAAAATGAAGAATATTCAAAATGCCAAAACGTTAAATTTTTTTCCAAACCAAGCAACAGAAACAGTACGTTTGGAAGAAGCCATTTTAGGAACATTATCTATAATTAATGCTTACAGAACAAATTAGCAAAAAAATATGGCTGAAAAAAGAAATTTCTTAGTTCTTGCGATAGTGTTAGGAATTGCAGGTGTAGTTATTGGCGGAATTACTATTTGGAATTTTGTAAATAATTTGATTACACCTTGATTTGTAATTGAAATAGTTCGTTAACCTAGTTATTTTGTCAAGTTAACCATATCTCACATGGTTTATTAGACGGTTGAAGACGATTTCGATTTATCCATGGGTCATAGAAAATACGCTCAGCCACGTAGAGGAAGTGCTGCATACTATCCAAGAGGACGTGCTAAAAGCATGGAGGCAAGGATTAGGACGTGGCCAAAAAACAATTCAAATGAGCCAAAAATTTTAGCCCATTGTGGTTTCAAGGCGGGTTGTGTTCAAATAGTAACAATAGATGATCGTGAAAAAACTCCAAACGCAGGAAAACAGTTAGTTAGTCTTGGAACAGTTTTAGTCACTCCACCAGTTTCAATATTAGGAATAAGAGGTTATTCAAAAGATCATTATGGACTACATGCAGAATTTGATGTATATGCAAATGAATTTCCAAAAAGTATAGCTAAAGAAATTAGTTTAAAAAATAAAGAAGGTGCAATAGAAAATGCAGAAAAACTACTTGGTAGAGTAAAAGAAATTTTTGCAATAGTGGCAGTATCTCCACGTGCAGCAGGGTTAGAACAAAAAAAGCCATACATCTTTGAGGCATTAGTTAGCGGTGGAGATGTAAAAAAACAATTTGAGCATGTCAAAGAATTGTTAGGTAAGGAAATCAAAATTGATCAGATTTTTGAAACAGGTGCAACCATCGATGTTGCAGCAATTACAAAAGGAAAAGGATGGCAAGGAGTAATACAAAGATTCGGAGTAAAGAAGAAACAACACAAATCAAGAAAAACAGTAAGAGAGGTTGCATCATTAGGTCCAATTTCACCATCAAACGTCATGTATTCAGTTCCAAGAGCAGGACAAATGGGATTCCATCAAAGAACAGAATATGACAAAAGAATTATGGTTATGGGAAATACAGAAAATAATCAAATTAGAATAAATCCAGATGGAGGGTACAAACATTTCGGATTAGTAAAAGGAGATTTCATTATTCTAAAAGGCTCAGTTCCAGGAACATATAGAAGATTAATCAAATTAAGAAGTCAAATTAGAAATGCACCAGCTAAAATCACCAAGCCAAATATTTTGGAGGTTGTAATATAATGAAAACGACTGCATTTACAATAACAGGAACTAAAGATGGCGAAATTGAATTACCAATGATATTTTCAACTCCATTTAGAGCAGAACTAATTCACAAAGCATTTACAAATTTAACATCACATAAATTCCAAAGACAGGGAAGACATCCAACTGCAGGAATGGATGTCGTAGCAAGATCAAACGATCCACCAACAGGACAGCATACAGCACGTATTGCAAAAATGAAAGGCGGTGGTGGCGGAAGACAAGGTCAAGCCGGTGGTGTAGCTTCAGTAAGAGGCGGAAGACAAGCTCATCCACCAATTGTAGATAAAATAATTTTCAAGAAATTAAATAAAAAAGAAAACAAACTGGCTCTGTGTTCTGCAATAGCTGCAACTGCATCAAAAGACTTGATACAATCAAGAGGCCATAAGGTAGAGGGAATTGAATCATTTCCAATCATAGTATCAAATGACATAGAATCTATTTCAAAAGCAAGTCAAATGTCCAAAGTACTAGAAGATCTAAAACTTATGAAAGATGTAGAAAGATTACAATCAAGAAAACCACGTACAGGAAAGGCTTCACTTAGGGGAAGAAGCAAAAAGGTTGGAAAAAGCGTATTGTTTGTCACAAAAGATGCATCAAAAATAAGCAAAGCATGCGGTGCATTACCAGGAGTAGAAGTCAGAGCAGTCAAAGACTTGAGCGTATTAGATTTAGCACCCGGTTCAGATCCTATTAGATTGACAGTATATTCAAAAGCAGCATTAGAAGAAATTGGAAAGATAAAATCAACACATTTGGAGTTAATGGTGAAAACACGATGAATGTAGATCAAGCAAGTAAAATCATTTTGAAACCATATATCACTGAAAAAACATTTGCAATGATTGAAAATGAAAGTAAAATTTGTTTCATTGTAGATAGATCAGCTAGTAAACCACAGATAATAGAAGCTGTAAGTGCATTATACAATCAAAAAGTTACCAATGTAAATACAGCAAGAACGATTTATGGTAAAAAGGCATTTGTCCAATTTGAAACTACAGAAAAAGCCAGAGATTTAGCCACAAAGATAGGAATGCTATAATATGGACAATGAAACTTCATCAATACTAACAGAGGAAAAATAAGATGGTCAAAGAATTTCTATATCGTGGATTACCAAAAGAAGAGCTGGACAACATGTCATTAGAAAAATTATTCCAAATATTTAATGCAAGACAAAGACGTTCGCTCACTAGAGGTATTACAGACGACAAGAGAAAGCTGATTGAAGAAATAAAATCTGCAAAAGCAGGAAAATTAAAGAACCCCATCAAGACTCATTCTAGAGACTTGATCATACTACCATACATGGTAGGAGTTACAGTAAATATTTTCTCAGGAAAAGAATTCACTCCAGTTCTATTAAAAAGTGAAATGATTGGACATTACTTGGGCGAATATGTAATTACAAACAAGAGAGTCTCACATGGTGCACCAGGTGTTGGAGCATCAAGATCTAGTCTCTACGTACCACTAAAGTGATTGTTATGGGCAGATTCAAATACGCATTTCAAAATTTTGACGCAACAAAACACGTTCGTTCTTCTTTAAGAGAGAAAGACATATCGCATAAACATGCCCGTGAAGTGGCTGTTGCAATCAAAGGACTTTCAATCGAAAGAGCAAGAGATTACTTGCAAGCAGTGGTTGGCAAAGAAAGAGCAGTTGCATTTAGAAGATTCAACAATCAAGTAGGACACAGATCAGATCCTGGAATGATGTCAGGACGTTATCCACAAAAAACAGTCAAAGAATTCATCAAAGTGTTAGATAACTTAGAATCAAATGCAGAATACAAAGGAATGGATTTAGATAGATTAAGAATTGTTAATGCTACTGTGCATAAAGGAGTCATCGTAAAAAGATTCATCCCAAGAGCAATGGGAAGAGCTACTCCAAAAAACAATGTATTGACACATGTAGAATTGGTGGCGCAGGAGGTATAACATGTCAGCAGTGAAAAACGTTATCAAAGACAACTACAACATGATGCTCCTCAAAGATTATCTAAGAATTGCAATTAAAGATGCAGGATTTTCACATGCAGAGATTTCAAAGACACCTACCGGAACAAGAGTTGCACTTCACGTAACACGACCGGGCATAGTCATTGGAAGAAAAGGTTCTGGAATTAGAGAATTAACAGACAAGCTTGCAACAGATTTTGGATTAAAGAATCCACAAATATCTGTCGTAGAAATTGACAAACCAGAACTGTCACCAAGTGTAATGTGCAATAGAATGGCATCGCATTTAGAACGAGGTACAGCATTTAGAAGAGCCACAATGTGGACATTAAAACAAATCATGGAAAACGGAGCCATGGGAGTTCAGATTACAATTTCAGGAAAATTACGAGGAGATCGTTCTGCATTTGAAAAACACGCAGCAGGAATATTGCCAAGAGCAGGACATCATGCAGAAGTAATTGTAGACGAAGACATTGCACATGTGCAAACTGCTATGGGGTTAATTGGAATTAGAATAAGAATTGCCAGACATGAAAAATACATTCCAGAATTTGAATTAAAGACTCAGAAACCAAAGAAAGCAAAGCAAGTCAAAGATGCAGGCACTGGAAAGATGAGAGATGAAACAGAAGTAGAACGCAAAGCAAGAACAGAGTCAGAACAAATTGCACTTGAAGAAGAAAAAATGAAAGAACTGGAAACACTAGAAGAAGAGGAGGCCAAGTTGTTGTAATGACCCGATTAAGCATGAAGACAATAAGAGAACTAAATGAGAAGGATCTTAAAAGTAAGATTCAAGAAACACGAAGTGAGCTTGCAAAATTAAGGGTAGATGGTTCAAAAGGCACATTAAGAAAAGAAAGCGGAAAGCTAAAACCACTAAGACACGATATTGCAAGAATGATGACAAGATTAAACGAGATGAAGACAAAATGATCACAGTAGATAATATCACATCACATGAATTAACAGGATTACGCACAGAGATTGTAGAATCAACAAACTCACAAATCATAGGATTAAATGGAACGATTATAGATGAAACAAAATCAATGATCATAATGAACACAGTAAATGGAACAAAAAGTATTGCAAAATCAAACAATAGTTGGAAATTTACAATTGACGAGAAAGAAATTATTTTAAATGGTTCAAAAATTGCAAAAAGACCATTTGATAGAATAGGAGGAAAAGCATGACACTAAACATAGGATTGAAAGTAAAGGCGCCAAATAGAGAATGTACAGATGCACATTGCCCATTTCATGGAAAATTATCAGTACGAGGAAAATTGTTTGACGGTAAAGTTACAAGTAATAAAGCAAAGCAAACAATTACACTACAAAAAGAATCACCAATCTACTATATGAAATTCAAAAGATATGCAAGAAGCAAAAACACAATTCATGCTCACGTACCTGAATGTATGGATGTTGAAACAGGAGATCATGTGTTGACTGCAGAATGCAGACCGATATCAAAATCAGTATCCTATGTTGTTGTGGAGGTTAAAGAATAATGGCCAAACAAGCAGGAAAAGGAGTAGCAGAATTCCGTCCTTATGTAACACGAGCAATTCCTATTGGTGCACAAGTAGTATGTGCAGACAATACAGGTGCAAAGATCTTAGAAATAGTGATGGTACAAAGACATCATACAAGACATGCACAATTAGCTGCAGCAGCAGTTGGAGATTTTTGCAACGTAGTTGTAAAAAAAGGTCCTGCAGAATTAAGAAAACAAGTGTATGGTGCAGTTATAATTAGACAAAAATATGCAGTTCGTAGATTAAATGGTGTCAGAGTTTGCTTTGAAGACAATGCAGCTGTTTTGATAACTCCAGAAGGAGAAGTGAAAGGAACCGACATCAAAGGACCAGTTGCAGCAGAAGCTTCAGAAAAATGGCCAAGAGTAGCTAATTTGGCATCAATGGTGGTATAAAATGAAACCGACAAAAATGCGTAATAATTTAATCTATAATGCAACATTTCATACAAGAAGCAAACAATTAGGCAGTCAATTATCTGAAGATCTTCGTAAAAAGTATGGCAAAAAAAGTGTAAGAGTTATCGAAGGTGATAGCATAAAAATCGTAAGAGGTGAATTCAAAGGTGTTGACGGTAAAATATCCAAAGTATCAACAAAGAAGAGCAGTGTTGCAGTAGAAGGAGTAAAAAAAGAAAAGACAAAGGGCGATAAATTTGATGTATATATCCACACCTCAAATCTTCTTGTCACAGGGCTAAATACAGAAGACAAATGGCGAATTGCAAAACTCGAAGGAAAAAAACCAAATGAAAAACCAAAAACAGTAACAGAAAAAACACCAAGTAAGGAAAAAACAACCAAAGAAACAAAAGTAACAAAAACTCAAAAAAAGGAAGTTGAAAAATAATGGTAAGCATATCTGGAAGTAAAAAACTCAAAAGACAAATGGCCCCACAGTTTTGGGGAATTGGAAGAAAAGATAAAAGATTTGTAATTACAGTTAGACCAGGTCCTCACAAAAAAGATTATTCTATTCCAACAGCAGTGTTTCTTAGAGACATATTAAAAATTGTAACCACATTAAGAGAGGCAAAAGCTGCAATATACACAGGCAAGGTCAAAATCGACGGAGTGGTTAGAAAATCACTTCATCACGCAATTGGATTAATGGATGTTGTGGAATTAGAAAACGTTCCAGAAGTATATCGTCTAGTTCCAATGGAAGGAAAACTACTAAAACCATTACAAATTAAAGAATCAGAAAAAACTAAAAAATTAGTTAGAGTTACAAGCAAAACTACCATTAACAAAGGCAAAACACAGATAGGATTTCACGATGGTCGTTCAACAATCTCAGACACCAAAGTAAATGTTGGAGATACATGTTTAATACAGATTCCAGATCAAAAAATCCTTGAAGTTATAAAATTAGAAAAGGATTCACAAGTTTTAGTGACTCGCGGAATTAACGCTGGTCAAATTGGTAAAATTGAATCAATGGAAGAAGGAACTTTCATTTTACCTAGACGTGCAGTGTTGGTTTTAGGAGATAGAAAAATCGAGATTCCGACAGACATCATCATGGCAATAGGAAAAAAGGAGCCAGTAATTCAAATAAAGTGATCATATGTCCCAAGTAATACAATCCCCAATGAAAAAAATATCTTTAGAAAAAGTTGTCCTAAACATGGGACTTGGAAAATCAGGAGATATAATACAAGTAGCAAAAAAAGCACTAGACCATATTTCAGGTAAAAAATCATGTCCACGTGAGGCTAAAGAAACACAAAGAGAATGGGGCGTAAGACAAGGAGAACCAATAGGAGTTGCAGTCACAGTAAGAGGAAATGATGCACGTGATCTACTCAAACGATTACTTGAAGCAAAAGGAAATCAAATTAACGGAAAATCTTTTGATAATTTTGGAAATTTTTCATTTGGAATTAAAGAACACATAGACATTCCAGGTGTGAAATATGATCCACAAGTTGGAATCTTAGGTCTTGGAATTTCAGTAACATTAACCAGACCAGGTTATGGAATTAGAAAAAGAAGCAAACATAAAGCAAACGTTGGAAAATCACATACAATAAAGAGTCAAGAAGCAAAGGATTATCTAGTTAAGGAGTTTGGAGTCACGATAGTATAATGGCAAAAGACAGATCATACGAAGCTACAGGAAGAAAGAAACATGATTTTGGCCGAGGTTCCAAATGGTGTAAACGTTGTGGAGATTACACAGCAGTTATTCAAAAATATGATTTAATGATATGCAGACGATGTTTTAGAGAAGTTGCAACATCTTTAGGCTTTAGGAAAAATATGTGATAATCATGCCAGCACAGAACGTTTTAGCAAATCTATTTGTCACATTATACAACAACGAAGCTAGAAGAAAGAGTGAATGTGTCATACTTCCAACTTCAAAATTAGGCATCGAAGTTCTAAAAACGCTTCAAAAGGATGGCTATATTGGCGAATTTGAACACATTGATGATAAAAGAGGAGGAAAATTCAAAATAAAATTATTAGCAAAAATTACAAAATGTGGCGCAATTTCACCTAGATTTAAAGTAAAAAATGAAGAGTATAATGATTGGGAACAACAGTATTTGCCAGCATACAACAGAGGAATGCTACTAGTAACAACAAATCAAGGCGTCATGTCACATCATGAAGCTGTAAACAGAGGATTGGGAGGATTTTTGATAGGATATGTCTACTGAGCAAATTGAAAAATTCCAAGAGTCGGTGGATATTCCCAAAGGAGTGAACATAACGTTAAAGAAACGCATGTTACATTTTGAAGGCCCATTAGGTAAAACATACAAAAATTTCAGACACATACCAGTTGATATCGAAGTCAAAGATGGAAAGATATTACTTAAATCACAAGGATATAGAAAAAGAGATTATTCAATACTTCACACAGCAAGATCAATTATTAGAAATATTTGTGAAGGTCTAATTACAGGATATACAATTAAAATGAAAATAGTATTTGCACACTTTCCAATTACTGTCAAAGTTCAAGACAAAACTATTTTGATTGAAAACTTCCAAGGAGAGAGATCAGCTAGAATT
This sequence comes from Nitrosarchaeum sp., assembly GCA_035703205.1. GTDB lineage: Archaea > Thermoproteota > Nitrososphaeria > Nitrososphaerales > Nitrosopumilaceae > Nitrosarchaeum. Next base: position 21,489 of record DASSYQ010000024.1, read on the forward strand.
ACAAGAATAATTGGAAACACGAAAGTAGTTCCAAAAGGTGAAGATGTGATTTTAACAGGGGCAGTTTGGAACGACATAACACAAACTGCAGCAAACATTGAGCTTCGCAGTAAAGTAAAAGACAAAGATCATAGAGTTTTCCTAGACGGTGTATACTCCTATGAAAAGAAAAAAGGAATAGACAAATAACATTTTTTTAATTTTTGATTATACCACATGACACTAGATCCTGAATTTTCAAAACAAACGTCATCATTAATTGAGCAAACCTTGGAATTATACAAGAGTGCTGGTGCATCACCAAGAGTAGGTCAATTATGGGACTGTCAAAACGTTGGCGATTTTCTTTGTGGTTTTTTTGTAGGTGAGATGGTAGGTTCTGCATTAAGTGCATTTCAAATTGTCCATAAACGTGAACCGACAGCAGAGGAACATATGGAGATAATTGAGTTGGTAGAAAGTTATTCCAAAGAAATCAAAGAATTCTTTGCAAAATTCAACTAACACTATTCAGAATTGTCTTAAATCTCATGGGCGCAAGGATTAAATCGCTTTTACTAAGGTACAAACTTGTGCCTCCCTAGCTCAGCGTGGTAGAGCATCCGACTGTTAATCGGATGGTCATCAGTTCAAGTCTGATGGGAGGCGCTCTATTTCTAATCTCGAATTTTGAAACATACACTTACAATCATCTAAATCATAATACCACATATCAAAAAGAAATATTTCTAAATTCGAATTTAGAAATATTGATCGATTGAAACAATTTGGTTTACTCTATTAGACAGGATAGATCTAATAGATGATCGCATATTAACAATAATGCAGGAGGATTACATTGGTCAGAACTAGAAGGGCCAACAGATATTGTGTTGATTGTGGGTCAAGACTGGTGTACTATCCAAGACTATCCAATCCAAAAGCACCTAATGAGCACCGGGTTTTAGTCTATGCATGTCCTGACTGTACTGAAGATTTTGAAAAACCAAAGATGTTCTCAATCAGAAGAAACCAAGTAGACGATCCTCTAGAAACGGTTGAGATAGAAATAACACAAACGCAGAAAAAAAATAATTAAAAAGAATGGATTTTATGGATATGTTTTCAAAATAGAAATCAAAATGGAAGGCATAAAATCAAGAAGTAATGCATGGTATCTCTTACCAATATTGGTAGGATTGATTGGAGGAGTTATTGCATATTTGATTTTAAGACGAGACGATCCAACAAAAGCAAAAAAATGTTTGTACATAGGGGCTATTTTTGCAATCGTTGGAATTGTCATCAATATTTTGATCGTGTCCCAAATTCCAGGTTTAACGCCTGATTTCAACGTCAATGTCTAAATGCAAGGCTCAAAAAGGCATTGTAAACAGGTATGGTTTTTGATTATTTCTTTATTCGAATTTAGAAATATTTGAAATTAACACTGTATCTCACACAGAAAATTTAGAATCATATAGGCCTGAAAATAACTTGTCATTATGACTGGCTCAAAAATGAAAGATAATGTAGAAAGATGGCTAATACATGAGAGTCATTCATTTGAATTAATCAAAAACCCTGAAAACAGTTTTCAGATCTTAATAAAACATGCAGGTCCGTATGGAATTCCTGTTGAAATATTTGAGCCAAAATCTCAACCAGGGGTTATTGTGATTGGTGCCAAAGTGATAATGAAAAACAACCAAATTGCAAGATATTTGGGGTTTAATGACGAGGAAAAAGCCAAGTTTGAGAGAAAAGTAGCGGAATTTTGCAATTCAATTCAAGCAATAAATCGAATGATCACTGAAGATGGCAAGAAAAAGGTAGGGGTTTTTGTGGTGTTGGACGGCAAAGAACCAATTACCCAACAGATTGTTTTTGATGCAATTAATAGAGTGTCTGAGATGCATGAAAAAACTGCGCGTTTTTTAATGAAAACATTCTAAAATACAGATTCACGGCATCAACTAAATTTTGTGTGTTGCCAATACATACAACCAATTATTAACAAAAAAACCATCAAACAATCATGGATTTATCATCAATGTTCAACATGGATTCAGTCATGAATGCTGCGACGGATGTTGCAAATACTATGATATCAAGCACTATGAATTTAGTCGATAAACTGATGTCATCAGTTATTCCACACTGAACAAATTCTAAAAATCACATAATTGTTAAAAAATAATCAAAACAGAGTTTTTAGAAAAATAGCCATAAAAGCTAAACCCCCCATCAATTTTACCTCAAGTAGGCACAATGCCATATTATCAAAATGATTCATTTTTTGGGGGGGTTTAACACTTGTGCCTGTATAGAAAAAGCAACAACAGAACCATCCAGATGTACCAGTTAAACTTGGGTCATGTTTTTGATTTAGGCACAAAAGCTAATCCCCTTGAAAACAAAGAAAAAATGAAGAAAATAAGAAAAAAAGACACATCATACTAAAAGGATATGACAAGATAATTCCGTGTTTATGGAATTGATTTAGCGACTAATGGAGAATGCAAATATCAAAGGAACAGCAATAATACCAAAAATTGCAGCAATTTTGAGCAAGTCTTTTTTTTCTAGCGGCTTTAATTTACCCATATTGCATGACCATTTAGGGTTATTTTTAATTCGTTATGTAAATTTTTAGAAAATTCATGTCAAAAGACGGATTCATAGTGAGATTTTCCGTATTTTACGCTTCAACTATATATCAAATTTTTCCAGATTATTTCATGGCACGAATTGGGATGATCATTGTGATAGGGGCAATTGTGATTTCAATGGGAGTTGCAATGTACATGTATACCCAATATCAGACAAATTTTATCATTGTAAAGGCAGGTGAGCCAGTAATTATAGGCCCTGTAGAGTATACAGTAGCATTTGACGGGGTCCATAAAGGAAATGATAAAACTGCACCCGAAAACATATTTGTAAAAATCAAGGTAAATGCAAAAAATATCAGTAATGAAGAAACAAGAGTCTCAGGGAATCAATTTTACCTGATTGATGAAAAACAACAAAAGTACCAGTCCATTCATGGAGGATTTTCCACAGATGATATTTCAGATTTATGGTTGGAACCAAACAAACCGGTGGAATTTACCACACAGTTTGATGCACCATATGACGAACAAAAACAATTCAGCATTGTAATTCGTCCAACAAAACAACAGTCATCTGTAGACATAGCATCAATTTGCATCATTAATTGTTGATCGCAAAAAAAACATTGTCAAATATTACTAGTGCTGGAGCAATTATGTGTGACTTTAACCATATAACCGCTATGATGAAAGTGATCAAGACATGGCAATATCAAGAGCCAAAAGGGCAGAAGCAGCTAAAAAAGCAGCACGTACAAGAAAAAGAAATGCCGCTAAAAAAGCGGCAGAAGCAGCAATAATTGCAGCAAGAAGAAAACGAAGCAGAGCTGCAAAAAAAGCGGCAGCAACTCGTAAGAGAGCAATGGCAAGAGTTGCTTCAAGAAGAAAAGTAGTAAGACGATCTGCTGCTAGAAAAGTAGTAAGACGATCTGCTGCTAGAAAAGCAGTTAGAAGAGCTGTCGTAAGAAAAGCAGTAAGACGAAGACGTTAGACTGCTTTCATCATCTTTTTTCGTTCAGAGCATCATAATGTTTCATTATTCGAATTTAGAAACATTT
>DASSYQ010000132.1:0-5651 GCA_035703205.1 Nitrosarchaeum sp.
AAGTGTCCTGATGCCTCAAAAACCGATTTTGACATTATCTGTGAGCCATCAATTTCCATCATTCCATCTCTTCTGATTAGCTCCCTGCGCCACAATTCCAGAAATTTATTTTTCAAGCTTACACCAGATGGTCCATACTCCCAAAAACCTGCTTGGGCATCTGCATAAACCTCACAACTAGGAAAATAAAATCCACGCTCAAGTGCTAACTTCATTATGTCTTCATAATTCATTGTATTATTCCACCAATAACTGAATAAATTCCTACGCCAACTCCTTGACCTTTCTTATGTTTTCAAAGTCATCTCTTACATCATCAATTGGAGTCTCTAAAATTATTGGAATCTTTTTCTTGTTTGCAGTCTTTATTACTTCTGATAATCCTTTCTCCCCAATATTACCCAGTCCAATGTGGTAATGTCTATCAAGATTGCAACCAATTTCACCCTTGGCATCATTAAGATGTAGAATCTTCAAATTCTCAAATCCAATTGCATCATCAAATTTTGCCAGAGTTTCTTTGACTGCTTTTTCTGTTCTTAAATCATATCCTGAGACAAACGCATGACATGTATCAAGACAAACACCGAATTTCTTTACAGGCTTTAACTGATGAAAAATCTCTGCCAGCTGCTCAAAATCTGCACCAACAGAATTTTTTTGCCCAGCAGTATTTTCTAGTAAAATCATCACATCGTTTTTTGTCTGCCCTGCTTTGTTTAGCCCTTTGACTAATTGCTTGATTCCTGCATCTTCACCTGTCCCCAAATGACTACCGAGATGTGTAACCAAATATGGGATGCCTAACTTTGCACATCTCTCAATCTCATTAATCAGAGTTTTAACTGATTTTTCAAATCCATCTTCTTTTGGAGTAGATAGATTTGGCAAATATGGCATGTGTGCACATGTTGCAAATTTATCTATCTTGCTTGCTTTTAATTTCTCTTTGAAATTTGCAATATCGCTATCTGAAAGATCTTTTGCATGCCATCCTCTTGGATTTCTAGTAAATATCTGAAAAGCAGAACATTCTCTTTCTACGGCATTATCGACTGCCTTGTCAATTGAACCTGAGATCGAAACATGGCAACCGATCTGCATACATTACGATTTTAACTAAACATAATTTAAATCAGCATCTGCCTGAAAAATTAAAACCAGATTTTTATGTAATTACCATTAATTACTATTCATGTTAGCACTTGGACAGGACGAAATTGCAAAGTATCCATTTCTGGCAGATGCAGGTCAATATCTAAAAGACAAGGGATTCACACTAGAGCAATTTGGAACTGATCCAGATTTGAAATCATTAATTGAAAAGGCATTTAATCGAATTGAAGTGGCAGCAGATGGAAAAATTTATCACTCTGATTTAGTAGGTGATCAGGCATCAAATCAGGCTGCACTTCCACGAGAGGTCTTCTCTTTTCTCTTGGCAATTGTACTGCTTAAATTAAGCGGTATGACTACATTGATCAAGAGATTTGCGCTTGCTGAAGCAAGACGTGCAGAAAAATACCTCGAAAAAGATTTGGCAAATATTTCTGATGAATCAAAAAAACAGCTGGCAATTAGAGTCATTGACGATTTGTTTTCAGTTCAGATAAAAAAACAGGATGATTTTTTTGTAATACCTGTCTCTGATTATCTTAAGCATTCAATAAATTTTCACGAAAGAGAATGGAAATTAATAAACAGACATGTAGAAAATGGTCTTGTCTTTCTAACTCCACATGAAACAGTCAGATTGATTCGAAAAGAATTGGGAACCTATATCAGCTCTAAAATTATTAATGCAAAGACACCACCGATGATCTCAGGTTTTGAAGAACCAGTCGCCAAATTAATTTTCATGTCTAAAAAATTTACAACTTTTACTGTAACTACTGGAGAGTATCCACCATGCATAAAGCACGCGATTGAAATTCTTGAAAAAGGAGAAAATCTCCCACATTCTGGAAGATTCATGCTTGCAACATTTCTGTTATCAAAAGGTCAATCAGTGCAAGACATTGCACCATTATTCAAAAATGCTCCTGATTACAATGAACGAGTTACTCTTTACCAACTAAATCATCTAGCAGGAACTTCGGGAAGTGGCACTCATTATTCTTGCCCTTCATGTGAAAAACTCAAGACACAAAATTTATGCTTTGCAATACCTGAATGTGATAATATCATAAGCCCACTTCAATTTGGAAAAAAGAGAATCTGATGCAAGAAAATGATATAAAATTTCTAGAGGACTCTTTCAAAAAATACTATTTTGAACATTTTGATCTTATCCGTGTACCAAACAGAACATCTGAACGTGAATTTGGATTCCAAAAATTCAATTCCGGTATGACAAGACATATTTCAATTAAAGATGACAAAGAATTGCATCTTTTACTGATGAAAAATATTCCCTCAGATGTTTATTGCTCAAACGCATGTTATTCCTTTCCAAATTTACCTATGAATGAAAAAGACTGGAAGGAAGCAGATTTGATTTTTGATATTGACGCCAAGGATCTAAATCTAGAATGCAGAAAACATCACACAATCTCCAAATGCAATGAATGCAATGAAGTATCTACCAGTCATAATAATTGCAGCAAGTGTAATTCCACAAAACTAGAAAAAAAATCATTACCGTGTAAAAATTGTATTGATGCATCAAAAAATGAAGTATCTAAATTATCACAAATTCTAACTGAAGACCTAGATGTTCAACAAAACAACATTCATGTTTATTTTTCTGGCAATGAAGGATTTCATGTATACGTGTATGATTCACAATTCCAACAACTAGGTTCAAGGGAAAGATCCGAGTTAACAGATTATATCATGTTTAATGGAGCAATTCCTGAAACTTTTGGAATGAAAAAATTTAAACCAAATCGTTCGTCATTTCCAGATTTTGAAGAAAAAGGATGGAGAGGAAGATTTTCAAAGGAAGTGTATGGTTCTAAATCAAAACGATCAAAGATAATCTCAGAATTAATCGCTAATGGATACACTTCTTTTCAAAAAACTCTCGAAGAAATTTCTGGCAAGATTGGAGCTAAAATTGATCCCAATGTAACAATGGATGTTCATAGGATATTCAGACTTCCAGGATCACTAAATAGTAAAAGCGGCATGACAAAAATTTTCTGCAATGATCTTACAACATTTGATCCCTACACAGAAGCATCATTTCTTGGCGAAAATTTAGTAGAAGTTACAGCTGATTGTCCAATTGAATTTAAGCTAAAAAATAGAAAATTTGGTCCATATTTTAGTGAAAAAGTGTCTATTCCTACATATGCTGCAGTATACATGATTTGCAAGAAATTGGCAACAACATCCTAATTTTTTTAAATCAAGTCTATTGACTGACAATATCATATCAAAATGAAATAATTTCAAAAATGCTGCCAAATCGTGAATTTTTGCTGGTAAGACATTAATTTACCGAGTCATAAGAAACGTTGATTTTGTATAGCGCCTCCACTGACAAGCAAGCTCCACCTCCTGATACAGGAAAATTTGCCAGATTAATCATAGTTGCCATAATTGCTATTGCAATATTGGCAGTTGCTGGAAATCAGGCTGTAATCTTATCGATGAATTTTACCGAATTTGGGGAACAATTTAGCAAACCACTGTATTATTCCCTGGTATCTACTATCATACTTTCAGCAATTGCTCTGGTTCGAGTAAATATCATTGGCAGATCGTCCATCTTTTGGTATGGACTTCATACAGCTATAGGATTTATTGGAAAAAGTGGCCAACAATCAATCTCCAACATTCCAAGCTTTAAGGATTACAAGCTTAGTCCATTACAATTTATCGTTTGGCAAATTACAAAGATCTTACTCTTTGGAGCATTTTTTGTAAATATTATGTTTGGATTTGCAGCTGTTTCTTTTATTGATGGAAATAATCTTGGCTTGGAAAATCTATCTAACATCTTTTCTCTGCCATTTGTAACACCAAGTACTGATCCTAACTATGCAGTTGAACAAGTCATTCCAATGATTCCAGCACTAATAATTCTTTTACCTCCAGTTCTTGCAGCAATTGGGCTTCGTCTAGTTTTGTATGTGGGCATTCATAAAATTATTAATGTCATCACATCATATCTCCAAGACTCAAAAAGCGGAAAACCAAGATATCTCAACTATGTTTCAAGTATAGAAACTATAATTGGTGTAGGTGTACTCTGGCTAGGTTTTAATCTATTTTTTACTGAGCAAATTGATTACAATACAAGATATGTTGTAGGCGGAACATTGGCAATTGGATTTGCTCTTTTAGCTTTTTCAATTGTAGACAGAATAAGAGCACGTGTTCTTACTCATATGTTTAAGAGAGACGTATACGTTAGAATTCTAACAGTTCTTGCAATTGCAGTTATTGTTGGGGGACTCGTAACTGTCAATAACAGCATTGCAGATGCAAAAAAAATTGAATATTTGGGACCTTATACTGCTCAGCAAATTAGTGTCAATCGTTACATTGGTCAACTAGATGAAATCAAAGAAAACACACACGATGTAAAATTACAATCAGTATCGCCAAATAACATAAAAAATTATGTGAATAAGAACAGCGATGTACTTGACGTAGTTAGAGTATGGGATTGGGAGGCAGCATTTGCTAAATTAAAACCAGAAATCGGTTTGATTCCAAACGTAGATTTTGAAGATAATGACATTCTCCGTTTTAACAATACATTATACTGGACTGCATCAATGAAGCCAGTACTACCTTCTTCTGTTAGTCTTGAAAATAGATGGTATAACGAACATCTTGTATACACTCACGTTCCAAACGGATTCCTAACACTTGAGGCTACAAACGGCCAAATCATAGATAGCGGAGAATTTTTCAAACAACGGGAAATCTATTATGGTGAAGGAGGTCTCTTTGAGCAAACTTGGTCTGCATATCCAAACTCTAGAGGAACTACTAGTGCAGAACTGGGAGGAGTATCGTATAATGGTAAAGGAGGATTGGATGTATCTCCACCGCTTAGCTGGACTTTTGAGCCAAACTTTTTACTTTCATTTCCTACAGAATCTGTTCATGTAATGCGATACAAAGATGTGCATGAAAGAATGAAAACTTTGTATCCTTATTTTCTGTATGATATATTTGGCAAAGAACTAGATTCTATTCCAGTAACTGATGGAGAAAATTCTTATTGGTTAATTCCTCTGATAGTTGGATTTGATACTCATGATGTGCCATGGTCTATTGGAAATCCATATCTCAGATTAGTAGGATTTGCCTTGGTTGACACTTATGATGGCGATATTCAATTATTAAAAACAGGTGATGATTTCTTTACTGAAATGTTTGTTAGTCAATACTCTGATCAGTTCAAACCAATACCATCTTGGCTTGAAGAACAAATACGATATCCTGTTGAATTACTTAATTATAAAACAGAAATGTATAACATTTATCATATAAAAGATGTTGAAACTTTTATTCAAGCAAATGAATTTTACGAGATTCCTCAAGGTTTAGAGGCTTATTATGTCGAAGCAAAACCACCAGGCTTTAATCAAACAGAATTTGTGGGTCTACTTTCCTTGGAATTACGAGGTTCCCAAGGAAGAAATCTTGCAGGATACATGATAGTTGAAAATGATCTTCAAAATCTCGGC
>DASSYQ010000034.1:0-3937 GCA_035703205.1 Nitrosarchaeum sp.
GGTTTGAGATAAATCTCATGAATGATGGAAAAAAAACGAGTTTTTCTTACCAGAACACTTCACGATTTTGCATTAAAAGAATTAAAAAAAAGATATGAAATAGAAATTCATTCAGGCAAGATTCCAATTCCTAAAACAAAACTACGATCAAAAATCAGAAATATTGATGGATTGATCTGTTTTCCATATGATAAAATTGATAGTGATTTAATAGATAATGCAAAAAACCTCAAAGTAATTAGTACGTACAGTGTAGGTTTTGATCACATAGATATTCAACATGCAAGAAAAAAGAAAATTCGAGTTGGATATACTCCTGAAGTTCTCACAGATGCAACGGCTGATCTATCATTTTCTTTAATATTAGATATTTTACGCAGAGTTTCAGAAGGAGACAGGATAATCAGAGAGGGCAAATGGAGGCAGATTTACGGAGCATATGATTACGTGGGAACTGATCTTCAAGGTAAGACATTGGGAATTTTTGGGTTAGGGAGAATAGGAAGCGCACTTGCAAAGCGTGCCAAATCATTTGACATGAAGATAATTTATCATAACAGAAAACAGATTTCCAAAAAGAAAGAGAAATTACTAGGAGTAAAATATGTCACATTTGACAAACTGATTGCATCAAGCGACATAATTTCGATACATGTTCCCCACACAAAAGAAACCAACCAGTTATTTGATATGAAAATTTTTAAAAAAATGAAAAAATCTGCATTTTTAATAAATACGGCACGTGGTAAAATTGTCAATGAAAAAGATCTCATAATGGCATTAAATAAAAAAATCATTGCAGGTGCTGCACTTGATGTATATGAATCAGAGCCAATTGGTAAAAAACATCCCTTCACAAAAATACAAAATGTTGTTTTAGCACCACACATAGGGAGCTCAACTAAAGAGACAAGAGCAAAAATGGCAGAAATTACAGTAAAGAATCTGAATCTAGGGATAAATGGAAAAACCCCAATTCACTCTGTTGGGTATTAACAGATTGAATTTCAGGCTTGGATTACATTGAGAAGAACTGTGCAGTTTTTATATAAAGAATGCAAACTATCATCAGATTGAAAAAATTCAAGCATACAAATGAAGAATTAGAATTAGCTAAACAACAATCTGAAAAAGAAAAGAAGAAAAAGCAATTAGAACAATAAAAAAATTTTTCTCCTTGTCATTTTCAGACAAGGTTTTTTTTAAAATTCAACTTTTAAACCATATTTCTGACATAACTCGTCATAAATTTTTTTTCTTTCAGAGTTGAGATCATTATTTTCATTGTACATCTTTGTAAAAAATGCACCCAAAATACGTTCTTGATTTTGATCAAAGAATTGGACACTAAAGCTTGTACGTTCAGGTCTTTTTTCCTCAATAAATTCAGCAGTATGTATCAATTCAGTATTAATGTGCATATGAGATGGTCCATCATTATCACCAATAGTAATCCATTTTTCTTTCTGTTTAACATGTAGAGAATTACTTTTAATCTCAGAGACAGCAGCATTGTTTTTTATAATCAACAATACATCATCAATTTTTAGCAAATCAGACAAAATATCAAAAAGCAATACAACAAGATTAAAAAGAACTTATTTCAATTTTTATGATTTTTAGTGTCCAATTGAACAAAATCATCCGGATCACCATGTATACAGTCAGTTCCAACTGCTTTTAGGGGTGAAAAACTGATTTTCCCACTGGGCAGTTTACCTTCGTTTTGAAGAAATTGAATTTTTCCTGAGACAATTTGTTTATGTTTATTGCATGTTACTCCCACCATGTATTCGTCTTTTTCTACTATAACAGATACCACGAATTCTGGAGGATTGACACATTGCTTTGTATTTTCCATAATGGAGCATCTGTCTGGCAGCATAATATTAGAACTGATTTTATTCGATATTAATCTTGGTTGCTATATATTCAATTTAATATTGATGAATGAAAATTGAAGTGCATTGGCACATAATTTTGATCTCATAATTATTGGTGGAGGAATACTAGGGACTTCAATTTCATATTTTCTAGGATTTCTAAATAAAACAAAACAGATTGCAGTAATAGAACAATCACAGAATGTTGCGTTTCACACAAGCGGTAGAAATACAGGAAAAGTTCATGCCCCATATCTATACAATCCTGAAAGAAAAAGAATGTTTGCAAAAGCAGCTTTTCACGGATATGAAATGTGGGAAGAATATGCAAGACAGAAGGATCTACCGTTTAAAAAAGACGGAGTGATTGAAGTATCTTTAGATGAAAAAGGAACAAAAGTGCTTGAAAAATATCTCAAATGGGGAAAACAAAATGGACTGCAAGATAAAGACATCAAGTTAATGGATAAAAACGAATTGAAACAAAGTGAACCGGAAATAAAATGTGAATCTGCGCTTTATGTATACAAGGACGGTTCTACAGACTATTCCAGATTAACTGATTCAGTAATGCAAGATAGCAAAAATAATAGAGTGAATTTTATTTTAAACACCAAGGTAACTAACATCAAAAAAATTGATGGTAAGTGGAAGATTACACTAAATAATCAACATGAGATCTTTGCAGATTTTATAATTAATGCCGCAGGAGGAGAAGCCATTGATATTGCACATAAAATTGGAATTGCAAAAAAATTAACTGATGTGCATTTCAGAGGTGAGTATTGGAAAGCACCAAAAGAATACAATAATTTGACAAAAACAAGCGTGTATTCTGTACCAGAATATTCAGACTATCCGTTTTTAGATCCACATTGGATTATCAGAGTGGATGGAAGTTGTGAAGTTGGACCAAATGCAGTGCCAGTGTTTAGCCCGTACGGATATAATAAAACAGAGAACGTTAAGGAGTTTATTCCAAAAATGTTGGAGATGTTAAGATCAGGTGCAAGAAAGGCAATATTTGACAAACAATTCCAAGAACTTGCAATAAATGAAATTCAATCCTCAATGTCAAAATCTGCAATGGTTAACAGAGTAAAGCGGTTTTTGCCAAAAATCAATGCAGACAAAATTACAGAAAAAGGAACGGCAGGAATTAGATCATCAGTAATAGATGAGAAAGGGCAATTTGTTCCAGACGTAGTTTTAGAAGGTGATTCCATGTCTTTTCATATTCTAAATTATAATTCTCCTGGAGCCACAGGTGCTTTGCCATTTTCTGCACATATTGTAAATTATCTAAACAAACAAGGAATGTTTCAAAGTGAGAATTCGGATGCACAATGTGGGTCTTGGAAGTTTAGCAGTATAATTGAAAAAATGCAATTGTAGAAAATGGCGCCGGGAGGGCGATTTGTCAGATCGATTTGACACCCTGACTATATTTACGAATAAAATCAGGCAAAAATACAGATCTAGACATACACAAGCATCATTTTACGACCAACACAGACGAACAAAAGTTAAATACAAAAATCCAGATATTATAACGTGGACTCCAAGATCGCAATGTTTGCAGTGTTGTCTTTTGCAGCATTATTTGCGATGATCACTCCAATGGATTTGGCAGTGGCAGAATCCTCTGATGCCATGTCCGATGGCGAAGAACATGATGGAGAATACAAGGGAAAATCATGCCCATCCAAAGACAAAAAGAGTGCATCTACTAACACTAGTTCTAATCTCTAAACTTTTGTGCAGATACTAAATTGATCATGTTTTGAATTAAGACCTATCTTCCAAACTAATCACAAAAGCTGTTTCCAATGTTCCTAAAAATAAAATTTTAGTTGTGAACCAATCTTTTTCGCAGTTTTGTACTAGCATAATCCATACCAAGTGTCACTGCAAGTATTGCAAGTATGAATGGAGCTGCCTTTCCATAATTGAGACTCTCAAGATGGTGCATGATGTAAAATCCAATTCCCCCTGCTCCTACCAATCCAAGAATTGATGATTCTCTCACACTATACGATAATAGGAACAAGTAC
>DASSYQ010000003.1:0-27107 GCA_035703205.1 Nitrosarchaeum sp.
ACACAGTATTCTAAATAACATAATACACTATGAAAATTCCTCTATGAGAGTATCTTATGATATAAATCATAAATTTTTGTCATCGCATGAAATATTTTGTAAAAATTCTTTTAAAATCATATTTCCTCAGAGAGTTGGAAAAACAGTATCTACAAGTTATAATGTATTTGCGGCGAAACCACAATGAAAGATACTTTATTTAATTTATCTAAACGTATTTTTGATAAAACAATATCGTCTTCAACTACAAATATAGATTTTAATATATCAGATAAAATAGAGTATGCAAAAATTGAATTTGGTAAAAAAATTCAGGTCATAATACCAAAACCGATTGTACTAGATAAGAGATATTATTTCGAAGGGAATGTTTTTGATGATTATAATAAATATCAAAATACAATATGGAGTTTGTATTTAGCTACAATTTATCATGTGGGAGCACACATACAAGTTTCCAATTATACAAATTACGAGGGATGGCTGAAAGATAAAACAACAGAAAAGGGTTGGAACATAATTAATTTTATTGAAGATATCAAAGTAGAAGAATATCTCAAGAAATTTCATACTGATGTTTGGCAAAATATGGCAATAATAAAAATACCATATGACAAATATTTCGACAGTCAAATTCATAAATATTCTCGAGAGAAATTTTCAAGATATTTTGGGGTGGATGATTCAAAAGAATCATGGCGATTAAAATTAAAAGAGATATTAAAAAATTCTGATCAGGACGTTAACAAAATCATTCCATATCTGAATTTTCTTTATAAAAATCAACACCTACTACCAAAAAAGAATTACCCTTATTGTGATCGCCAGAATTATAAAAGATACAGTAATGCAATACCCAATACAACAATTCATCCCAAAGGAGAGTTTGAAAGATTCACACATGAACTAGATGAATATTGGTTAAATGAAACTCCACTAGAAAGCAAGCGAATAGAACAGTATCGGAAATATGCTGAAAATTCAAATTTTGATAGAGTAGAAGTTAGTCCTGAAAATTTTGGAGAATTCTTGAGAATCAATAATGAAAGTGCTTCAGATTTGAGACGATTACGAACCACCCTAAGAACAATTTCATTTTTTGTGGATTCTCCAGCATATGAAGAGTTTGGCATAATCGACATGCCGCCAGCCATTCAGAGAATTGCAAGTCAAGCTGAAGAAATTGAAATTTTTGAACAAGACATACCGCGAAAAGAAAGTGAGAATTGGGTGGTTATTTTTGATGTTAGTTCTAGCATGAAATTGAAATTTGAAGAAATGAAAAAATTCATCATCTGTTTGGCGGAAACTGCAGAGAGAATAAATCAAGATGGAGGAAAATGGGGATTATACAGTTTTAACAATAAGTTTTTGGTTGTAAAAGATCATAAAGAACGTTACAATCAAAATGTAAAAGCGCGTATCGGTGGAATAAAAAGTGAAGGACTGTCGTTTATATCCGATGCAATTGATGTCGGTACAAAGATTTTGAATCACGATAATAAATCAGCACATAAATATTTGATAGTAGTATCAGACGGAAAATCATCGGGGTATGAAACATCTGATAAAAAAACACTAAAAGCATTAGAACATGCAAGAAAAAACAACATCATCTTAATTGGAGTGGGAATTCCAAATGATTTGAAGAAACCATTTGCTTTTACAATTGATTATGACAATATGAAAAAATCTGTGAAAAAATTCATTGATTCATATACTAATCTTGTTCAAACACAGGGATAGTTGAGCAACAAGACAATAATAAAATAACAGACATAATTTTTTGATCATAAATATTTCTCAGCCAGGTGTAACTTTTCATATGAATTATTTTATTCCCATTGTGTTCATTTGTTCAAGATTCCCATAAAATTCATCCACAAATGATGAAAATTGAAAAATTGGAACTATTGGTACTTTGTCTATAAAATCTATCTTGTTATGATACAATGTTACAATTACAGGCACTGCTATTGCACCAGGAGTCTTTAAAATGTAATGTTTGGTTCGCTCAATCTGTTTTTTTACAGCAGAGGATAATGTAGAAGAGCTGTAACGTTTCCAATGTTTACAATCAATTAGCATGGCGACACCTAATCGTATACCAATTACATCAATTTCCATTCTAGGTTTTGTGAGAATTAGATTTTTTATAATTGCAAAGTTCTTTGAGTATAAAATTTCAGCGACTAATCCTTCAAAATCTTTCCAGTCAAGGATAATGGAAATTTCATCAAGAGGACCACCATTTTTTATTAATTCTATTGCAGCTTTTAGTTTATCGCCATCTTCAAAATAATACTTGTTTTCTTGTTTTGTTCCAATTCCAGTTTTAATGTACCCTTCTAGAATTTTTTGTGCATCAACAACATCTATTTTTGTAATTGCCATAAAATCTTGAACAGAGATGCCACCAGGAATAATTCCGTTTAGTCCAGATAACATATTTTGATTAAATTTCATATTATTTTTCTTTTGTAACTAAGACGATATAGGTTTTAGCAGATATTATCAAGAGGTTATTATGAAATAGGTTTTATTACAACCAAACTAAATACGGTTATGAAAATATTGCTAGTATTCATACTAGCTTTAGTAACAGTATCTTTAATCCATAATGATTCATTTGCAGAAAAAAGCACATTTTTTGAATCTGTAAAATTTGTTCAGTATTTAGATGAAAATACAGCACTTGAAGAAGTAAGAAATGGAAATTTGGATATCTATTATTATAGAATTTCCTCAGACAGGTTGGAGAATCAAAAATCACGAGAAGGATTAGAAGTGTTTGATTCAACAGGAGGATCTTATAGTATACTAGTAAATCCAGCAGAATCAAATGAATTCAATCCATTTTCAATTAAAGATGTTAGATTTGCATTAAACTATCTAATAGATAGAAAATTAATTGTTAGTGAACTACTTGGAGGTTATGGCGCACCAATGATCTCTTACTATAGTCCGTCAGATCCAGAATACCTCACCATAATAAAACAGTTAGAGACATTCAATTTCAGATACAACCCAATATTAGCAGAAGAAATGATTTCTAATGCTCTGAAAGAAAAAGGTGCAATAAAATCAAACAATCAATGGAAAATTAACGATGAACCAATCAAGATTACAATTTTTATAAGAAGTGATGATCCTGTAAGAAAATCTA
Source organism: Nitrosarchaeum sp. (assembly GCA_035703205.1). Lineage (GTDB taxonomy): Archaea > Thermoproteota > Nitrososphaeria > Nitrososphaerales > Nitrosopumilaceae > Nitrosarchaeum. The sequence goes on from DASSYQ010000003.1 coordinate 3,167, forward strand.
TTGGAGAGATTTTATCTTCGGAATTAGGAAAATTAGGATTTGTAGTAAAAAAAGAATATGGTGATTTGAACAAGGCGTTTGTAGTTGTTTATGGTTCAGACCCAGCGGAACTAAAATGGAATTTGTACACCGAAGGATGGACAAGATCGGCATTTGTAAAATACGATTCAGTAGGATTGGCTCAAATGTATTCTCCATGGTTTTCAAATATGCCTGGATTTAATGATCCGTCATATTGGAATTACAAAAATGAGCAGTTAGATGCAATAACCCAAAAAATCTACACGGGAGATTTCGAATCAGAAGAGCAGAGAGCAGAGTTGATTCAAAATGCAATTGCGGAGGGAATTGATCAATCAGTTAGAATTTTTCTAGCAAGCAAAATTGATCAATACGTTGCAAATGAGAAAATGGAGGGAATAATAAATGATTTAGGAGCAGGAGTCCCAAGCAGATTCACACCGATTAATTCTAGAAATGATGAAAAAGAGCTCGTCATAGGCATTAAGCAGATCAATCAGGGAGCATGGAATCCAGTTATGGGGTTAGGCGATACATACAGTAGACAAATCTGGGGGATAATTTCAGATTCAATTACTTTCAAACATCCATTCACAGGAAAAACATTTCCAATCAGAGCAGATTGGAACATAGAAACTGCAGGACCAGATGGAAAATTAAATTTGCCAAATGATGCAATAATGTGGGACCCGGTAGAACAGCAATGGAAAAAAGTAATGCCTGGAACTCAGGCAATAAGCAAAGTGAGATTCGATTTTAAATTCAGTAATTGGCATAACGGTCAAAGAATGGACATGAATGATATTTTACATTCATTGTATTTTACAATGGAGTGGGGGACACAAACAGATGAAAATGATAAGACATTTGACGTAGAATTCACACCAATAGCTTCTCAGACAGTTCAAACTATTATTGGAATAGAACCCATAGACGAGGACACAATTGATGTTTATGTCAATTATTGGCATTTTGATGAAGGAGAAATTGCAGATTGGGCAGCATTGTGGAGTTCAATGCCATGGGAGATTTCTGCAGCAATGGAACAAGCCGTAATAGACGGGAAAGTGTCATTTTCCAGATCTGGTGCAACCAACAAAAATGTTAACTGGATTTCTTTAATAATTCCAAATGACGCTCAAATAATTCAAAATTATTTAAACGAATTTGACGAGAAGAAATACATTCCAAAATCACTAGAGTCATTTAAAACAGATTTTGATTATTTTGATAATCGATATGCCGCATCATCAAAATGGATTAAAGAAAAGAATCATGCGGTGATCAGTAACGGACCATTTTACCTTAGTGCATATTCTCCAGAATCAAGAACCATAATTGTTAATGCTTTTGATGATGAAACATATCCTTTCAAGTTGGGACATTGGTCAGAATTTGAAAAGACTGAATTTCCAAAAATAACAAAGATGAACATACCAGAAATTATGCAGAAAGGAACAGACTGGGAATTAAACATAGAAACATCAGAAGCAGATTCAATTTTATATTTTATTATAGACAGCAGAGGAAATTCAACATTAACAGAACTAATCAACATAGATGAAAATCCCACACGAATTAAAATTCCAGGAGAAAAAACAGAGAATTTTAACACAGGAGCAGTAGATCTAAAAATATTTGCCATTTCAAATTCAGTGTTAAAACCGGACTACTATTCTACAAGCTTCTTGGTGATGGAAGATAAAGAAGCATTACCAGAAATAAAACAAAGCAACATAGAATTTAACAAAGAGAACTCTTTTGAATTAATATGGATAGTTGTGCCCATAGTAGTCGTCATAGTAACTACAGCATACATCAAGAAAAGAAAACAGCGTAATTACTTGTCAGATAAACCATAATCTTTTAGAATTATATCTATTTGATCTTCAGAGTCTAGTTTAGAATATTCATCTAAAAGATTTCGATTTAATTCGTAAAAAGTATGTCCCCACTTGAATTTATCAAGTATTGCAAGTGCATCATTTCTAAAACCCAAAATAAACAGTGATGCACATAATGCTTCTGCAGTAGTAAGTTTGTTGAGTTTTGCATAATTAACAGGGTTGCCAGCAAGTAACGGCGGTAATTTTCTTTTAATGCCGCTAAATTTTTTGGAAAATGCTTGTTCGGCTAAAGTCCAAGAACAATCAATTCCCACTATGGAATTTATCAAAGATTTGTCTTTAGGTAAAAGGGTTTTTTCAGAAAAAGGATCCAACACCAATCCTTTATTTCCTATTTTTTTGATATTTTTTGCAATTCCAAATTTGACCATCTTTGCCGCGGTGCATTTTTTTGGATCATCTTGATAAAACATCAAAACTTGCAGATTCATCTGATAAGATATGGAATGAACTGTATTTTGAACTTATTCTAGTATCTTGTAATTAATTTTATAGTAGAATCTAGAGGCCTGATCATCTTTTATTACATCTACATTCCAATTAGTATTAGGTAAGAAATCCGTAGAGGATTCTGGAAGAATATCAAATTTTTCAAGATATACGTCTGGACCACTGTATCTTACTTTTAGATCAAGCCCATCTACTGAAACAACTTCATAAATTTGTCCTGGTTTTCTAGTAGAGTCTCTTACAAGACAATTTTCCTCAGGACCTATGACACATATTCCAGATTCAGAAGTGACTCTGAGATTAACATTGAATTGATCAGCTTTTGTAGTAAGTAAAGAGCCAGAAAGCACACGTGGGAATATAACATTATCATCTACAGTTTTTTCGTTTGTAACAACAGATATTTTATCTTCCAGTATTCTGTTGACTTTTTCAATTATGGTTAAAGGTGATTTTTCAGATTCTGAAATTAGAGGTTTTTCGATTACATCAAACATTAAAGATTTAGTTTCAAATCCAGCATCCACTGTAATTTCATATGAACCTAAACTGGAAAGGGAATCAGGTACTTGAAATTGATGTGAAAATGAGCCAGATGAGCTAGGTCTAATCGTAGTGACAGGTCCTAGATGTTTACCACAGTAAAATGAGCCACATGTTAGTTCGCCATCTTTTTTCTGAATTACACTGACATCAAATTGTTCAAGATAGATTAGCTTGTTTGGTTTGCCGGAGATTGTAACTATATCACCTGGATAATATTCAGACTTGTCAGTGGCAAGTAAAAGAGATAATTTTTCATCAGAATCATAAGAATAATCATTTGCTACGGTGAATGTAGATTCTGCTTGTTTGGATGAATGTATTGCTTTTACTTTGTATTCACCTTCGCTGAAAATAGTGATAGGTAATTCAAATAAACTCTGGAAATTTCCTCCCTGATCAGGATAAACAGATGCTTCGTCGATTTTCTTGAATGGGAATTTACCATCAACGACAAGTATCGTAATTCTTTCTGGAATTACCAAGCCCTCAGAGCCTTGTTCTCTTTTAATGATATTACCAATTACCTTTAATTTTTCTCCAGCTTGGTACAGGGATTTTTCAGTTGAAACATACAAAGGAACCAAAGTCAAAGAGTCATGTTCTGGATCAGACGAAACTTTAAAGAAAATATCTTTTCCATGGGAAGCAGTTGAGACATTAATTTTGTAAATACCATAATTGGTTTTGGATATTGAACGATCATCGGATTTTAGAGTTAGAGGTTTTTCAGTGATTGGCGTAATCCAAGACCAAGAAAATCTCTGATTATCCACAGATGCACCAGAATTAATCGTGCTGCCATCAGGTTTAGTGAGAGAAATTTTTACTGAGGCATCACCTGTAGGAGGGAGCAATCCTGTCAGCAAAACAGTTTCACCTAAGCCATAAACTTGCTTATCCAAAGTGAGCAATGCACCGTCATTTAATTTCAGGGGATTCATAATCCCGATATTAATTGTCTTTACGAGTCCACGATATTCAGCTTTTATCTTGTAGGAACCTTCAGTGAATGCATTCTGCATTAAACTTGTTTGAACGGAAAATCTTCCAGAAGGATCAGGAATTGCAGTGAAATCATATGCTATTGTTAGACCATCACGTTGCCTTGTTTTTGCACCAGATGGCAATGCGGTAATTGTCAGGGGACTTCCATCTTCATGAGATATTGAAATTGTCACAGATGGGGTTTGAAATGTTGAGCTACTTGATGGATTTGCAATAAATCCTTCAATTGTCATTTTATCGCCCAAATTATAAATCACTTTATCTGTTGAAAGTGAAAGAGGATCATTACTTACAACATATTCTTCCGCATTTGTTACTACACGGATGCTTTTTGATATAGACCCAACTTCTTTTGAAACGGTGATTTTGTAATCACCCAATCGAATATCATTGTCTGGAATTTTGAAAGAATATGTAAAAGAGCCATCGCCAGATATTTTTACCATGTCTAAGATTTTAAATCCGGAATTACCGCCGCCAAGTGCACTTGTAGCAAGGGCAGCATTTCTGGTCTGAAGTATTTCCAGATCCATAAAGCCAACCCACACATTATTTAGCCTACCAGTAATTATAACAGTGTCACCTAAACCATATGCTTCTTTGTCTGTCCATAGCGATATTGGCTTTTCCTCTTTGATGTCCTGTATTACTTCAAAGAATGCTAGTGTGGACTTGTCAAAATATTCACCGGTTATCTGATATTTTCCATAGACGGGATTCACGATATTAAGAAATACACTTGTAGAGAATTGCCCATTTGTAGGATATAGACTTCCTGTTGAAATTATTTTCCCACTAGGATTCTTTATAGTAAATTTTAACCCCTCAAATGGAACCACTTTGGTGGTAGAACCTGTTAGACGTAGAGTCTCACCTGGAAGATATTGTGATTTATCAGTAGTAATACTAAGAGTACCGTCATCCCGTATATCCTCTACAACAATTTCATCACCTACAGAGAAACTAGTTTGAGATGTTGCACCACCATATGTAACTAAAACTGTATAATCACCTTCGTTAATTCCAAGAACTTGTTGAAGATTCAGGGTTGTTTTATAATTCAGATTTAGATCAGGATATAATGAAATTGATTTATTATAATTTGGGCCAGATACTTTGATAATTATTTCATCAGCATGATAGTATGGCTTTACAATAAATACTTGTTTTGAGACAGTTCCTTGAATAATTGCGGTATCGCCAAATAAATACGAAGATTTGTTTGAAGATACAGATACTGTGACGTCATCTTTTTCTTCTGAAATGACTATCTTTCCATTTGAAGAACCAGCTGTAGAAGTTGCAAATTTCCAATCACTTGTACTATCCAAATCATACCCATCATAGGTTCTTTGCCAAGATGAAAAATCATTTTTCATGTCAGATAATAAAGGAGTCTTGTCGACAACTACACCGTTCTTATCTTTTAGCTCAACTAATTCATTAGTGTCAGTAAACCACAGACTTTGATATGAAAATGTCAAGAATTGTCCAGGTTCAATAAAAGTACCAGATGGAAGAGTCATTGTTTTTTTCAAGATGGTAGTTGAGGCGATTTGCCAACCGCCAATATCGATTTTAGAATTTGTCGGATTATAGATTTCGATCCATTCGGTTACAGATTTTGCATCATCACCTGGGGGATTAATGTCAATTTCATTAATTACAACATGATTAGCAGATTGGGCATTTGCTGTAATGGCTAACCCACTAAGAAACAAAATAGAAAATAAAATAATGATATTTTTCATTGTGTTTTCCTATATTGAATGCCTGAAAGCCTAATTTTAGAATGGAATTGAGGAAAAGTTGAGCTAGTTGTTAAAGTCATATATCTTAAAACCATCATAAAAAATTGATTTTTATCGTTTTAAGGCATACGTAGAAGTCATTCGTTTACAGAGTCACAGTTTGGGCACTTTTGATTAGATATTTTAGAGCCACATTCCATACAGATACCTTCTCCTATCTCTTTTTGTATTGATTTTTTTCTGCTTCCAACATAGAATTTTATTCCAAAATACAGAGCAATTACAATTAAAACCGCATATATTGGTGCCATAAATGGAATTAATCCAATCATAAAAAACAAAAGGCCTAATATCAGAAGGATATCGCGTTTTTCAAAATTCAACAAAATTAGAAAAAATAAGAATTCATAAAAACATGCCGGAGCTCAGAGCCATTAGTTTTACTTCATATCAAAGTCATTACTCTAACTCTTCCTCATTGCTCGGCAGTAAAATTAGGCTGTTATTTGATAATAAGATAATGATTTAGTGGTGGGATCGGCGTGATTTGAACACACGACCTCTGCGTCCCAAACGCAGAATCATACCAAGCTAGACCACGATCCCAGTGAATCCTAAAAGACGCCCAATTTAAGCTTGACAGATAATCATTTTAAAGGCATTCAAAAGAACAGAGACGCAATGCAGTTAGATGATTATATCAAAGCGGGAAAAATTGCTGCAGAAGTAAGAGAAATGGTTAGAAAGAAAGACTGGGTTGGAAAAACAGTTTATCAGATTTGTGAAGAAGTAGAGGAACAAATTAAAAAACGCGGAGCAAAATGCGCATTTCCAGTGAATGTAAGTATCAACGAAATAGCAGCTCATTATACAGCAGAACCAAATGATCCAATTATCATTACAGATACGGATTTGGTCAAAATTGATCTTGGTACACAAATTAATGGATACATTGCAGATACAGCAGTTACAGTTTGTCAGGATGCACAATATGATGGATTGATTCAAGCTGCAGAAGAAGCACTAAGCAATGCAATGTCTATGATAAAAGTAGGAGTCAAAGCAAGTGATATTGGACGAACGATAGAAAGAACAATAAAACAAACAGGATTCAAACCAATTGCAAATCTTAGTGGTCATTCATTAGAACAATATACAATTCATGCAGGAAGATCCATTCCAAATATTTGGTCAGTTGGCGGATTCACACTGGCAGAAAATACAGCTTATGCGTGTGAACCATTTGTAACAACAGAAAAGGGAGGAGGTTTTGTAAGAAATGGAAAAATAAAAAACATATTTGCATTAAACTCAAGAAAAAAAACAAAAAACGATGAAGCCGATAAATTGCTTGATTATATCTGGGAAAAATTCAACATGTTACCTTTTGCGCTAAGGTGGATTACAAAAGATTGGGAAGAAAAGAAAGCAAGAGAACTATTAGAACAATTAATCAGCAAGAAAGCAGTTCAGGCATATCCAGTACTAATCGAGATAAATGAGCAACGAGTTGCCCAAGCAGAGCATACTTTTATTCCAAATGAAAACGGAGTCATAGTTACAACTAGCTCTCAATAAATTTCAGACAATACATCCTTTCAAATATCACATAAACAGTAATTCATCAAAATGGTATAATTGACTGGAAAAATTATTTTTTAGATTTTGAAATATCAGAGGTTCTTTGAACACACTTTAGTGCGTCTTCATGCTTACCTAGTTGTTTAAGAGCATATGCTTTATTTTTCAATGCCGTGAGATTATCTGGGTCGATATCCAATACTTTGTTATAGCATTCAATAGATTCTGCATTTTTACTGAGTTTGATGAGGGAATAACCCTTGTTCTTTAATGCAGTTAAATTATTTGGATCAACATCAAGTATCGTAGAATAACATTCTATAGCTTCTTCATGTTTATCAAGTCGACTAAGATCAAACCCTTTTTTATTCAACACGTCGATAGATTCAGATTTTGTTTTATTAAAAAATTTCATAATTTTCTCAAAAAAAGACCAAATTTAACAATTACGAAAACTATTCAGATCTTATATTTCTCACAATAAGAACATACAAAGATCAATTGTATAATCAATAATGAGTTTATTGCTCAACGGTTTCGCCAAAGATTTTATCTATAATAGTAATTCCATCACAAGAATCACATTTTGAAGTTTCAGTGAATAGAAAATCCCCTTCTTTGAATTTTCGTTTTCTTTCCAAACTACATTTATTACATTTTTCAACAGTGTACGCAAGAATAGTTTTTTCTTTTGAGAACATTATTGTGGCACCCCCATGGTATTACCTACGCCTATTAACAAAATTGACTGCCCAGGTTTTGTGTTATCATGAATCATTTCATAAATTTGGGAGCGGACATTATCTGCCTTGTCTGCAATTTCTTTAGTCATTAGAGTGATTGCTTCTTTAACGGATTGTTTTATCACAATTGCAAAAATAGGGATGTTGTTTTTTGTTGCGATGTCCTCTATTTGAAATCTTTCAGTTCCAATTCCACCTATTGCTGCACCAAATCCTTGTGCAACAGTTGCAGAGTCTTCTCCCTCCATCTTTAATGCAGCATCTACCATGATTATGACATCAGGTTTATTTTTAGAAATGATAGATTCTACCGCATCTCCGGGTCTACCAACAGTCGAACCTGGACCTTCAGCTTTTAGTAGTAATAATTTTCGCCCATCATATTGGGTTTCACTAAATACAGTCTGAAAGGCAATTGGTTCTTTTTTAGTATCAAGCATCATTTTGCCTACAACCATAGGTCCAATACCATCACCTATTGGTTGACCCATTTTAAAAGCAGGAATAGCTTTGTGCATTGCTTCTGCTTCTTCCATTATAAAAGGTAAAATCATTTGAAGTGGTAAAATTAACGGATAGTTATTTTGTTTTTTTGCAGTCAGGAAGAGATGATTAATTACTTTGTAAATCATTTGTAATGAAGTAGCAATTTCAAGCAGTGTTTGAATTTTGGTTAGTTCTAAAGTACTTGTTTCAGGAGACAGTGATTTGACATGCTCTCTAGTGTAGTCTTCTCGTGCTCTTACAATGTGTCTAACTTTAGTAACTATTCCATTTGGATCCATATCAACTGGCATTATAGTAAAATAATCTAAAAATCGATCAATTTTCTTGGTTGGATCATCTTTAGGATTCATATTTTTTTTAACGTAGTCAATTAGTTCATTTCGGGATTTGGTTTTGTAATCTTCCAGTTTTTTGATCCCTTTTTTTATTTCTCCAGATGTTATCGCTAATTGAATTCTCTGTCCATAGAAAACAAAAATAATAATCGGGACAATCCAAATCAACATCATAATAGGATTGGTCTCATCACTTGAACCAAACAATTGATCAAAATCGATATTTGTAAAATCCAATAGCCTCAGAAATAGAGAGAACCAAATTAAATCATTCGTATAGTTAGGATGCCAATGAAAATCAAAGTAACAGTAAAAATTGTAAAAATAATCTACTTGAAGGTAAAAAAATGGCGAGTGCTTTTATTATAGTTATGATAGAAAAAACCTGAATATGCCACAAACAAAGCCTATCGTAAGCGTTGAAAATGTTGTAGCATCCGCTTCCGTTGATCAAAAAATGGACTTGAATGAGATCACAAGAACATTTCCAGATGTAGAATATCATCCGGATCAATTTCCAGGATTAGTCTTTAGACTAAAGAGTCCAAAAACAGCGACTTTGATTTTCACATCAGGAAAAATGGTATGTACGGGATCAAAATCTGAAGAAATGGCAAGAAAAGCAGTAAAGACAGTAGTACAAAAACTTCGAAAAGGAGGAATCAAAGTAAAAAAAGATGCAACTGTTGAAATTCAAAATATAGTAGCATCAATTAATCTTGGTGGAAAAATCCATCTAGAACAAGCAGCTAGAACTCTTCCTAGAAGTATGTACGAGCCAGAACAATTTCCAGGATTAATTCATAGAATGTTGGATCCAAAGACGGTGATTTTGTTATTCTCTTCTGGAAAACTTGTCTGTACAGGAGCTAAAAAAGAACCAGATGTATATAGATCAGTAAACAACTTACATGCATTACTAGAAGAAAAAAACCTAATGATCTACGATTAATCGCAGATTAAATTTAATTCCATTTGTTTTCCAATTATTTTATTGGGCTTCCCAATGGGATGTCTTCATTTACAGTTAGCCAAAATGGTTTGTCGTCAACATCTGCTGCCAAAAGCATTGCATTTGATTCAACACCTGCCATTGTTTTGGGCTCTAAATTTGCAATAACAATTACAATTTTTCCGACTATGTCTTCAGGTTTGTAATATTGCGCACCACCAATTATTACGTTTCTTGTTTCATTACCAAGATCAATAATTCCTTTAATAATTCTGGTTTTACCTGGAATTGGTTCAGTTGAAATAATTTTTGCTACACGGATATCTAATTTTGCAAAATCATCATAAGTTACATTCGGCATGAAAGTTACTAAATTATCCTGTTAAAATGAATTTCGAAAGTCTACACTAGAGATTTTTTATCAATCCCACTTGTTTCAATTTCATATTTTAGAGCTGCTGGAAGTTCAGCATATTTTTTATTAACTAAAGCAATAATTTGATCCTCAGGAACATTTACCATTTTCAGTAGCTTGCCTCTCTGATGAGCATATGCATTTTTCCAAAATCCTGCACCATCAAAGGTTCCAATTTTTGGCATATATCGTGAAGGTTTCATTTTTAAGGGTAATTGACTGTGACGGAAGTTTGGCAATTGCCGTTAGAACTGGAGTTACTGTTCTGGATTTTAGGCATGTTGCCCATCACAGTCTATTTCTAAACATATAGGAATCTAATATATTTAATGCGAAATTAACGAGTAAAAGTATGGCAGGGATTGAAGTTTCGGTTGAAATCAGTGCTCCAGTAGACAAAGTTTGGGAGATAGTATCAGACATAGATAATGAACCTAAATTTTGGAAGGGAACTAAGGAGATCAGAAACATATCAAAAAACGGAAATATTGTCAATCGGGAAATAACCATAGCATTTAGGGATCAAAAATGTATGCAGGAAGTAAAATTACATCCCAAAGAAAAGATTGAAGCAGTATTTACAAAAGGAATCATAGATGGAATCAAAATTATCACCCTGATTACCAAGGATGAAAAAACAGTACTGAAAGTAAACTGGGATATCAAACTTACAGGTATGATGGGAATGTTCACTGGAATGATAAAAAAACACATTGAGAGTGGAACAGTGCAAGCACTGCAAAAGATCAAAGAAGAAGCAGAGAGATAATATTCATGGAATTGATTTTAGATATTTTGAATTACTCATTAGCTGTAATTTTAATTGGAGTATCCACGGCATGGATATTTCTAATTAAATCAATGATGAATTCTGTTAGATTAACTCCATATCTAGATAAATTCGAAGGAAAGAAACATGGCAACCCCAAAGTTTCAATTATTCTTCCTGCGAGAAATGAAGAAGAATTTATTGAAAAGTGTTTAGATTCGTTAATTGAGCAAGATTATACAAATTACGAAATTATTGTAATTGATGACTCATCAGATGATGGAACAGACAAGATCATTTCAGAGTATGCAAAGAAAAATACCAAGATAATACATGTGAAAGCACAAACAAAACCAGATGGATGGATGGGGAAAAATTGGGCATGTATGGAGGGATATAAAAAAGCAACAGGGGAACTTTTACTATTTACAGATGCAGACACTGTCCATTCACGAAATGTGATTTCTCTTGCAGTTTCTCATCTACTTTCTTTTAATTTAGATGCACTATCTGCAATTCCAAAAATGCGCGTAATGGACTTTTGGACAAGAATCACACTTCCTATGATTTCAGTATTTCTTCATACAAGATTTTCAGCTGTCAGAGTGAATGATCCATCAAAGAAAACAGCGTATTTCTTTGGAAGCTTTTTCATAATTAAACAAAAAACATACGAATCTGTAGGAATGCATGAGGGTGTAAAACATGAAATTATTGAAGACGGTGCACTTGGAAAAAAAGTAAAAGAATCAGGTCACAAGATGAAGATTGTAAGAGGAGACCACCTAATAGAGGCTGTATGGGCACGAGATAAGAGCACTTTGTGGAATGCCCTCAAAAGATTAATGATTCCATTATATCTCCAAAGTGAAAAAATTGCAATAGGTAGTTTTTTTGCAGTGTTATTCTTGTTGTTTATGCCATTTTCAATTTTAGCATATTCTGCATTATGGGCATTAGAAACAACATCATTTTCAATATTATTTGTAACATCATTTGTTGCATCAATAATGATTTACATTGGAGTAATAATCGAAGTCAAGAAACTATTACGGCAGAGACTAAGTGATGCATTGTTTGCTCCTATAGGTGGCTTGGTAGTAGCACTAGGATTTTTGAGTGGGTTACTTCATGCAAAAAGCAGTACAGTGTCTTGGAGAGGAAGAGAATACTCTATGAAAGATCACGTCCAAAATTCGATAAATGTATAGGAATACTTTTAGATAGAAAACAAGGTAACGATTTCGCATGGATAAATCAGGAATGCTAGTAGGAGGTGCAATAGGAGCTGTAGTTGTTGCAGTTATTTTTGCATTGATTTTGATAACTCCACCAACTGCAATAAAATCTGAAATTATTGTAAGTGACAAACCCATTCCAAGTGCAATAGGAGAAACAACCCCATCATATTCAAAAAATCTTTCATTAATTGAAATATTTGAAAAATCAGAGCCAGGGGTAGTCAGAGTGAATGTTCAAAGAACAGATCAGTCAAACGGAACAAGCGGGGTTGGCTCAGGTTTTGTTTTTGATAAAAAAGGGCACATTATTACAAATTCTCATGTTGTAAAAGATGCAAAAAAAGTAATAGTTACATTTCTAGATGGTCGCTCATATAATGCAGAAGTAATCGGTTTTGATGAATTTACAGATATAGGAGTCATCAAAGTTAATGCGGATTTGTCATTGTTACAACCTCTATCATTAGGTGATTCAGCTAATCTCAAAGTTGGAGAGCCAATTGCTGCAATTGGAAATCCATTTGGTCTATCAGGTTCTATGACATCAGGAATAATCAGCCAATTAGGAAGATTGTTACCTTCAGGTGCAGGGTATTCCATTCCAGATGTGATTCAAACAGATGCCGCAATCAACCCAGGAAATTCTGGAGGACCGTTGCTAAATATGAGAGGAGAGATAGTTGGAATAAACACTGCAATACAATCCACAACAGGTGAATTTACAGGAGTTGGATTTGCAGTTCCATCGCAAACAATAGCTAAAATCGTTCCAAATCTAATAGAGAGTGGAAAATATCATCACCCTTGGATAGGGATTTCTGGAAGAGATATTGATCCTGATCTAGCCAAGGTTTTGAATCTAAAGGATGCTGTAGGATTTCTTGTAATCACAGTAGTAGAAAACAGCCCAGCAGCAAAAGCAGGCATGCATGGATCTGATGAAACAATTAAGGTCGATGGGGTGAATTATCCAATTGGTGGAGATATAATATTATCAGTAGATGGCAAACAAGTAAGAAAAATAGACGATATTTTGATTCATCTACAGAGGGCAAAATCTGTTGGAGATGAAATGATTTTAGAGATTTTAAGAGATGGCAGGACAACTAACATCACAATTGACTTAGAAGAAAGACCGAATGGAAATTAAAGCAATACAAGCATAAATACTTCTAGACAAGCACAACAACTATTGAACAAACTTGTGTTAAACTCTGAGAGTTTAAACAATGTTTTAGAAAACAAGATAATCGCCAGAGATGAAATAATACAAATCTATGAAAATTCAAAAAATAATCCTAATGAATTATTTGCAGCAGCTCAAAAGTTGAGAAGAAAATTCAAAAAAGATTCGGTCACGTTTTCAAAAAAAGCATTTTTCAACATTGTGAATTTATGTAAAGACACATGCTCGTACTGTACTTACAAGGCAGAACCAGGCGAGGAAAAAATATCCTTGATGTCAAAACAAGAAATCAAACAATTACTGAATCTTGCAAAAAAATACAGATGTGTAGAAGCTTTGTTTGTGACAGGAGAGCAACCTGAACAAAAATACCAAGAGGCACGGGAGTGGCTAAAAACAAACGGATTCAAATCAACTGTAGAGTATTTGATTCATTCATCAGAATTGGCAATAGAAATGGGATTATTTCCACATACAAATGCAGGAAATTTGAATAAAGAAGATCTAAAAGAATTACAAAAAAGCAATGTATCAATGGGCATAATGTTAGAGAACATCAGTGAAAGACTAACAAAAAAAGGAATGCCGCATTATTTAGCTACAAGTAAGAGACCAAAAGCACGACTTGAAGTTCTAGAGAATGCAGGGAAGTTAAGAATTCCTATGACTACCGGGATACTTGTAGGAATCGGAGAGACACCAATTGAAATTATAGATTCAATTTTGGCAATAAGAAAATTACATGAAAAATATGGAAATATTCAAGAAGTAATTGTACAAAATTTTCAACCAAAGCAAGATACGATGATGAATGATTTTCCTTGTGCAAATGAAAATTATTTCAAAACAGTTGTAGCATTAACAAGAATAATCATGCCAAAAATGAACATACAAATTCCTCCAAATTTATCTCCAAATTCATATCATAGTTTTCTATCACTGGGGATCAACGATTGGGGTGGAATCTCACCACTTACGCCAGATTATGTAAACCCAGAATTTTCTTGGCCAGCGATTAAAAAAATAGAACAAGACTCAAAAAATGCAGGATTTGAATTGAAATGCAGATTTCCTGTTTATCCAGAATTTTTTCCATTTATTAGCAAAGAGTTAAGAGATAAGATGAAAGAAATTGAAGATGAAGAAGGATTGGTAAGGCAGGAGTATTGGAAATGAGTGTCAATGTAGAATCACTACTTAAAAATTCAGACTCTTTTGTTTCAGAAATTTTAAACAAATCATTATCAGACAAAGAGATAACAGCACAAGAAGGATTAACACTATACAACACAACAGGGATAGATTTTCATTTAGTGGGATTGGTTGCAGATGAGATTAGAAAAAGAAGAGTTGGAGATACTGTAACATATGTTGTAAATAGAAACATCAATTTTACAAATGTGTGCATTAAACAATGTGGTTTTTGTGCATTTAGCAGAGACTTTAGAGAGGAAGAGGGATATTTTCTTCCGACAGAAGAGATTGTCAGACGTGCAAAAGAGGCGTATCAATTAGGTGCAACTGAGGTCTGCATCCAAGCTGGTCTTCCGCCAGATATGGAAGGAGATTTGTATGAAAATATTTGCAGAGAAATCAAAAAAGAAATTCCAGATATCCACATACATGGATTTTCGCCAGAAGAGGTTCTCTACGGAGCATCAAGATCAAATACAACAATTAGAGAATATCTTAAAAGACTCAAAGAATCAGGTGTAAATACTCTACCAGGAACAGCTGCAGAGATTTTAGATCAGAAATTAAGAGACAAGATATCTCCAGGTAGAATCAGTGTAAAAGACTGGATAGAAGTTATAAAAACAGCACATAGTCTTGGAATCAACACAACATCAACTATGATGTTTGGACATGTTGAAACTATAGAAGACAGGGTAAATCACATTGCAAAAATTAGAGAAATCCAAAAAGAGACAAAAGGATTTACAGAATTTGTTCCACTAAATTTTATCCATAGTGAAGCTCCAATGTACAAACATCAATTACATGACAAAATTAGACAGGGTGGTAGCGGCAATGACGTATTATTAACACATGCAATTGCAAGAATCATGCTAAATAACCACATAGACAATATTCAAATGTCATGGGTAAAAGAAGGACAGAAAATGTCACAATTGTTGTTAATGTGGGGAGCCAATGATTTTGGTGGAACCTTAATCAATGAAAGCATTTCAACATCTGCAGGTTCCAATTACGGTCAATTGATAAGGCCAAAAGAAATCAGAAGACTAGTAAGAGAAATCGGAAGAGTTCCTGCGGAAAGAAATACTAATTACAAAATATTAAAGAAATTTGATAACAATGATGAATCAGATGATGAATTAGATAAAATTTCAGATTCATCAAAATTTGGATCATATGCAGAACTAATCAAAATAAATAAATTCAGATACAAGAATCCCAGAAGAGAATAATTATTAATAGAATCATAGCGTCAACATATGAAAAATCCAAAAAACAACCAAAATATTTCAGCACGTATTAATTTGTTGTAAAACAGTGCTTGAAAATAATCAGATAAAGTATCTTGAATGAATAATGTTTTCATTATGCATTTGATACAAAAATACCGAATTTGATCAAGATTGGCATTTTTTAGCAATATGGAGTAACAAGCACAAAATAAGGTGTAAAAAAACCATCCAGATTGATCAACAAAGCTCGAGTTTAACATTAATAAGGTAATGTACCGTACCATACGGTATGATGCGAGCAAGACTAACATACATACCTGTAGAAGTAGCAGACCAATTCGAGGATTTTATTATAAAAAGAGACGTCCAAATACTAGATGCAGTAAAAGCAAGAACACGAGACTACAGCACGTTATCTCTTCTGAAGTTACTATACCAGCTCAGAGGAAATCCAATGACGTTCTCAGATTTGTATTCAAAATCAAAAATAAGAATGAAAAAATCATTTCTGAACTATTTGCATCTTTGTGTAGATTACAACTTTGTGCAAAAAGAAGCAGTTGGATCAAATATGATCTATTCCATAACAGACAAAGGAAGAACTATGTTGAATCTGTTTATTCAAAAAAGTAATTAGACAGAACAATCGATGCAAATAATGCAAGAAGGAGTTCCAGAAGCAGAAGTATTTGAAATTAAAAAAATAGAACTCAACAGTCCGATAATATTTGCAGGGTTTGTAGGAGCAGGTCTTGTAGGACCACTTGCAATTAGTCACATCATCGAAGAATTAAAAATGGAAGAAATAGGATTGATGAGATCAAAATATCTTCCACCATCAACCGTTTTTATGAATGGTAGATTACGTCATCCTTTCAGATTTTATGCAAACAATGATGGCACCATATGTACAATAATTTGTGAGATAACATTAAGAATGGAAGGATTGTATTCGCTTGTTTCAGCTATTTTAGATTGGGCATACAAAAAAGGATCAAAAGAAATTGTAATATTAGATGGAATAGCAAGTGAGGAACATGATGATAAAGCATATTGCGCAGCAGGAGAAGATTTGATAAGAATGATGGCAGACAAAGATATCAGTGTGATCTCACAAGGATTCATCACTGGAATTCCAGGAGGAATTTTAAATGAATGTATTGTAAGAAAGATTCAAGGAATATCTTTACTTGCAAAAGCAAACAAAACAACACCTGACCCTGCAGCTGCATCGACGTTAATAGAGGCACTAAATAGATTCTATGACATGGAGATAGACACATCAGAATTAAGGAAGGAAAAAGACAGAATCAATTCAGAATTTAGCGAATTATCTCAAAAATATGTAAAACATAGAGAAGAGTTTGCCGGCATGTACATGTAAGTCAAAGATAGGCAAATTCTTTTATTCATAGCAAATACGCATGAAACTATGGTCTTAACCTACAAAAAGGCAGGTGTGGACATAGCCAAGATCAAACAAAGTCAAGCAGCAATAGGCAAGATGATCAAATCTACGCATAAACTCCAAAAAATGGCAAAAACCACACATGGTTTTGGGCATTATGCAGGAATTGTAGAGATCCCAGGCGGAAAATTATTAGCTACTCATACAGACGGGGTTGGAACCAAAGTAGTAATTGCAAATTTGATGAAAAAATATGATACAATTGGAATCGACTGTGTTGCAATGAATGTTAACGATATAATCTGTATCGGTGCAACTCCTATTTCATTTGTAGATTATATCGCTGCAAACAAAAATGATCAAAGAATTTTCAAAGAGATAGTAGAAGGACTAGTAAAAGGAGCAAAGAAATCCGCAATGCCAATTGTAGGGGGAGAAACAGCAATAATGCCAGATGTTATTGCGGGAAAAGAATTTTCGTTTGATTTAGCTGGAATGGTAGTAGGTCTTGTTTCAAAAAAAGACATAGTGCTTGGAAATAAAATAAAAACAGGAGATATTATCATAGGTGCAAAAAGTAGTGGGATACACTCAAACGGATATTCATTAGCAAGAAAAGCACTCTTGGCAAAATATTCTGTAAAAGACAAAGTAAAAGGAGTGGGAACAATAGGGGACATGCTTTTGACACCTACAGAGATTTATGTAAAACCAGTTTTAGAAATAATTCAAAAATGTAAAGTCAATGGATTGGCACATATTACAGGCGGGGCATTTACAAAATTACTTCGTCTCAAAAAAATAGGATACAATATAGATTCGCTTCCAACAATACCGCCAATAATGAAATTAATTGAAGAGCAGGGAGTAAAGCCAGATGAGATGTACAAGACATTTAACATGGGTGTTGGGTTTTGTGTTGTTACATCAAAAGATCAAGTAGATAAAATAAAATCAATATTTAAAAAATACAACATATCCAGTCAGGAAATAGGTCATATTACATCCAAAAATGGAGTTTTTGTAAATTCCATAAAAATCGCATAATAATTAGACATTTGTGAAAAAATGTTCAACCAATAATTACCTTATATGAGCACACTTTATTTGAAAATAGAGAAATGTCAGAAGCAGGGTTTATTTCTACAATAATAGGCATAGGAATACTCCTTTTTGCAGCCAAAATAATGGCTGAATTGTTTCTGAGATTAAAACTTCCAATAGTGTTAGGAGAATTATTAGCTGGAATAATAGTTGGCCCATTTGCTTTGGGCGGGCTTTTCATATACAATGGGTCATCATTGGTGGAAATTACAGAAGAGATAAAGATCATAGGAGAAATTGGCGCAATTGTTATTTTGTTTATGGCAGGATTGGAAATGACGCCAAAAGAATTCCTAAAAGGAGGGAAAGCAGCATTCATAGTTGCAACAGGTGGGGTGGTAATTCCATTTTTTGCAGGATTTGTAGTTTTTCAAATGTTTGGGTTTGATGCATTACAATCAATGTTAATTGCAACTGCACTTACGGCAACAAGCATAGCAATTTCAATTCAAGTTTTAAGTGAATTTGGCAAAATAAAAACTCCTGAAGCACGTCTAATTATAGGAGCTGCAGTAATTGATGATATTTTGGCAATTGCTGTATTATCAGTTGTTTCATCGATTGCAGGAAGTGGAATAGAAGGAATAGAAAACATAGAGATTACAAATGTGATAATTACAATTTTGCAAGTATTAGGATTCTTTGCAATAATGTTAGTTGTAGCGGTATTAGTAATTCCAAAATTCATCACACCTAGGTTATGGAAAGCAAAAGGAAGTGTGGAAGGAATTGCAACAGCATCGTTTTTTGGAGCTGCTGCATTAGCAGGATTAATTGGGTTATCACCGATTGTAGGAGCATTTGCAGTAGGAATGGCATTATCAGCTAGTAAAATATTTGAAAAAATCCACACGTATATTGAAAAGATGGGATTAATTTTTGCACCATTGTTCTTTGTGATTATTGGTGCACAAGTAGATCTCAGAGCAGTCAATTTAGAAATATTAGCTCTAAGCGGAGTTATAATAGGAATTGCAGTAGTAACGAAGTTGGGAGGATGTGGACTTCCCGCAATGTACTTTTTGAAAAGTAAAACACAGGGAATGAGAGTTGGAATCGGAATGATTTCACGTGGGGAAGTAGGCTTGATCGTTGCAGGAGTTGGGATATCAACAGGAGTTCTCACTTCAAATGTATATTCAACTATTGTAATGATGGTAGCAGCTACAACCATCATAACACCGATTTGGTTAAAGATGGAATACAGACGAGAACAAAAAAAGAACCCAGGACGATTGGAAGAAAACCAATGATATGAAATAACAGAGCAACACTAAAAGACAGTTTAAGAAATAAAGGCAAAAATGTTTAACGAATTTATGTATAATACAATATGAGTATTCATGAATAAGTTGGAACCCATGTTTTCAAAAGCGTGTGGTGAAATCATGCAAAATCTTCTAACTGTAAATGCCCCGACTAAAAAACAGGTCAAAGAAGAGATTAAAAAAATATGTGCAAAATACGCACTTGAGAGAATTCCAAGAAATCATGAAATTCTTTCAATGGCAAAAGACGCAGATTTTTCTAAATTACAAAAAGTGTTACTTAAAAAACCAATCAAAACTGCGTCAGGAGTATCAATAATTGCATTAATGCCAAAACCATATGCATGTCCACATGGAAGATGCACATATTGTCCAGGCGGAATTGAGTATAATTCACCAAACAGCTATACTGGAAAGGAGCCATCAACACTCAATGCGATTGAAAATGATTATGATCCTAAACTCCAAATCACAACAAAAATTGAAAAACTGATTGCATATGGACATGATCCATCAAAGATGGAAATAGTGATTGTTGGAGGCACATTCTTGTTCATGCCAAAAGATTATCAAGAAAATTTCATCAAATCTTGCTATGATGCACTGAATGGAATTGATTCAAATAGTTTGGAAGAAGCAAAAACAAACAACGAACATGCAAAAATAAGAAATGTTGGATTTACAATTGAGACAAAGCCAGACTATTGCAAACAAAAACACATTGATGCGATGTTAGATTACGGAATTACTAGAATAGAGATTGGAGTACAATCATTACAAGAAAGAGTGTACAAAATTGTCAACAGAGGACACAATTACAATGATGTTGTAGAATCATTTCAAATTTCAAAAGATGCGGGATATAAAATTGTGGCACATATGATGCCAGGTCTTCCCACGGTGACTCCAAATGAAGACATAGAGGATTTTAAAAAACTATTTGATGATTCGCAACTTAGACCAGACATGTTGAAAATCTATCCATCATTGGTAATAGAAAACACACCACTTTATGAAGAATACAAACGTGGTGAATATACACCGTATTCAGATCAAGACATGATAAGAGTTCTAACAGAAGTAAAGAAAAACATTCCAAAATGGGTTCGAATAATGAGAGTGCAAAGAGAAATATCACCAAATGAGATTATAGCAGGTCCAAAATCAGGAAACCTCAGACAAATAGTACATCAAAATCTGAACAAACAGGGGATCTCATGTAAATGCATTAGATGTAGAGAAGCAGGATTGACAGACAAAAAGATACATGATCAAAATCTAAAATTAAACAGAATTGATTATGAATCATCTGGTGGAAAGGAAGTATTTCTATCATATGAAGACACAAATGATTCAATCTATGGGTTTTTGAGATTAAGGAGTCCAAGCGTTCAGGTACACAGAAAAGAAATTGGAAATGACACATGTATTGTGCGAGAATTACATGTATATGGTAAATCATTGAAGATTGGAGAAAAAGGAGAAAAAGAAATACAACATTCAGGATTGGGGAAAAATTTGATGAAAGAAGCTGAAAAGATTTCCAAAGAAGAATTTGATGCCAAAAAAATCTTAGTGATTAGTGCTGTAGGAACAAGGGAATATTATCAGAAATTAGGGTATTCGTTATATGGACCATACATGGCAAGACCATTAAATCAGAATTAAGATATGTCAGAACAAGAAATATTTGGAAAAGGAACTTGGATAGACAAGCTAGCTCATGAATTATTAGAACGTGAAAAATCTCTAGGCAGAAATTTAGATCTGTTAAGAGTTGAAAGTGGATTAGGAGCTTCAGGAGTACCACACATCGGAAGTTTAGGAGATGCAGTTAGAGCGTATGGAGTAAAACTGGCACTAGAAAACTTTGGATATAAATCAGAATTAATTGCATATTCGGATGATTTAGACGGATTAAGAAAAATTCCTGAAGGGTTTCCTGATTCGTTAGAAGAGCATTTAGCAAAACCAGTTTCATTAATCCCAGATCCATTTGGATGTCATGAATCATATGGAATGCACATGAGCAGTATTCTTTTGGATGGTCTTGATAAAATGGGAATCAAATACGAATTTAGAAGAGCAAGGGACACATACAAGAAAGGATTACTAAAAGATCAAATTCATATAATTTTGCAAAATAGTACAAAGATAGGAAATAAAATTTCAGAGATGGTAGGTCAGGAAAAATATCAAAAGTTTCTCCCATATTTTCCAGTTTGTTCAAACTGTAACAGACTTTACACCGCAGAATCATTTGAATATTTACCAAATGAAAAGAAAGTAAGATACAAGTGCCATGATGCAGAGATTGGCTCAAAAATGATGAAAGGGTGTGGACATGATGGAGAAGCGGATATCACTAAAGATTTAGGAAAATTAGCATGGAAAGTAGAGTTTGCTGCAAGATGGGCAGCATTTGATATCAGATTTGAAGCATATGGAAAAGACATTATGGATTCAGTCAAAGTTAATGATTGGGTATCAGACGAAATTTTGAATTTTCCACATCCATATCACGTCAAATATGAAATGTTTTTAGACAAAGGAGGAAAGAAGATTTCAAAATCATTAGGTAATGTAGTAACAGGACAAAAATGGTTACAATTTGGAAGTCCAAAATCAATATTGCTACTTCTTTACAAAAGAATTACTGGTGCAAGAGAATTGGGATTTGAAGACATACCGTCATTGATGAATGAATATAATGAATTAGAAGACACGTTTTTTGGAAAAATCAAAGTAGACAATCAAGCCAAATTAATAAAATTAAAAGGACTTTATGAATACGTAAACCTGCTAAATCCTCCAAAAGAACCAAGTATTCATGTCAATTATAGACTATTAGTAGAACTAGCAAAAATGTTCAAGGAAGACAGAACTGAAAGGGTAATGAAAAAACTACTAGATTACGGCGTAATTAAAAACCCAGATCCGCAAATAGAAAAACTAATTGAATTGGCAGGAAATTTTGCAGATGAGTTTGATCAACAGGAAAAAATAGAGATAGAAATGGATGAATCTGCAAAAAAGGTGCTAAAATTACTTGCAGATGCACTTAATGCCGAAGAAGAACCAGAGGATATTCAAAATACAATATACCAAATCGCAAAAACAAATGGTGTGGAACCAAAGGATTTCTTTAAAATTCTATATCAAATAATATTGGGCACATCAAGAGGTCCTAAAATTGGACCGCTAATCTCAGATATTGGCAGAAAACGAGTTGCAAAAACAGTATCAGAATACATCTAAGAAGCATGGCCCATAGTGAGCATAACAGAACAAGAAACAGTGGGAGTTTTGCATTGATAATATTTGGAGCTCTGTTGTTATTTTTAGCACCCAACATAAATCCAAGTAATCCAATATTAGGAACCATTGCATTAATTGGCGGAATCATAATTGGAGGAATTGGATTTTATCTCAAGTTTATCCGTACAAGAGCAAAAAAAGTCTAAAGAAACGTTCATCTTTTGGGAAATTTTGTAGTTAAACATGGGTCTTTTTGGAAAGAAAAAGGAGCAATCAGATGAAAAAACGTTCGAAAAAAGTGAAGAACTTGTTCTAAAAGAAGCGCTTGAAACAGAAGTAGAAAATTTGCAAAATGAATTCAGAGCAAAACAAGAAGAAATTGAAGGCATTACAAAAAAACTACAAAGTGTAAAAGAGGAATACGATATTGCAACAAGCAATTTGATGTCAGTAAAAAAAGAAACCAATCAGAAAAAAATGGAACTTGACACAATATATTTAGAATACAAAGATATCAAATCAAAAATAATTGATGCCGATGAAAAATACAACAGAAATAAAAAATCAATTGAAGAAATAGACAAGGCAGAGACAAATCTCACAAAGATGAAACAGGAACTTGAAAAAATTAAAAAAGAACATGATGAAATTAAAGAAAAGATCACAGTTGAGCAATCATCTTTACATGAGATACGTACCCAGCAAATTCAAGCAAAAAGAGATCTAGATGAAATTAATTCAAGGCTATATAATGCAAAACAAGAAGGAAAAAATATACAACAAGGTAATTCTAATGAAACGGATGTTTTTACATCTAAGGAAAGAGAGTTTATCGAGGGAGAAAGCGCAAGTAAAAGAGAAACAAAAGGAATCATCGAAGCTGCAAGCGTAGTGGTAGGGTCATTAAAATCAAAATTAAGTATGACAGAGAAAGAGCTAGAAACGGTCCAAATATTACTAGAAAAAGAACGTAATGAACATATTCAAACTAAAAATGAACTTGAAAAACTAAAAAGAAGATCAGAATAGAATAACAATATAGAATTTAAAAAATAATTTTTG
>DASSYQ010000054.1:0-4705 GCA_035703205.1 Nitrosarchaeum sp.
GAGATAGAAGAATTCAAACAAATCATGCAACAAAACAAAGTAGAATTTCAAGAGAGGCTAAGAACAACAATACATCTAATCCACATTGTTCAATCTACTGACGGAGTCATGAAACTTTTATCACATTATCCATCATTTAGAAAAGACAAGATGTTTTCTCAGATTACTAGAAAGATGAGCGATTGTTGGGAAAACATAATGGACATCATTGTCCATCAACCAGAAGAAGGATTTCTCAATGAGGTGATAGTAAATTTAAGAAGTTCACAAATTGGACTACCGAGTGTAAATTAAACAAAATAAATTACAACATCAAGAAATTATTGTAGTCGTTTTAGTTTATCTACAACAATTTTAAAAATTTCTTCATTATCAAGTAGTATAAAGGGCAAGTTATTTTCTTCACATGCCTGACCACTTTCACTATCGCGTGTAACCAAAACCATGCCATTTTCCTTTGCAAAATTGATCACAGAATAATCAGTACGCAGTTTATGGCCATCTGTACGTAATTTTTTTACGCTGTATGCATCATAGCCCAGATTACGAAGTTTATCATCCCAACCATCGTCCATTTCATCAATTAGAATTTTTATTGGCTTTGACATGAATTTATCTACTCAAATTTCAATACCACGGTAAATAATCATTACCAAAAATTTACCAAGTACAGCATTTTAGAAAGAAGTAAAGACAAGAGTCAAAAATAAAAAACAGAATTTACAATTAGTCATGATGATTCTGAGACAAATCATACAGTTTTTCGCAGAAGGAAACTAATCTGGTTGGCAAAACCCCATCAAACCAAGAGAGTTCTTTGTCTATGTTGTAGCCCTTAAAAGAAGATTTTGGAAGTGATTGAGATTCAATAAAAGATATTTCATTTTCAAATAGTTGTTTTATCTGATTCTGTCCATCCAAGGTCAGATTATAGTGACAAGTCATCAAGTCAATTTGAACATAATAATTTCCATTACTGGGGTTTATTCGTGCCTTTATGAAAGGCCGATTGTTTTGTTGACATTCTCTATAATATCGATCATATTCAAACATTTTTGAATCTGCAATGAATTTTTTCAAAGTCATTTTGATGAAAGATTAGAAATCGATAACCAAAAGTTAAAGATTTGCCGTGATTTTTTTAATTTTTGTTATGATGCGAATCTTTTTGTCAATTGGCATTTCAGGCTCCATAGTAAAATAAACGATGCTTCTTTTAGTATAAGTTACCATCTGTGTTACTTTTTCTCTTTCAACATGAACATAGCGGACTTTTCCAAGTGTCTTGTCAAATTCTTGTCTCATTTTGCGTCTTTGAGCAACTTGTTTGCAGAAATGCTCTTCTTCTTTTTGCGTTTTCAGGGAGGTTTTTCCGCTTTTCATGATTGCCTCTCGGATATTGCCTTTGGCATCAATAATAGCAGCAAATCGCATTTTAGGATCTAAGTTAATCATGGATTCAACAATTTTTAGTAGATCAATTTTTGCTCCCATGATGAGATTGAATGTAGGTTCACTAAATATAATCTATTGAAGTATTTCAGACTTGTATAATACCGTGTTTTACAAGAAATTTAATACTGTTTGAAAATTCCTTGTCTGAAATCTGATCATCTGCCCACCAACTTGCAGTATTTTTAACCCATTCTGGGATCACGTTATCTGGTGAATCAGAATAAATCAAGTCAGGAATAAGAATAATTTTTTCCTTGATCATGAATTCCAGGCCTGTTGCAAATTCGTCATTGGTGATTTGGTTTTGGGTCCAGAGGATGGCATTGTTACGAATCCAGTCAGGGATGGATACATCTGGCATTTCTGATTGCAGTACAGGCTCGCCAAATATGACAAAAATTGCAAAAGATTCAGCAGTGCCATATTTCACATGCATCTTCCATGGGCCAGATAGTGAGTTTGTATCCATGGTGTGAGGAATGGTAAATGTGCCAGAGGTAGGGTTCACAAAAGAGATTTGATTGCCATGCTCTCCGGATGGGTCTTCAAACCAATAAACAATATTGTTTTCCATTAGTTTACTGGCAGTTATTTTGGCATTGATTGTCTCTCCTGGGGCATATTGAGATTTATCTAAAATTATTTCAATATCCAACGTAGACAAGGTAGGTTTATCCAGAGATTCTGCCAAGACATCGAAGCTTTTTGTGGCAACGTTTTCTCCATAATCAAATCGAACATTATAGGTTCCAATCTCTGAGGAAGTAATTCCATCAAATGTTACTCGGTTCAATGAAGATATGACAGAAATAGTTTTAGTAATTACTTTTCCAGACGGTGATGTTATGGTCAAAACACCAGAATTTGCAGATAACTCAGGTATGACAATATTGATTTCTACAGAATCGCCTGGGTCGTAGAGATCTTTATCACTTCCCAAAAAGATAGTTGTTTTAGAGTTTGTATCAGATGCAGTAAATGGAACATCCACTGATACATTGTAATAGTTTACAACTGCATGGTATTTTCCAGAAGGATTGTGTTTCAATAGATTGTCCATTGAAAACTGTCCAAGGATGTTTGGCTGTGACACTTTGATTTTAATATCTTCAACTAATTTTGCAGGATTTCCTTTCTCATCAAATATTTTTATATACAAGGACTCGGCTTTTGCAGAATTTGGATCATAATAATTAGTGAAAAATTTAACGGTTGCAACATCACCTGGACCATATGAGAGCTTGTCTGTAGTTACTGTAACAATTAGTGGTTCAACTTCAACATCTATTGATTTTTTTATATCAGCATACTGATAATCTATTTTCCAGTGGCCAAATTGATTATCAAATGCATTTCGAATAATGGTATGAGTTGCTTTTGATGCTTTGAGACTTGCAAGAGACCCGCTGACAGTGTGGCCATCAGGTTGGGTTGCATTCCAGTTCACTATGCCTCCAGCGTAGCCATCAATATCTATTGAAATTTTAATCCAATCATTTGGGCCAAACACCTCTTTTTCAGGTATTGCTGAAATTTCTGAGCCATATGCAATAGAGGGAATCATAAATGAAAAAAACAACAGAAAAAAGAATACTTTGAGCATATGGTTTGGATTCAACGAGTTTATTTCAAAAGGAAAGATGAACAATGAACGACAGGATTGTGAATGTTCTCAACGAATTAAATTGGCTAAGTTGAGTCAGGCTGGATTTTATTGGCAGAATGATTTTTGGCGGATCTTTTAGGTTTGCGGGATACAGATTTTGCAGTCAGTGACTTTAATCGAGTGTTTTTTTCCAGAATTTGTTTTTTAATTTTTTGTTGTTGCTCTTTTAATTTTTGATTTTTAATCTTGATTTCTTTTTCAATTTTTTCCCGTTTTTGTTTTATTTCTTCTAAAGCTTTTTTCTCATGTTCAAGTTGTTTTGCCAAAACAGCTTGCATCTGCAATTTTTCTTGTTCCTCTTTTGTTTTTTTAGCGATGTTTTCTTTTTCTTTGGATACAAGTTCAAGAATTTTCAATCGTTCTTCTTTTGCCTTAATCAAATCTTTTTCTTGTAACTTGATCAATTTTTTTAATTTTTCAGATTCATCAAGATTAGTTTTCTCTTGATTTACCTGTGATGTTATTTCATCATATTCTCTTTTAGTTTTTTCCAGATCTGCCTGCATTTCCTTTATGTCATGAGCGATTTTAGATTGTCTAAGAAGGTTGGATTTTTGGTCATCGACCATTTTAGATAAAGAAACTTGCTCTTGTTTTAGCTGCCTTTCAATTTCTTCTTGTTCCAATTGTGTCTGTGCAAGTTGATTCTTTTGATATTCAAGATCTTTTGCCACGGTATCTTTTTCAATTGCAATTTTTTTCATCAGTTCATTTCTTTCAGACTTTACTTTTTCCAGTTCTTCTTTCTGCGAGATAATTTGTTCTGAGAGTTTTGTTTGGGTTTGGATATTGAGATGCTCTTCTTTAATTTGTGATTCAAGCAGAGTTTTTTCCAATAAAACTTGTTTTTCATAATCTTTTCTGTTTAGAATAAGCTGAGATAATTTAGAACGCTGTAAATTGATTTCATCGTAAATTTTTTGCTGATTATGCAGTAATTCCTCTTCAGTTTTGATTTTTTCGTAAATGCCAGTTAGTTCACTTAAATTATTATCCGGGGGTTGCCAATCCTTTGGCATTAAACCTCGTAGTTTTTGGGATGGTTTCTCAGAAGAAGGCTTTGTTTCAAAAGACTTTATTTCTTTTTCAAGTTTAGAAACACTAGTTTTCTTTTCATTTGTTTTTTCATCAAAGATGACATCATTGTTTTTTTGTGCATGGTTATTTGTTGCGAGGTGATTTTCAAGATACACTTGATCTGAATGATAAAGTGGTTTCTCAGAAGCCAGCATATCGTAAATATGCTGCAATCTTCCAGCATTCCCATTACCGGAATTAATCAGCATTTGGATTTGTGAAAGTATTGGATTTTCTTTTGGTTTTTCCTCATCCTTTATTACAAATATGGTATTTAGTTTACTTTCCAGATATTTTTGATCCGAATGATACAGGGGTTTATTCTGTTTGAGGGATTCAAGAATGTGGTACAGTCGCCCAATATCACCATCATTTGCATCAATTAGAAACTGCGTTCTTTTTATGATTTGAGTTTGTGTAAGATATTGGATATTGTCCATTTTATTCATTTCATATTTGAATAAATCAGGTCAACTATAAAAAAACAGATAAAGAAAATTTACATTT
>DASSYQ010000076.1:0-14898 GCA_035703205.1 Nitrosarchaeum sp.
TCTTTTGCATCATCACCATGTGGACATGCTCTTGGATTTGTATATGTCAGACATTTTCTGCAATAGAAGAATGCCGGGAAGAATATTGGAGTTATTTCTAATTCAGGATAATCATCAAAGATTTTTTGTGCTGCAAATGGATCATAAAATGTTCCGACTCCTGCATGATCTCTACCAATGATTATGTGTGAGCATCCATAGTTTTGTCTCATAATTGCATGGTGTATTGCTTCTTTTGGTCCAGCATACTTCATCTCAGTATGTAAAGTTCCAAGCTTGCATCTGTTTTCTGGATAATAATGCTCAATCATAGTTTCATAGCATTTTACGATTACTTCATCTATAAAGTCGCCAGATTTTTTCTTGCCAATAACGGGATTGACAAATACTCCATCTCTTGTTGTGATAGATGTCTTTTGCAGCATTTCATGTGCTACGTGTGGAGGATTTCTTGTCTGAAAAGCCACGATTGTCTTCCATCCTGCTTTAGCAAATGCCTCTCTTGTCTGCAAAGGAGTTAATCTATATTTTCTAATTTCAGTCTCTTCAGGTCTTGCAATGTAGTCAATTCTACCACCTACAAGATAATCCTGCATAGACATTGTCTTTTCAACACCTGGATGTGAAGAATCAGTTGTTCCATACACTCCCTTTGCAGTCTTTTCTTTATCAAAGGTAAATGTCTCTTTGACATGCAAGATTGCTATTCCTAATCCTTGGTGATTTTGCAGTAATACTTTACCGGCTTTTTTCATCTTTTCAGCTGTAGATTCATCTACATCAAGAACTATCGGAATTGTCCAAGCCAAAC
The DNA here is from genome assembly GCA_035703205.1 of Nitrosarchaeum sp. Lineage (GTDB taxonomy): Archaea > Thermoproteota > Nitrososphaeria > Nitrososphaerales > Nitrosopumilaceae > Nitrosarchaeum. The sequence goes on from DASSYQ010000076.1 coordinate 812, forward strand.
CATTTGCCAGTCTTCCTTTTGATATAACATTTTCAAAGTCTTTTTTTCCCAAGAATCCTTCCAGAGGACTAAAAATTCCATCTGCAATGTTTTCTACATCATTTGCAAGATCTTCAGATATTGATATTGAGTATAATCCAGATGAATCAGCTTTGGTAATTCTGTTTACCAGTTTTCCTCCGTGTGGCTTGATTGAATTATCAGACATACCAAATTTCCTATTTATGGTCTATATGAAGGCCACATTCTTTGTGTTCTCCTTGTTCCCACCACCAACGTCCTGCTCTTAGATCTTCTCCAGGTTTGATTGCTCTAGTACATGGCTCACACCCAATACTTGGGTAGCCTTTGTCAAGAAGGCTATTGTAGGGCAGATTATTTTTCTTGATGTAATCTTGAATTTGATCCCATGTCCAATCTATTATTGGATTAATTTTTAAAATTCCACCGTGTCCATGATCTATTTGAAAGATATTGACATCTTTTCTTACTTCGGTCTGATCACGTCTTAATCCGGTAATCCAACCATCCAGTGTAGATAACATTCTATTAATTGGATGTACTTTGCGAATTTCACAGCATAATTTTCTATTCTCTACACTTTCATAGAAAAGATTCATTCCTTTTTCTCTAACCATCTCTTCAACTTCCTTAGTATCAGGAAACAAGACCTCAATTGTAATGTTATATTTTTTTCTCACAATATCCATAATATCATAGGTTTCTTGTGGAAGTCGTCCCGTATCTAATGTAAAGAATCTAAATTTTGGATTAATCTTTATCATGATATCCATTATTACGGCATCCTCTGCACCAAAACTTGATGCTTTTGCAACTCGTGGATGAAGGTTATCAGAAACCCATTGAAGAGCCTCGTTTGTTGTTGTTATTTTTGAATTAAGTTCATCTACTTGTTCTTGAGTAAATTTCACAAATACACTTGAATTGTTTTGTTTTATATTGATTACCCGAATGTATTCTAAATTATAAACAGGCGTGTTTCAAAAAAGGAGGGATGAAAGACATTTCATATGTGGTAGTTTTTCCAACAGTTTTCTCGAAAAACAAAATTCCACAGTTAATTATCAACATTAAAAAAATTCTAAAGATACAAAATCAAGAATTCAAATCAGTTAAACGTGACGGAGACATTATTTTAGTTGATGCAAATGATCCAGTGTTTTCATCTGCTGCAATCAATTTACTTTTTGGTATTGAAAAAATAGCTATTGCTAGGCAGGTAAAAAATGATTTTCAAAAAGTTGTATCAGAAATTACCACTGTAGGTGGGAACTTGCTCTTAAAGGGAGAAAGATTTCTTGTTAAAGTTGAAGGAACATCAAAGGGATTTTTTACAAAAGACATTGAAATTGCAGCAACATCAAGCATTATAGAAAAAAAATCTAATATGGGTGCAAGACCAGGAACAGAAGAAAATTTTGATAAATTACTTTACACGTATCTGACAAAAAACAATGCATATGTCTGTATTTTTTCAGATAAAGGTCAGGGTGGCATACCATATCAATCTCAAAATAAAAATGCCATATGTAGTATTTATGATGAAATATCAGCAATCTCTTGTTTTGAAACAATAAAACAGGGATTTGATGCAAAAATAATTGTCTGCTATAGACAAAAATCAGAACTAATGAATTTAGTTAAAATCATAAATCAAATAATTCCAAGATTAGTAAAACAAGAAATTATCCTAGAATTTTTCAATGTCAAGATAAATCAAACAGGAACAAGAAATTATCTAATCTTTGTAAATTCTGTATTAGAAATTATGCTTCATGAAGCAAAATTAAATAAAATAAGTCATGTATCTCTTGCATTATCTCCACTGATGTTTTCTTCGGATTTTATTGATCACTTGATGAAACGAGTATTTCAAAAAGACAGATTGCCCATAATGTCTCTAAATGGTGTAGATACAAGACTTTTTGAAGAAGCTAAAGAGATCGGATTAGAAAAACAAATTCCAAAGTTAGAAAAATTATTTACAATTAGTTCAAATGAAATACCAAATTTTTCAAATAAAGATATAGACTATGCACTAAAATCAAAGAAAATAGTCACTGTCAAAATAGGACCAAATAATGTCCACGATATTCTTGATTCCCTAGAATAAAATAACTGAGAATTTAACAGCATTTGAGGATTATATTTTATGTTAAAAATCGGTGAATTCATCTATCCATGGGGAAGTGGTCATTATTCCCGAATGATGAGGCTAAATGCTGTATTAGATGATCACATAAAAGAAAGATTTGAAGTTCATTTTTCAAGCAAGGATCATGTCTATCAAAAGTTACTAGAAAAATTTCCTAATCAAAAAGAACAAATTCACGAGATATTGATGCCGACTCCAATTGATGGAAAATTTGGACCAAGTATTTCATTATCGTTGTTAAATTTACTACTGCCAGTTTCAAAAAATCCTCCTCTTGTAAAACAAGTTACAAGTTACTTGAGACAAGAAGGTAAGCTGTATGACAAAGAAAAATTTGATTTGGTAATTAATGATGGAGACATGGGTTCAAACATCATAGCAAAAAATCGTCAAATCCCAAGTTTGTTTATAACAAATCAATTCAGACCCAAATTATACAAGTCAAGATCTTATTTTTATCCAGCACTAGTTTTTGTTTCAAAACAAATTGCAAAAGCATCAAGAATTCTTGTAGCAGATTCTCCTCCTCCATATACCATGTGTGAGTATAACCTAAATTTCACAGAAGATGTAAGAGAAAAAGTAACTTATGTTGGTCATTTTACCTCAAGCATAAATATTGAGAAAAGACCAACGTCAGATCTTGAAAAACTCATAGAAAATTCAGAGTTTGGATATTGGATGAGAACTGGAAACAAATCAACAAATGATGGAACAGGTCAAAGATATGAACAAGTATTTCATCAAGATGAAATGAAAAATGAAAAAAGAGTCATTTCTCATGCAAAAAATGATTCAACAATTGATTCTGTTTTAGGAAAAGATGGTAGGAAGTATACAATATCTGATGCGTTGGAAAAAAAGATCGATTGGATTCAAATCGATATCGGTTTTCTATCAGAGCAGGAAAAAGAAACTGTTTTGAATTTGAGTAAATATGCAGTAGTAAATGGATCTCATACTGTAATGGGTGAAATTCTTGGGGGAAAGGCAAAACCGATAATTGGCATTCCAATTTATGACGAGCACACAAATAATATCAAGTGGGCCGAAGAGAAAAATCTCGGAGTGCTAGCAGTTAAAACAAAGCAAGTTATCGAGTCAATTTTAAAAATTAAAGATAATTACAATAAATTTGAAGAAAACTTGGCTGATTTTTCCAAGAATTTTGTTCCTGATGGGGCAGAAAACACAGCAAAGATGGCAGCAAGTATTCTAGAAGAAAAGAAATAATACTTTATTTTGAGTTTTTTAGTTATCTGGCACGCGGGATGTTCGATGGGCGAACGGACCGCAAGGGATGACGATAAAATCCGCGTGTCAGATATCAAGTCGATCAAATAATAACGTGGGAACGCTTTTATGGAAAAAATTAAGCCAAATTGTTAGTGCCTAACTGTCCAGAATGTACTGCAAGAGAGAGAAAGAAAATTCAAGCAAAGTATGAAGCAGAAACTGCAGAAGAGAATAGGGGTAGAGATGATTTATTCAAGTTATTTGATCAAGTAGAAATTCCTATGAAAATGGATGCTGCTACGAAACATTTCATTTGTAAGAGGTGTGGGCTATATGCTACAAGAGAGCAAGTTTCTGATATTAAATACAGATTAAATCAAAAAGAGAAAACGCGTGAAGATAAACAAGATGATTATTTAGAATGGTGGCAGAAAAGTAAGAAAGACAAAGAATTAGACTAGAGTTGGTATTTTATGGTAAAAAAAACAGATGAAGAGAAACCAGCAAAGAAAGAAAAAAAGTCATCAAAGAAAGATGATATTCCTGATTGGGTTTCTGATGAAATTCAAAATGCAAAGTTTGAGAAACCAGAAGAGCTAAAAAGAACTGGATATATTCTTGAAATTTATAATTCAGACAACAAGATTGATGCTCAATTGTATGATCCAGTTGAAGATGGCAGACATATAGTTACGCTTGATTTGCCAAAAAAAATCAAGACATCAGATTTAGAAAAAGGAGTAGTATACGAATTTACTTTTGATCAACACAAGGCACCATTAAGTAAGAAGGTGTCAGAGTATCTCCAAAAAGAAAAAGAAATTGACATGAATGCAATATACCAGTTTGAATTAAAAGAGATGGAGTTGCTTGACGTAGGTTCTAGCGCATCTGCAGATGAAGAATTAGAAGAATGAAACTAATTTTCTGTTTTAGAGTTTAATTGTTTTTTAAAAGCCATACCCAAAATAGGATTAATCAGGTATGGAAATGTGGCTTTGATCCATACAGCTGCACGGACTACTGAAGGTACAATTATCTCTAATCGTGGAGAATTTGCAGCTTTTAGGATTGCTTTTGCAACTGTTTTATCACTGAGAGATGTTGGTGAATATTTTGGCATTTTTTTAAAAGAAGGATGATCAAAAAAGTCAGTTCGAACCATTATTGGACTTACAACTGTTATTCCAATGCCAGTTCCTTTAAGCTCATGTTTTAGACCTTCTGAAAAACCCAACATTGCAAATTTTGATGCACAATAAGATGTAATTCCTGGTAAACCAAAACTTGCTGCAACGGAAGCTACATTAACAATATGTCCAGATTTTTTTTCAAGCATTGATGGAAGAAAATTTTTGATACAGTAAATCATACCAAAATAGTTTGTTGCCATCTGTGATTCAATTTCTTCAATTGTTAAATCATAAACAGAGCCATAAATTGCAAATCCAGCATTATTTACCAAAATATCAACAGACCCATATTTTTCTAAAACAATCTTTGACATTTTTTCTACTTGTAATTTGTCAGAAACATCACATTCGCAAATCAAGGTTGAGATATTGTATTTTTTTAGATCATCTGCTACTTGCTCTAATTTTTGTTTTCTTCGTGCAACTAGAATTAGATTGGATCCTTTTTTAGCAAATTGGTATGCGGTTTCTTTACCTATTCCAGATGAAGCACCTGTGATTAGAACTGTTTTATTTTTAAAATCCATAAATTAAAAAATTCGTCAAAAGATAAAGTGGTTTCTATTAGGTATTTTTTGGGATTTTACTTAAGGCTAGTTTTACCAATAAAAGCCAAGTTATCATAATAGGTACATAGTAAGTAGCAATTCTCCAACCAATTACTGCATCCCATGCTTTTCCATGGATAATACTGAGATTGAACGGATCTAAATTATTTAGATATGCAATAACGCCAAACTCTGCCAATCCAGAACCACCCACTGTAATTGGTAGGTTTCCAATTGCATTTGCACCCATTACAGCCATGATTGAATCAAAAATACCAATTATGTAACCTGTCCCCATTGCAATTATCATAAATGATATTCCATAAAATAACCAAGATGCAAGTGAAAATAGAAATGAGATTGTAAAAACTTTCTTTGATTCTGTGGTTCTAAGATTTGTTCTACTCATTGTACAAACTTCTTCCATCCAAGAATTGGTCTGTTCGATGTATTTCTCTCCCTTTTGTTTGGCAAATCGTTTTGTTAAACTAACAAAGATTCTTGGAACTTGAAAAGTTCTTCTAGATGACAAAAAGAATAGAACCATCCATAATGAAGTTATAGTAATACTGATTCCCAAAATTATTGTACCTATAACATATGCACCATTCATCAATGCAAAAATACCTGCCATGATTGATAACAAACCTCCTGCAAAAACTTCAGTTACTATATCCATTATTGCAATCCAAGTTGATTTAGAAGGTGCAACTCCTTTTTTATGCAAATAATAAATTACAACAAATTCAGCACCTACAAACATTGGAGTAGTAAATTTGATAAATTCACTTCCAATTCTAACACCACTTAACTTCCAAAAAGAATCAAATTTTCCTAGATATTTGCGTGTAATATATGCAAATTTTATTCCTTGAAGGCCTAATTTTATCATCATAACAATTACAGCTGCTACAAATGGAACAAGTCCAATTGCCAATACATCTTCAATTTTTATATCAAATTGAATAGCAATAATGAAAATTGGAATAAGAGTTGCAGGAATAGCAATAGTTCTCCAATTCATTGATAATTTTTTTTATAGATTCAATATGAAAGTTGACCAATAAGATAACAATACTGAATGCCTGTATCTAGGCACGAATTTTGAAAAATGCCAAGAAATTAACTGGTTAGTTGACGTGTTTTTTGAATTTCTTGTTTGACATCAGCAAATAATGAATCTAAAAGATCATAATCTGAAAAGTTTTTTTCTTTTAATAATTTGATAACCAATTCTTTTAGATGTGTCTCTTTTTCATCAATAGAGTTTGGAGTCATGAATTGTATATAATATTACAAGTTATAGATCAGCCGGAATTTTTTTTCATTGTTGATTGCCATTGTGGCATATTTAGAAGAATTAGTATCATGTAACTAGTTTGAAATATAAGTCAAGGAAGAAAATTTAGGTAGTATTGAAATCAATTTTTGTAACAGGGACTGCAGGAGCAGGAAAATCTCTTTTGACATCAAAATTATATGAGTATTATACAAAAAACAGTGCATTTGCAGCTGTATTGAATTTGGATCCAGGTGTTAAGAATTTACCATATACATGTGATATTGATGTTAGAGATTATGTCGATGTTGTAGATATAATGCAACAATATGATCTAGGTCCAAATGGGGCAGTAGTCATGGCAAATGACCTTATTGCTTCTAAAATTGATGAGATTCAAGAACAGATCAATAAAGTTAATCCAGATTATCTAATTGTGGATACACCAGGTCAAATTGAATTATTTGCATATCGTTCTAGCGGTCGTTTTGTAGTAGAAAATATTTCATCTGAAGAAAAAACAAACATATTTCTTTTTGATGGAGCATTAATTACTACGCCAGTAAACTTTGTATCAATTGCTCTTCTTGCAACATCAATAAGATTACGCTTGAATTTACCGACAATCAACACAATTACAAAAACAGATCTAATCGGCCCTAAACTAAAAGATATTCTAGAGTGGTCAAGTAATCTAAAATTATTAGAAAATGCTATTGCCAAAGAGGCAGATGGTGAGACATACAGTTTAACTACAAATATTTTACGAGGTTTGAATCTAGGTGGTTTTGCTCAAGGATTAATTCCAGTTTCTAATGCTACTGGAGAGGGATTAGTAAATTTGGAAGGAGCACTAAGCAGAATTCTTAATTTGGGTGAAGAGGTAGAAGACTAGTTGACATCAAAGATTATTGTAAAAGCGCCATCTTCTACTGCAAATTTGGGTCCTGGATTTGATGTGTTTGGATTAGCAGTAGATGCTTTTTTTGATGAAATTACTTTAACAAAAACAAAAAGCGGAATAAGCATAATTACTGAAGATAAAATTCCAACAAATCCTGATAATAATACTGCTGGGTTAGTTGCTAAAAATATGATAAAAAAATTCAAAATCAAAGATGGTATAGAAATTAAAATCAAAAAAGGTGTTCCTGCAGGGTTTGGAATGGGAAGTAGTGCAGCTTCTGCAGCAGCTACTGTAATTGCAATTAATGAGATGTACGGATTAAAATTAGATGAAAATGAACTTGTGGAATTTGCTGGTTCTGGAGAAAAAGCTAGTGCAGGTTCTGTTCATTATGATAATGTAGCAGCATCAGTATTAGGAGGATTTGTAATAGTAAGGACAAATCCACTAAATGTGATCAAGATTGAGCCACCAATGAATCTAAGAATGTGTGTTGCAGTTCCAAAACTTGAAGTTCCAAAAAAGAAAACCAAAGTATCACGAGGAGTAATACCTAAAAAAGTCAGATTAATTGACAGCATTGCAAATTTGTCAAATGCTGCAGCAATAGTTGCAGGATTTATGAAAAAAGATCCTGATTTGATAGGAGATTCCATAAAAGATGTGATTGTGGAGCCTGCTAGACAACATATGATACCAGGATTTACCAAAGTTAAAGAAAATGCACTCAAAGCAGGTGCATATGGTGTAACAATCAGCGGTGCAGGTCCTTCAGTAATTGCATTTTCCAAAAGTTCAGTAAATTTAGAAAAAATTAGTTTAGCAATGTCAAGAGGGTTTGCATCAGCAAATATTGAATGTCAAACTGTAATTTGTAAGCCAAGTAAAGGTGCAACAGTAGTAAAAAAAAATTGAGAGAGATTGTATGAAAAAAGCAGTTATTTTGTTTAGTGGTGGAGTAGATTCAGTTTGTGTTGTTAGTTATTTAAAATCAAAATATGATCTTTATGGAATTTCATTTTCATATGGTCAAAAAGCTAACAGAGAAATTCTTGCAGCAAAAACTTTTGCAAAGAAGCTTGGATTAAAGCAGCATAAAATTATCGATATTGGTTTTATGAAAGAATTGTATGGAGATTCTAATGTATTAACCAGTTCAAAGAGGGAAATCCCAAGTAAATTTGATTATTCTATTGTTGTTCCAATTAGAAATGCTGTGTTTCTATCAGTTGCTTCAGCGTGGGCGTTTACCCTTAATGCATCACTTGTAGTATATGGCGCTCATACAGGTGATAAACACTATCCTGATTGCAGGCCAGTATTTGCAAAAAAATTAGAATCTGCTTTTAATCAGGGCGAGATTGATGGAATAGATTCCGGATTACGAAAAAACATCAAAATATGGTCACCTTATCGTGGGGGTCTTTCAAAAAGTGATTTGTTAAAAATCGGTTTCAAGACCTTGGGTAATTCTATTTTTAATACATGGAGTTGCTATGCTGGTAAAAAATATCATTGTGGAATATGTGAGTCTTGTAACAATAGAAAAATAGCCTTTCAAAAAGCTGGCATTATAGATAAAACAAAATATCTAAGATAGTTCTCTAGTATTTGTTATCAAGAATTTTCTTTTTGAAAACAAAATTTCTAATTATAATATACCAAATAAAGAATATTCCACCAACAATTCCCATAAACACATAGTTTTGTATTTCTGGAGTTAATCCTTCTATGGAATTAGTGATTTCTCTTGAAACTAACATTGAAATTGCAATGACAATTCCAAATTCAATTGCATACCATGTCCAGTTAGGCCATGATTCTTTTGGTACGTGAACATTAGGATGAGCTCCCATGGTTTTTGTCTAAAAGATTGATTATTTAATTTTTCAGTAAATTATAGCGATGTATCAGAGATACGCCGTCTAATCATAGTCATAATGCTCTCTTTTTCCTCTTTGTTTTCATAAATTCCTCTATATGCAGATGTAGTAAGTGTTGCATCATTTCTAACCCCTCGCATTTTCATACAGAAATGTTCTGCATCAGCTAAAACTACTACTCCTTTTACACCCTGAGCATATAGTTCATCAGCTATATTCTTGGTTAGTCTTTCTTGAATTTGGAGTCTTTTTGAGTATTTTTCAACTAATCTTACTAATTTTGATATTCCAAAAACTCTACCATTAGGAGAATATATGATGTGAATCTTTCCAAAAAATGGCAGCATGTGATGCTCACACATCGAATAAAACTGAATATCACGTGCAACAACTACATCAGAATCCTCAGAGAATTGCACTGATAATTCAGAATCAGACTCGTATCCACCAAATATTTCCTGATACATGTTTGCAATTCTTTCAGGAGTATCTTTAAGACCCTCACGAGTGGGATCTTCACCAATTTCAATGATTAGTTCTCTGACGAGTTTTTTTACACGTTCTTTATCCATTTGATATTTTCACAGATTTTTTCTAGTATTTGAACCTAGTCTGATTTTTAGGCTGGTGATAAGATTATGGAGCTCCAATGAATTTATGAAGTTGAGGTACAACTTTAACATCAATGTAATATGGATAAACTATATCATACAAATTCAAAAGTAGATCTAATGAAGGCTCTGCAATACCATATGTTGGTTGTATGATAAATCCATCAATGTCTTGTTTTGAAACAACATGAAATATTTTATTAACCAAATCTTTGAAATCTTCTAATTTGGTTCTGGAGCTTACAACTATTTTGATATATGTGGTTTTTTTGGATGTAACAGATGATTGAAGACACTTCATTGCATTATCAATTAATCTTTCATAATGTTTAGAATCTACAAAATCAGAATCTTTTGTTTTAAATTCTATTTTAATAATATCAATAAACGGTAATACATGATTAAATCTGTCAGAATCAAAGCATGACGATTCCAAATAAGTTGGAATTTTTTTAGTTTGAATATGTTTTGCAAGGACAGCAACTGCATCATGCTGAATTAATGGATCACCACCTGTGAAATTTACTTTGTATGTTTGATTTTTGAGATTAGAATCAATTAGTTTGCATGCTTCTTCAATTGTGTATTCTTTTCCAGAATCAAGTGGGAGAGATTCTTTAGTATCACAATAAAAACAGGTGAAGGGACAACCAGCTAATCGAACAAAAAGTGTTTTTGTACCATAAAGAATTCCCTCTCCTTCAATTGATGTAAATATCTCAAATAATCTTACTTTCAAGTAATTGTTGTAATTTTTTTCATTATTTATTCAATGAGTTCAGATCAGTGCATTACCGGTTCTTTTGTATAAAACAAACCGGAAATAAAGAATACTACTCCTAAAATTCCAATTAAACTTCCCACAAATTCTACTGTATTTTGCATTTCACCTTGTAATGGAGCCAATAACCATGCCATCAAAGCACCAACTACTATCATTGGGATACCTACACCAACGGTAATTGCCTTAGAAGCCATGCTCAGTGCTGTTTGAAAATGTATATGAAGTTTATGATGAGAAATGATTAATCTCTAAATTGTTCCAGTAATGTTGCCAATGATCGTAATAATTCGTTTGCAGTTTCAAATTCACCTTGGGCTAAGTGATCTTTAATGGTTTGAAGTGTTCTTTTAGCATCCTCCAGATCAGTTTGACTTAATTTATCAGAGTTAGATAATTTGAGTAATATTTTTTCAACTTGCATAACTCTGGATTCTAGTCGATCATTTTTTGTTAATTCAAATTGTTCTTTAATTGATATGATTTCTCTTATTTGTTTGATTATTTCGTGTGGATCTGTTGCTGAGGAAAGATTTTCCCTAGCAGTATCAAGTTTTTGTATAATATCTTTTGACAGTCCTTGATTCTTGGCATTTTCAATTAATCTATCAAGTTGTTCTAGGTATTTTTGGGCATATTCTTTAGCAAGAGATTGTTCTTGTTGAGATGCATGTACACGGATTTCGTTATTGATGTTTATGGTAATTTGTTTGATTTTACTAATGGTTTGTAGAGCATTATCAAATTGATTATCTAGGATCTGCTGTCTTGCTGTTACAAAGAGAGTATCTAGTTCAGAAAAGTCAATTGATGCGCTGTACTTTTTGGCAATTATCTTGAGATTATCAACATAGTCTTGCATTCTAAGAAGATCAGCAGAAGGATCTTCTACTGCAGTCTTAAGAGTAGCAATTTCTGCCTGGGTAGATTGGTTATTTGTTAGTTGTTGAGATATCTCCTTGAAAATTCTCATTGCAGAAAGAAAATGTTTTTTTGCCAAATCGATGTTATTATTTTTAAGAGATTCTTCTAAAGCATTAACTTGTTGTATGCCATCTTTGAAAAGTTGTTTTGTCTTATCTGATGAGTCTTGAGTAATCTGACCTTCGAGTTGTTTTTGGGCATGTTTTGCAATTTTTAGAAGAATGGAGGGATCATTTTGTGCGTGAGCAATGTCAGTAATGCCACCTAAAACCATACTAGATACTAAAATCAACAATGCAAATGAGGTTATGTTTTTCATTTTTCTTCCTCCAAGTCTTTTTTCAGTTTTACTAAATTTTGTAAATCCTTTTTATCTATTTCAATAATTCCTAATCGTTCTAATCTTTTTACTGCTCTCCACATGGTAGTTCTTGGTTGAAGAAATTTCTTTCTTAATTCACTTTCAAGTACTTGTCCTCCCTTATCAGAAATAAATTTTACAATCTCCTTATCATCTTCACGCATTTCTGGTCTGAAATTAAATATAGCTTCTGTGTCGCTTGGTTTTATCTCAGTTTGTTTTTCAGAAATAGATTCTGTTGATATAATTGGTAAAGATTTTTGTTTTCTTTTTAACATTAGTACGATACCAATTACTCCTGCTATAATTGGACCGCCGATTATTGCAACATTAACATAATTAAATGATGATTCAATTGGAATTTCTGGTTTGCTAATTGGATTTACGGTAGTACTAAAGATGTAGTTTATTTCAGATAATCCAGCAGTAAGATCAAGTTTTGTTTGCTCATCTATTAGTTCCATATTGTTTGGTAAAGCACTCATTCCAACTATGACTGAATTTTTTGGCATTAGTAGGGTATAGTCAGATGGAGAATCAAAAGAGAAGGTCCAAACTCGTCCTTCTTTTGAAATTAAATCATGAACATCATAATCAATTGTAATACTTGATGAGCCAAATGTATCAATTATTGCTTTATCTTCAGCTATTTCTTCGGATAGTAAAAATCCAGCATCTCCTACTGCAACAAAATTATCTATTGATTTTCCAAACAAATCAAGCTCAAAATCAGGTTCTAATGGATCCACGTCTATCTGCGTAGATACATGTGTGGATCCATCAGAATAAATGATAAGCTCAAGAGTTCGAGTAGAACTGAATGAGGTCTGAAGAGGCATTACTACCGCCACAATAATCAGGCCAGCAAATATCAAAGGTGCCTTAACCATTGTTTCGAGAATACCATCAGTCCTTACAAAAAGCATTCCATCTTCTCGGATAGACTCTTCCCTGTAAACAGGTACGATTTCTAGGCTCATTGGTTAGTACCTCAGATTCATACTTTCGACGAGTCCTTGGAATCTCTTGAACTCCTGGAAAAATTGGAGTCCTTTTTCGGTAATCAAGAAGACCCTATTCCTGTCGTTTTTGACTGACTCGACTAAGCCTGCTTCTACCAGTTTCTCACATTTGTCCAGTACTGCATAGTGAGATAGGTTGGCTTTGCGAGATATTGCAGATACAATGACTCCTGTACGACCACCATCGGCAGTTACGTCTAGGATGTCACCCATTATGCCCATTTCGGACCTGTATTGTTGTTTTGACATGTGTTAGTATACTACTAATTGATTAATGAGGGACATTTTGAAACTTTGAAGCGGAACACATAGCGGAACGGGTATTTCACATCTAAAAATCAATAATTTTTAGGAAAATTATTGTGATGGGAGAAAAATCTCAAATTTTTCTATGCCTGAAATTTTTATGTAAAAATCAAATTTTTTAGAAAATTCTATGAAGAATATTTTTTCAGTAGTTTTTTAGATTTTTTGATTGATTTTGTCTAATTTTAGTATATAAAGAACAGATGATGAAACGCAATTGAGCATATCTAACTACAAAATTCATGATAAAATGATCCTTTAAGACAAAATATCAAAGGAAAACATGGAAAATTACAAAAAACGATATATGTATTGCGAATTATTAACGATAGTCAATTTTGGAATTTAATTAATTTTCATACGTATTGCAAGGAATGGATTGCTACATTATGGCTCTGAAATTAATAAAATAGCAGATCTTCATTTTGGTTATATTTTTAGCAAATATCTCCTATTACCTAGATTAGTATCATATTATTTTAGATCAGAGAATTGCCAGAAACTAAGATTAGTTATAATTTTAATTTAAAAATTCAGTATTTAGTGAAATTGTCATCTTTTTTCAATGATCAAAAAATCAGTCACTAGGTCAGCTTTGAGATTCATAATAACTTTTTATTCTCTTTTTGAAAAGAGAACATAAAATGTTTGATAAATTCAAAAAAGAAGAAGGGGGGGAAATGACGGAAGAGAAACCCGCAGATGAACATGCCAATATAAAATTCAGAGGAACTTCTAATGAAACAGTAGGAGAAATTGGAATTGTTGAATTAATGGATAAACGTGCTAAGTTAGAAGAAGCAATTGATTATGTAGGTTTAATGATAAAAAATCTAAAAGACAAGAGAACTGTTTTAGAA
>DASSYQ010000090.1:0-2949 GCA_035703205.1 Nitrosarchaeum sp.
TCTAAATGATGGATAATGTGATAAAAGTTTCATGACTCCGTCAGTAGATTGAACAATGTGGATTAGATGTATTGTTGTTCTTAGCCTCTCTTGAAATTCTACTTTGTTTTGTTGCATGATTTGTTTGAATTCTTCTATCTCTTCAAATATCATCTCGATTTCTTTATGCATATTTTTGAGTTGATTATTTACCGTATCTGATATGTTGATCAACTCATATTCGATATGGGATTTGCTGTACATTTTTTTTTCTACCTCGCCTGATTCTACCAATGAGCTTATCTCCCTATGCACCATTTTTTCATTCCCCACTCTTTTTATCACTCTACTGGTGAGTTCGCTTCCGCGTATCTTTCCACTTTCATTTAAAACACGTAAAATTTCCGTCCTAATAATGTCTGAATCTGCGGCCATCTTATTTTTATGTGCACTAGTTACTTAAAGGTACAATTCTTTTTTTATGATTTTTGTGTCTGTTTTAATTTATTGAATTTCTAAATCATTCCTTATATTTTTGCAAAACTGTCTGTTCTCCGTTGTTTCTTATTTCCTCACTTAATCCATTCAATATCTCAATGCCTTTTAAAATTGAGTCTTTATCTAATTTCTTATTTTCCAGCTTGTGTTTTAACACCATTTTTTCATTGTTTATAAAACTCAAAAAACTGACACTATTTTGCATCTCCAGATTTATGTAAAATTCTACGTAATCTTTTGTTGTTTTTATGCCCATATTCTATGTACCAATTTCTAGTATATGATTTATTTTCTTATTTGTAATCTCTTCAATCATCTGGGTCTGCCTAAATGTGTCCTATTGAAAACATACAGAATTTTATCTTTATGAAAAAATTTCTGTTGTTATGTCTAAATTGGAATCAAATGTTATCAATGGCAAAAAAAATTCTGATGAAAAAAAGATAGAGCAGTTGGAGAAAAAGATCGACGATCTGCAAACGTACATTGGTCATCTAAATCAAAGGCTAAACTATCTGCATGAAAAAATTAGCACACCATAAATCGTTTTTTCAATTTTTTTATCTTTTAAAAAATTCAGTTAATGTCACAATTGTACTTTGTTCCAAAATGTCTTCATAATGTATTTTAATTTGGATTGCTATCTGTCTAAGTTTATTTAGAATTTGACCTGTTGTATAATATGGATACATGTGACACTCGAATCCGTGCATACAAAAACGGAAAAACCTTTGATCAGTGCAAAGAGATGGCCGAATCTATGAATCCTGCCTTTAAGAGTCATATTGAGAAAAACGGTAAGCTTCTTTGGACAGAAATACTAGATCAAGTGAATCATGATGAGCTAATTTACAAATTAACATTAAAATTTCTTAGACGAGACGGATATGACATAGGCAATAATAAAATTCCTGAAGTGAAGAAATTTACTCTGTAGAGCCTATTTTACAACTGCCATCTGGGTTTCTCAATTTTTTTGCCATTAGAAAAGGTGTCACTAATAGTACTGGAATGGATATTGCAATTAACAGCGTTTGCAACTGCGTTAATGCAATTGATAACGCAATTCCGCTTGCAGTTCCTACAAAAACAGACAAAAACGTTCCTGCACATGTAGGACACGCTATGAATAATCCTGTTGCAGCTCCTATGGTGCTCATGCCTCCACCTTTTTTTGATATTGTATATGCACTAACTGCAATTGACGTGTTTAATCCCACCAAATATGATACAATTACTTGTAACACTAAATTGATTGGAATAATCTGTAATCCCACATGTTCTGTCAAATATATTATAATTTTTGGCATGTATCCCGGTGCATCACAACATGGGGCTACAAATCCTGATGGTATTTTTGCTCCATAATGTGTGACAAAATTTACTTCTGGTTGATATACTAGCGTGCCTGATGCCAATGAAAAAAATATTCCATATATGATAAATGTGGCCAGAAAAATTTTTCTTGATTTTGTATTGTGTATGCTTAATGCAATAATTGTCGCGATGTCTTTTCCTTTGTTTTCTATCTTTTCCTTTTGATACAGATAAATTCCATATGTGATTGCCCCAAACGCCGTCGCTAATATTATGTAAAAACCATAAGCGATTCTTTGAATTGCATCTATTGAGTCAGGAGTGATTACTTCTGGATCTTGATATCTTGAATACATTATGAATATGATTACTATTGTAGCGAATCCTAAAATTATTAATTTTTTTCCGCTATGGCCATATGCATGGTTTTTCAACAGGCTTTCATCATGTGTTGTTGAATTGATTCTATTTTGTCTTTTGGGATGTTTTTTAGCTCAATTTAGGCACAAAAATATAGATCAATGCAATAATCTCCATTCTCCCAATTATCATCAAAAAACTAATCACCATTTTGTCTGTATTTGCAGTCTCAAAATTTACTATGTCTGAGGTTAATCCTGTGGTTGTAATTATTGAAGTTGAATGATAAAACGCAGTCTCAAAATTTGTATTTTCAATCCCCATCAAATACACCGCTGTTATGGATATGGTTCCTAAAAATAACAGTATTATCAATACTGTTGAAATTAACTCTTTTTTTCTTTGCTCTGGTAACTCTGTTCTGGATGTTTTACTGAACAGTTTTCTGCATTCTGGTATCTGTAATAATCTGAAAACCTTGATTCCACCGGCAGTTGAAAAAGCACATCCCCCTATAATCATCAATATGATCAAAATTACATGTGATGCAGTGTTGAAAGATATGCCCTCTGAATGTAATCCTGATGTTGTACTTGCTGATACTGAATAAAACATGCTAGTTAATGGATCTAACCCGCTGAGCCAAATGAATAACATCATCGCAATGCCTAGAATTATGAAATACGATAAAACCTCCTTGCCAAGTTTTGGCGAAAGAAATTTTTTCCTGACAAATGAATAGTGAAATGTAAACGGTAATGCACCAAATATCATCGCACCCATTAAAATTATCTG
>DASSYQ010000096.1:0-5423 GCA_035703205.1 Nitrosarchaeum sp.
CTTGTTTTATGACTTGGATGGAACATTAGATGTTGAAATTAAACCAGAACTTGGATGCAAAGAGATTGAACTTTGGAAATGTACAAAATATTATGGCTCTGAACATGTAAGTGCTCCTGAAGCTTTGTTTGCAGAAGGAGAGGGAAGAACCCAAATCAAAGGTCCGATATTTGATAAAGGTGGACTGTACAATATTCGAGTTGATATTGAAGGTGCTACTAGCCCCAAAGCATTAGTAGCTGAAAGACTTAGTTATGATACTTTTGTAAGTGTTGCACAGGAACAAGACTTTTTTATTAAAACTGCAAATGCACAAGAAATTCCTGTAGTAGTAAAAACTTACTATGATGAAGTAGAGAACTTCAAATTTGATTCATCAGATAATTCAATTTACTTTGATATGCCATTTAACTGGCATCCAGGTTATGTAGACTTAGTTCAAGTGGTGCATGAAGAAATCAGAGTTCCAAAAAGCTTTGCACCATATGCAGAGGGAAAACAGTTCAAAGGATATGTTAATGGAATCGAAATTGATCAACGTGCATTGTTAAACGATCCTTATTCATATGAAGACACAAATATTGTACATTTTCTTGTAACTAAAAATGAATTACAAAAAATCAATGATTCACTAGGGCCAGAAAATCACAATAGTGGAATTATGAAATTAAAACTAGTTCCACAGAGTGAAATCTCAAAAAGTTCTACCGAATTTTATCTTGTTGATACTGTAAACTACAAACAAGTTCCTACAACAGTAAATATTGCCTGGGATGGTAGTTATGGAGCAGGCGAAGAAATTCCATTTGAGATAACATTCTTTGATGAAAACCGAAATCTTATCCGAGATATCAGATATGCCTATTCACTAGTTGATAAAAATGATAAAGAAATAGAGCGAAATTCTGGCAGTGATCCACAAAATCCTGGCATTGTTGCTTTTGAAGGATTAGATATTCAAAAAATATTTGTTCCATCTCAGGGGCAATACCGACTTGATATTCTGGTTTATGGAACAGGAATTGATTATAATGCAAAATATGCTGGTATAGGTTCTGGAATAATTGAGATTGGGCCAAGTCTACCAAAATCAACTACAGAAAAACCAGTATCAATCCCATCATGGATTAAAAACAATGCTGGTTGGTGGGCAGACGGACAAATTGATGATAATTCATTCGTTCAAGGAATACAATATTTGATCAAAGAAAAAATCATGAAGATTCCACAAACTGCACAAGGAACAGGTGCTGGAGCAAATAAAATTCCTGAATGGATTAAAAACAATGCTGGTTGGTGGGCAGACGGACAAATTGATGATAATTCATTCGTTCAAGGAATACAATATCTGATTAAAGAAGGTATTATGAAAATTGAGCAATAATTTTTGAATTTCTCAAGTGATACAATATGAAAGACATTAACGATATTCTCCCAAAAGTACCTAACATGAAATGGGGAGCTTTGATGAACAGAGCACCAACTAACGAAAAAGTGGAGGAAATGAATAAAATTTTTCCCCACAATGGAAAATGGCATACTGTATTTGAAGAAAAAGATCAAGTAACTATTGATGGCAAACAAATTTGGAAAAAAGATCCAAACAAGTGGACTTGATTGTATTCTCTTTATCATTATTGAGAAACAACTAATAGATTAATACATAAAATTCATGTAGATTCTTTATGACAAATCAGTACCTATGGATTGCTGTAATTGTGGGAGTCTTTTTTGCAGGAATCGGGGTTGGTTATGGAATAATTCAATCTAATTCTCCAATGCCGATGAATATGCAACAAATGATGCAAAATCCATCTCAAAGACAACAAATAATGAATGAAATATTATCTGATCCAAAGATTATGACTGAGTGGATGAATCATATGATGTCTGATCCAGATCTCATGAAACAGATGCATGAAGTCATGATAAATGATCCAGAACATCTCAAAATTATGAATGATCCCCAACACATGAAAGAAATGCATGAGATAATGGCAAAAAATCCAGAACATATGAAAGCTATGATGAATGATCCCCAACATGCACAACAGATGATGCAGCTTATGATGTCAGATCCACAGACAATGCAACAGATGCATGGAATGATGTTTAACAATACTCAACATTTTGAACAGATGCAGCAAATGATGAATAAGTGGAATGGCACTATGATGCATCCTTAATTTTTTATTTTTAATTAAAAGAGATTATCTTTGAATAACTTAATCTAGATTTTTAAATAGACAATCAGAAAACAAAAGAAGACTTGCAAGGAAAAATCATACATGTAATAATTTTGTTTTCAATTTCTATTATTTCTTTAACAGTTGTAGATGTTTATGGTCACGGTGTAGGAAGTGAAATATTTCCACCAGTTGATCTAAATGGAAAACAAGTAAGTCTGGAAGTTTCATCATCAGAAAATAATCCAAATGAAAATGATGATCAACAAATATCGATTTCACTGATTGATTTCGATTCAAAAATTACACTTAGAGACGTCACATTTTTGATAAAATCTAGTCGTGGTGAACAATTTCTTTTTGAAAAAGAGTTTCAAAGCGATAATGGATTCCTAGTTTTCAATTTTATATCGGAAAACACTGAAACAATTCAAATTCAAGAAGAGAATAAAGGAGATTTCTTTACTTCATTACTTGGATTAGAAAGTAGGATGATAAACGTAAAGGGTCCAAAGCTAAGTGAAGGAGGACTTTACAAGTTTGATATTAGTATTATCACAGCTGATGGATATTCAAAGAAATTAGATATGCCGCTAAATTTCAATGCGGGAATTTCAATTGCACAAAAATCTAAACATGAAGTTAATCATCCTACTTTTGGTCCTCAAACCATTGATGTTGTAACCTATTATGATGAAATAAAGAACTTTCAATATGATGTTGAATCTAAAGAAATCACTTTTTCAATGCCTTTTGAGTGGAGTGTCAATAACATCAATCAGACATCTGTAGTTCACGAAGAACTAGTATTTCCAAAAACATTTGGAGATCTTTTGGTATCTGGATTTTCTATGTCTATAAATGGAATCAAATTACCTGATAATATTGTAACAATTGATGACTTTTTTTCTGATGGGAGAGTAGTCCATTTTATTATTAGCCAAAAAGAATTGTGGAATATTTACAATAACAATCCAAATCAAAATGGAATGAACTTTCTTATCAGGCCAAGTTCAGATGATATTCAATTAAGTTCAGTAACTGAAAATGGACAATTTAGAATTCTTGTATCTTGGGAACCGAAAAATTTACAGTCAGGATCCAAAGCAACAATTTATTTTGACATCAATGATATTTTTCTAAAAAATAGACCAGTGGCAGTAAATTATGATTTTTCAATAACTCAAAATGATAAAATGATTTTTAAACAAAGTGGACTAAGTAATGATTCTAAAGAAAAACATAACACAGCAGAATTTACAATACCTGAAGATGTATCTGGGGTTGTGCAGCTAAATTTTCAAAATCTAGATGATAACAATATTGCTAAAACATCTATTCCAATTATAATTAATCCCGAAACCCAGGAAAATGATATTTCCATACCTGACTGGATACGAAATAATGCCGGTTGGTGGGCAGACGGCTCAATTGATGACAGCTCATTTGTACAGGGAATACAATATCTAATAAAAGAAAAAATAATGAAGATTCCGCCAACCTCTCAAGGAACAGGTGCTGGAGCAAATGAAATTCCTGGATGGATTAAAAACAATGCAAAGTGGTGGGCAGACGGCTCAATTGATGATAACTCATTTGTTCAAGGTATACAATATTTGATACAAAACAAAATTCTTCGCATCTAGTTCGAAGTATGAACCAGTCTGTTTAAATCTGCAAAAACAGTATTTTCAATGATTTGTTTAGGCCTCAAAGTCTGATTGAACGAAAATCTGCACTATTTTCTGTTGTAGTTATAGGCGTAGTGGCAATATTGGCAATCCCAGTAATAGTTCCTCATATCTTACATGGCTTTCATCTAGTGCACATCTTTTTGCATATTTCTGGAATTACACTTGCTGTATTCATTACAATTCTTGCAGCATTAGCATATTCAAAATTAAAGACAAAAAGACTATTGCTTAGTACATTTGCTTTTGCAACTTTTATTGCTGCTGAGGCAGTATTAGTAATTGATGCTACATGGCCTAGACTTTATGATTTAGGCGATATATCTTTGTTAGAGGTAGGACATTTATTGACATTTAGCACATTGGGATTGTTAGCTTTGGGAGTGTTTAGAAATGACTGATAGAAATACACAATTACAGCAAATCATAGATCAGAACCCTGGAATTCAATTCAGGGAATTAATGCGTTCTTCTGGATTAAAAAATGGTGTTCTTAGTCATTATCTTGGCAAATTAGAAAAACACGGCATAATCAAAGTAGTGCGAGGTCCAAGACAAGCTAGATTTTATCCACTAGGAATTTCCGAAGATGAATCAAAAACTATCAAAGCATTACGTAGACAAACCCCAAGAGTTCTATTATTAGCTCTCATAAAACAAGACGGACTAGAATTTAACGAATTAGTTGATGAGGTAAAAAAATCACCTTCTACAGTTTCTCTATACCTATCACAACTAGTGCAAGATGAACAAGTTGAAGTAAGACTTGAAAATCTAAGAAAGAGATATTATATTAAAACAAGAAAGGTAATAGATCAATTAATTGAAGACTATAGACCAACTTCACTTGAAAAACCAACTTCTGGATTCGAAGATATCATCAACTCTTTCTAATCTATTAGAATCAAAAATAACATTTCTTCTAATTGGATTCTTGTTTACTTCATTATTGATTTCTCAATTTACATTTGCCGAGGTTTTAATACCTCCGCAAGAATATCTGGGATATCTTGATTATGAGGGCGTATATACAGTTGGAGGCAATGTAAAAAACCTAAATGATTATGCAGTAATTCCAACAATTTTTGTCACCGTAATTGATGGAGAAAATACCTTCACCAAGGTAATATCACACGTTACAATTCCCCCAAGAACAGATATTCCATTTAAGACAAAATTTCCTGAAGTTACAGGAAATACTCCTGTATTATTGGAGGCTGAGCTCAGATTTGTAAAAACACACAAAGATCCTACATCAATCCAGATTCTTTATGATAATACATTAATCAAACACGATGATGGTCATGTTACAGGAAGAATTCAAAATATAGGAAATCAAACTATCTTCAATCCAACAATTCTTGCAATAGTTCACGGCCATGAAAAGGTACTTGATATTGTTAATAATATTGAATACATTGACAAAATAGATCCAGATCAAATTCTAGAGTTTTCAATGTATCCTGATCCTTCAATAACTGATGATGTCTTTTACTATAGCTGCTTTGCACCTATTGATAGTACTGTTGTTCCAGTTACTGCAAAG
>DASSYQ010000077.1:0-9288 GCA_035703205.1 Nitrosarchaeum sp.
GAAAACTCTGTCTGACCTTCGTCAGGCAATAATAGAATACAAGGAAAATAGACGCAATGTCCATACCGTTGATTATATGTGGTAGATCAATCTTTTATTTGAGAAAGTACATAATGATATTATGAGGCTGGCAAAAGAATGTGTCATTTGCGGGAAAAATTTTATTGGTCTTGAAAAGTATTGTACCATAAATTGTCTGGAACAGGCATCTGGCAAAAATTAATCCAAGAACTAAATTTTCTTTAGCGATTAAATCTCAAATGTCAAGAAATAGATTGGTCTTTCTTGACATTTGGAACTATTTTGAAATTCCATAATCTGTCGGTTGCATTTTTTATTCCAATTCTAGGGCTGGCAATTATTTTTCTTGGCTTTATTCCTTCAACAATAAATAATCTTGAATCTACAGTAAGGTCTACTCCATAATGTTCTTTGGTAATTCCTAATGCCTGAGTTAATTTGGCAGGACCATCAGCAAGTTTTTTTCTATCTTTTATGCCTCTGTTTTTCTCCATTATCTCTATTCCCTTATCAGGCATAATCGCACGAATCAAAACTGCTCCTGCATCAAATTTTGAATTTCTTGCAACTACATTAAAACAATAATGCATTCCATAGGTAAAATAGACATATGCCTTTCCCACTTCATCAAACATTGCCTTGTTTCTTTCTGTGATTTTTCTAAACGCATGACTTGCTGGATCATCTGTGTGTCTATATGCTTCTGTCTCTATGATTATTCCTGAAATTTCTTGTTTGCCTACTTTTCGAACTATCTTTTTTCCTAATAGATTTTTTGCAACTATTATGGTATCGCGAGAATAAAATGTTCTAGGAAGAATAGTCAATATCTGCTAAAATTTGCTTGCCATTTTTTAACTCTCTGATCAAGTCAAATAATTTGACGATGTCTTCTTTTAGAACTGTGATTAATTCTTGATTGTAGATTGTAGCAGCTGGATGTACTGTCAAAAAATAAAACTGATTGTCCTTTTTTACAATCTTGCCTCTGTATTTTGTAATTTCTGACCCACCTAATATCGAATTAAATGCCGTATTTCCCAAAATACATATTATTTTTGGTTTTATTATTGAAATCTCTTTTTGAAGATAATCATAACATGTATCTCTTTCAGAAACTGTTGGAACTCTGTTATTTGGAGGTCTGCACTTTACAACATTTGTGATGTATATTGAATCTCTTGATATTCCAGCACTGTCTAATGCAAGAGAAAGTCTCTGTCCTGCAATTCCTACAAACGGCTCTCCATTTCTATCCTCATTTCTGCCTGGTGCCTCTCCAACAAAAATCACATCTGATTGGAAATTTCCTTTACCTGGTACTGCGTTTGTTCTTGTCTTGGAAAGTTCACACTTTGTACATTCTATTACTTTTTGTCTTATTACTTCTAATTCTGAATTCACTCTGTTTTCAGTTGCATTTGCTCTAGTTAATATTCTCTGAAAAATTAAGACTGCTGCATTCGTAAATTTACTGCTTTAGTGATTTGATATTGCAGGCATGGTAAAGTAATATTCGTCTTCAAAAGAATAGTCACTAGCCCCTTTTTTACGCAAAAATTCAAAATAAATTGCACAATTTTCATAGAATTCAGTATTTTTGTCATTTTGATGACTCATGAATAATTATTGCAAAAAATCCATTTTTTAAAGAGAGTGAGTGATTTTAGTTCAGGGAGTTTGTTTTCTTTAAGCAATCCCTATTGGGGATTTTCCAGGCTCTAATTTCTTTGGTAGTGTTATTGTGAATACTGTTTCTTGTTTTGGTATGCTACTTACTGAAATTTTTCCACCATGATTTTCCATTATTCCTTTACATATGGCCAATCCTAAACCACTTCCGCCTTTTTCCCTTGTTAGTGTTGCATCAACTTGGTAGAACTTCTTAAACAGATCCCCTTGTTTGTTTGTCGGGATTCCTATCCCGTTATCCTTTACGCTAATTTGAATTATCTGCGGAAGATTTTCCATTAAAATCTCTATTCTTCCTTTTTCTGGTTCTATTGCATTTAGACTATTTTTAACTAGGTTTGATATGACTTGCTTTATTCTCTCTGGGTCATGTTCAATTGAAACATTTTGTATGTTTGAAATGATTTCTATTTTGCTCTTTTGTGCTTGTGGTACAAATCCCTTTATCGCATCTGCTATTGTATCTCCTATGTTGACATACTCTTTTCTCATTTTAAGCTGACCTAATTCTAATTTTTGCGCATCAAGCAAATCTGATATCAGTGATAGTAAAGTCTCTGAACTTGTTTTGATTATGTTTATTCTTTCTTTTTGTTTGTCTGTCAATTTCCCCAGATGTTCACTAAGCAAAATATCTGCATATCCTTGAATTGGAACTAGTGGAGTTTTCAACTCATGAGTAATCATTGCAAGAAATTCATCTTTTGCAATCTCTGTCTTCTTTGTTTGCTCTTCCTTTTCTTTGATTGTCTCTGACATTACGTTAAATGTATTTACTAATTTTCCTACTTCGTCTGATTTTGTATATTTTATTTTTTCACCATACATGCCTTCTTTTATTCCCGAAAGTGCATCTGTGATTAATCTCAGAGGCAAAAGAGACTGTCTAATGACATAAAGTACTAAAAAGAATACTGCGATATCTATCACTAATAAAATCTGAACAACTATTTGTTCTTGATTACCTTCATTTGCAATCAATGTATTCCAGGAATTTAATAAAACATCAATATCTGAAAATAAAACTGCTTTTTGTGTATTCATCTCATTTTTTGCCAAGTTGAAGTTTGGAGATAAAAGCGCTCTTTCTTCAAGGATGCTGATCTTTGGTTGCAATGCTTCCCATAATGGATCTAATTTTCGTAATTCACTTGAATTTTCTCTTGGAATTTGAATCAACTCTTCATGTTTTTGTCCTATGCTTTCTACATCTAGATCCTTTGTTGAAATTCCTAATAATTTTCGAAGACCTACTTCGAATTTGTTCTTCTCTGTTTTCAATTGCTCTTGTGTGTTTTCTTCTTCACCAATTGAAATTAGCAATGTTAATTGTCCAATTTCTCTTGCAGAGTCTTCCAAATCCTTTGCAATTTCTTTATGTCTGTTGTAATCTCTTCCCAAATCTGATAATTCTTCGGAAAGTGAATTTGTTGATAAAATCAAATCGCTATTTTTTTGCAATACGTAATTCATTGCATTTGTTGCTTCCTTGTCAAATACAGATGTTTTTTCTGTATTCAATACCTTTTCTTTATATGAATTCCATGATGTTATTGCTTTATTGTATTCTGATGTTAATGATGTAGGGATCTTTTGTATTGTTTGTCCTTTAATCTCCCCGCCGTTTTTTAGCATATTCAAAACTAAATCTATATTTTTTATTTCCTCATCTAGCTGGCCTTTGTCATCTAAATTTCCATTTGCTACCGACACGGCTAATCCTGAAATAGATTCTGCCTGTACTTTGAGATCACCTGTTTTGATAACTGAATATGATTGAGAGTTACCTGTTTGCTCAGCTTGATAAAGTAATGTTAAATTTATGACTGCAGCTACAATTAGAACAAATACCAATAGGTATGTCTTGTTGATAATCTTCACAATATTTGAAACCTAACATAGAGTATAAAAATAATGGGTGAATTTTATCAAACTAGTCTCCATGTCTGATGAATTTCTAAAAATTGCTACTGGCGAAATCAATGATGAAATTTCAGAAATCCAAAAAATATTGGATTCTTGTCACAACAATAATGATATATCTGTAAATGCAGCAAAAATTCAAAAATCAACCCATAAAATTAAAGGACTGGCACCAATGATGGGAAAAGAAGAATTGGGTACTCTTTCAGGTTTACTTGATTCTGTATTAAAAAAAATTATGGACGGTGCAGTATCTGATGAAATATTAGCATCGCTAGTAACTGCAGTTAATGAAATGAAAAATTCAATGATTCATTCAAATTATAATCTGAATGAAATAAAACAAAAGATTTTACAAATTTCATCTACTCTCTCTTGATCCATATTTTTAATTACATGAAATTTTAAGATGACTTGATGGGAAATATTATGATTGCAGACGATTCTGATGCAATCAGACTTGTTCTAAAAGATATTTTGTCTATAGGTGATCATAATATTGTAGGTGAGGCAAAAGATGGTGCAGAAACTGTCGAGCTATATCCGCAAATAAACCCTGACTTGCTACTTTTAGATTTGGCAATGCCCAAAAAAGACGGCCTTACTGTTGTAAAAGAAATTATCTTGCAAGATCCCACTGCCAAAATAATACTGATAACTGCAAGCGATGATCAAAAAGTAATCCAACAATGTCTGGATTCGGGCGCTTCTTCTTATATCTCAAAACCATTTGACTTTAACAATGTCTTGAAAGCCATTTCGGATATTTTGGCAAAGTAATTTAGGGTCTTGATTCATTTAAAAACTGATAGAAAATTTGTCAAAGATTGTAGCTGATACAAGTATTATCATTAACGGTCAACTAATTACCCAAATTGAATCTGGACAAATTAAAAATTCAGAAATAATTATCCCCCAGGCAGTTTTTGATGAGCTGCAATCCCAAGCATCTCAGAAAAAAGAACAAGGATTTATCGGATTGGAGGGAATAAAAAAACTCAAAGACATTTCAAATAATTTTGGCCTGGAAATATCTGTCAAGGGCTCCCATCCAACATCTGAAGATATACGCATGGCAGGCTCTGGCAGAATTGATGCAATAATTAAAGACGTGGCAAAACAAAACCAGGCAATTCTTTACACCTCTGATCATGTTCAGCATTTGGTGGCACAAGCAGAAGGACTGGAATCTGTGTTTGTAAAACCTCTTTTTAAAACTCTTGATTTGGAATTTTTAAAATTTTTTGACTCTGAAACAATGAGTGCTCATCTCAAAGAAAACATGCCTCCTATGGCAAAAAAAGGAAAGCCCGGCTCTTTTAATCTGACAAAACTAAGCGATGAGATACTAACAAAAGAGTATCTCCAGTTTATCTCATCCCAAATATTGGAGACTGCAACAATTTATGATTCAAGTACTGTGGAAATCTCAAAGAATGGTGCTACTGTAATACAATACAATGATTATAGAATTGCAATTACACATCCTCCTTTTTCTGAGGCATATGAAATAACTATAGTTCATCCAATTGTAAAACTGACTCTTGATGATTATGAAATATCTGAAGAATTAATGAAGAGATTCTCTGATAGAGCAGAGGGAATAATAATTTCTGGCCCACCAGGTTCTGGAAAAAGTACTTTGGCATCAAGTCTGGCAAATTTTTATCACAGCAAAGGAAAGATTGTAAAAACATTCGAGTCTCCACGTGACTTGCAAGTTGATCCTGGAATCACGCAATATACAAAACTTGACGGTAGTTTTGATAACAGTGCTGATATTTTGTTATTGGTACGTCCTGATTATACAATATTTGATGAAGTGCGAAGACGCGAAGACTTTGGTACATTTGCAGACCTAAGATTGACAGGTGTGGGAATGGTGGGTGTAGTTCATGCCAACTCTCCACTTGATGCAATACAACGCTTTATTGGAAAAATAGAATTGGGGATAATTCCAAATGTGATAGATACTGTTGTTTTTGTCAAAGATGGACACATTGGCAAAATCTACGATTTGGAACTTGTAGTCAAAGTCCCAACCGGCATGACGGAGTCTGACTTGGCAAGACCCGTAATTGAGATTAGAAATTTTGTTGATAATGTGCTTGAGCATGAAATCTACACCTTTGGCGAGGAGAATGTAATAGTTCCAGTCTCAAAAAAAGTACAAAAAGTTGGAATAGAGAAACTTGCAGAAGACAAAATACGTGATATCTTTAGGAAATTTGATCCTCGAGTGGAAGTAGAGATATTATCTGATAACCGAGCAAAGGTTCTAGTTGACAAGCAATCAATACCTTCTATCATTGGAAAGGGTGGCTCTAACATTAATGAGATTGAAAAAATGCTAAAAATTCACATCGATGTTGTTGAGAAAAATTCTCATTCTGCAAATACATCTGATGAATTACCGTTTACCTTTTCAGAATCAAAAACAGCATTGTTGCTAAATGTTGGCAGGGAGTTTTCCTCAATGCATGCAGATATCTATGTACGTGGAGATTATGTTACATCTGTAAGAATCGGCAAAAAAGGTGATATTCTAATTCCTAAGCGTTCAGAAGCATCAAGGACTATGATGAAACTTGCATCCTCCCAAAATGACATTACGATTTATCTTAAGGATTTTTAAAACTCTCTAAAATTTTTGGATTTGATTTTAGAAACGTGATGAATTTTCTTAGCTGCTTGATTGTCTTTGGATTTAGGTGATGCTCTATTCCCTCTGTATCTTTATTTGCCGTATCGTGACTTACTCCCAGAATCTCAAAAAACTCCAGCAAAATTCCATGGTTCTGTCTTATCTCATATGCTATCTGCATTCCCTTGTCTGTAAGATTAATTCCATGATACTTTTCATATTCTAGCAGCTTGTTTTCCTCCAATCTTTGCAACATCTTTGTGACACTTGGAGCGCTTACATTCATGTATCGTGAAATATCTAATGTGGTGGCGTATCCCTTTAATTCAACCAGCTCTGAAATTACCTCCAAATAATCCTCCATTCTTGTACTGTAGCTTGTCCTTCCTGATTCATGAGCTGCCTTTATTGACTCTAGTCTCTTGGAATTTTTTACCTTCAATGCTTCTTTGTATCTAATCTAAACCTAGTATAATTGGGTGTCTCCTTGTTATGCTTTATTGACTTGCAAGTAATGGGTTTTGATCATCGAGTCTTAACTAATTTTTCCTAAATGATTGACTGTCATGGTTGACCATCTAAGGACACGGCTAGAGAAAATACGCAAGTTTTCTGATTCTGCCAAGAGAAGGGCATCACTGTACACGGACCTGACAAAATTTGATGGCAAATCCACTGCCCAATCCCTGGGATGTGTACAAAGAGCATCCGCACCAGGCAGAAAACTCCAAAAAATAGGCTTTATCATATTTTGGATTCCAGAGCCTACTGGAATTAGCAACGCAATTGGTGCACCTATGATTTTGGCAGGTAGATTCCTTGACAAAAAATACAACGGTGCAACCATTCATGACATTGGCCATGAAACAAAACGTACAATCTCAACTATGAATGATTTTAAAAGTACTGTGATGTAATCATCTTTGAAATTTACTTTCCAAAAAACTCGCCCCACTGACTTCCAAGTTTCTCTATTATCCTAAATGCCAGTCTGTCAATGTTCACATTAGGTTCTGCAACTATCATTATCACTTTTTCATAAATCGGAAAACTCATTATCACTACATATTCTCTGCGCGATGCAGAATATTTTACCCGACCCAATTCTGTGTCGTATTTTTTTCTCTTTGCAACCCTCGCTGCCAGTTCTTGGCGTACTATCTCCTCTTGCCCTTTTGTCAGTCTCGGATTGATGTTTTCTTTGTATCCTCCGGCTAATAGTTTTCCAGATTCGTCTAATAATCCGGCAAATCTTACTTCTTGGTCTTCAAGTATTTCCTTGCATTTGTTTTCGTAATCTTTGATGTCTATTTGCGGCATGTATTATTTTTGATAAATTGTCTCCGTATTTGTATATGGTGATATGTCTAAAAATCATTATCTGCCAACGCCGAGGGTTTAAAAGAATGAATCTGCAATTTACTGCACATTATGAACATACAATCCGCACTAAAGAACAGCTTGGGTTTATGGAAAAAAATAATCCCTACAAAATCACCTAAAATACAAATCACTGATTTGGATGATGACTCTGAAGTTGTAACAATAGATAACGTGGGCATTACCGATCTTGGAATGGGCGCAGTAATTCTCAAAACAAGCGATGGAAAGGAATTTCCAATATCTGCATTTTCAGTCGATGTTGCAAAAAGTATCTCTGATTTTCAAGAGGGAAAAAGAAGCGAGATGCCATCAATGTACAACATGATAGAGCAGGTCTGCGAAGAATCTGGATTATTCCTAGTAAAGGTAAGAATCTATGATAGCGGTAAGGCCCTAAGGGCAAATCTCTACTTTACTGGAAAAAAAGAGATGGTTCTAAGAAATCACAGGGCATCTGATGCAATAGCACTTGCTACCTTTTACAGCGTGCCAATACTAATAAAAAAGAGCCTTCTTCAACAAAGCCCCGAGATAAAATCAAAATAATCCGTATTTTTTTAGGATTCGTATTGTTTTTTTGATAACTCTAGTGTATTTTTTATTCTGTCTTTGATGTATTTTTGCTGATTTTCTGATAGTAATTTTATATCCTCGCCTTTTGCAAGGATCATTCCTGATAATCTGGATTCATACTGATTTTTAATCTGCCCTTCCATGCCGCCCTCTATTATTTTACCGTCTTCAAATAACTTGCCTCTGTGTTCTAGGACATAGTTTTCAAGTGAATTTTCTACTTTATCGCAAATCTCCTTTAGCATCTCGTCAGTTATCATGCTGATGAAATGATTCTCATTTGTGAAAAGTCTTTTGCTTTTGGATTTTGAGATGTCATATTTTCTATTTTAAAATCTAAGGCTAAATACAACTGAAATGGAAAACATCTTGTTGAGTCTTACCGTAGCTCAGAAAAAAATTGCAGTTGGATCATTTCTTGGATGGTCCTTGGATGGTTATGATATTGTACTGATGCTTTTAGTTATTCCTTCAATCAGTCAATTGTTTTTTCCATCCGAAGATCCTGTATTTAGTATACTTGCAACATTTGCGTCATATACCGTTACTTTGATAATGAGGCCACTTGGATCTGCCATCTTTGGGATTTATGGAGACAAGTTTGGTAGAAAAAAATCAATGATAATTACAATCCTTGGATTCTCTGTTGCAACATTTGCAGTTGGACTGTTGCCGACATATGCCCTTGTTGGAGTAATGGCACCAATTCTTTTGATAATGGTCAGACTGATTCAGGGAATATTTGCAGGTGGCGAGTGGGGAAGTGGAGCTGTCCTAACTATTGAAAGTATCCCAAAACACAAAAGAGGTCTGCTATCAGGCTTTTTGCAAAGCGGATTCTCTTTTGGATTTCTTTTGGCGGCAATCTCTTTTCAAATCATAACTATGGCGTTTCCAGGCGATTTGTTTGAAGAGTTTGGATGGAGAATACTCTTTTTTACAGGAATCATACCTGGCTTTGTTGCACTTTTTGTTAGAATTAGTATGGATGAATCCCCTTTATGGATAAAAAAGAGCCAAGAGGGACTAGAAAGGACTCCTCTGAAAAGCAT
>DASSYQ010000131.1:0-2649 GCA_035703205.1 Nitrosarchaeum sp.
AACAGTAAGAGATGCAATAGATGTTCCACTTGACGCACATGTTCATAATGATATAGGATTTGCAGTAGCTAACGCATTTTCTGCATGTGATGCAGGAGTAGATCAAATTCACACCACAATTGATGGAATAGGAGAAAGAACAGGCATTCCACCACTAGCAGAGGTCGCAGTTGCTCTAACGTATCTTTACAAGTCACCAAATGACTTCAGATTGGATATGCTGCTAGACTTGTCAAGACTAATTGAAAATTATACTTCGATCAAACCATATGATTCAAAACCAATCGTGGGCTCTTCTGCATACAAACACAAAGCAGGAACACATCTTGCAGCCATACTGCGAAACCCTGCAGCCTATGAACCAATTCCACCAAGAGCTGTTGGAAATACAAGAAGAATTGTCTTTGGAGAATTGGCAGGAAAGACAGGTGCTGCATACTTGATGTCCATTTTAGGACTCGAAAAAGACGATGAGGGTGCCAAAGCAGTGGCTACAGGTCTAAAAGAACTCAGAATGGGTGACTTAATCGAGATTCCACTCGAAGACAGACTTGAAAAAAAGATAATTAATGATAAATAGAGAGGGAAAGTGAGTAAAAAACATGTCAAAATGTGAAGAATGTGATGCAGATATTTCCATTCCAAAAGATGCCGTGGAAGGAGAAATTGTAACATGTCCGGAATGTGGCGCAAGTTTTGAATTAACAAAAGGCTCAAACGGTTTCCAATTAAAGCCTGCCCAGACGGTTGGCGAGGATTGGGGACAGTGAGTCCTGACGTTACAATTCTTTATGATACCATCCGTTGGGAAGAAAAAGCTCTACTAGAAGCAGGCAAAAAAAAGAACATCAACATACAGATGGTCGACTGTAAGAATTTAGCATTAGATCTAGAAAAAAAGCCAGAAGATTATGGACCAGTCATTCAAAGATGTGTAAGTTATTATCGAAATTTACATTCAACTGCAGCTCTTGAAGGAATGGGTGTAAATGTAATTAATTGTTTAAACACAGGAATTCTTGCAGGAAATAAATTATTCACACATATGCTATTAAAAAAACACGGAGTCCCAACACCAGACGCAGCTGTTGCATTCTCAAAAGATTCTGCAATAGAATATCTAGAAACACACGGATACCCAAAAGTAATCAAACCAACTGTTGGTAGTTGGGGCAGATTAATTTCAAAATTAAATGATAAAGATTCAGCAGAAGGAATCATCGAAAGCAGAGAAAGTATGTACCCAATATACCAAGTTCACTATTTAGAAGAATTTGTCAACAGACCACCAAGAGACATCAGAGCAATAATGGTAGGTGACAAAATTGTTGCAGCAATCTACAGAACTTCGGGCAATGGAAATTGGAAAACAAACATGGCTTTAGGTGGAACTGCAGAACAATGCAAGGTAACACCAGAGATGGAAGAGATGTGCATCAAGGCAAAAAATGCAGTTCAGGGAGACATTGTAGGAGTAGACTTGATGGAAAGCAAAGATAAGGGATTAGTAGTTCATGAGGTTAACAATACAACTGAATATAAAAATACGGTAAGAGTATGCGGAGTAGACATACCTTCTTTAATGATTGACTACGTGATAAAAAAGAACAAGTGAGAATTGGAAACAACATTTACAGTAACACCAAGATTTGCAGTGAAGATGCTTGAAAAAGCACTACGATTGTACACTCCATCACTTAATGAAAAAGCAATGGCAGAATTTCTTGCAGACAAATGTGATGATTTGGGATTTGAAGACATACACATAGACGAAGTAGGCAATATCATTGCAAAAAAAGGCACAGGTTCACCAAAAATATTACTTTGTGGACACATGGACGTCGTTCCCGGAAAAGTCAAAGTAAGAAAAGAAGGAGATTCACTTTATGGTCGTGGTGCATCAGATGCAAAGGCACCATTAATGGCAATGTTGTTTGCAGCAGCTTCAATTCAAAACAACAACGGCACTGTGATCTTTGTCGGTACAGTAGACGAAGAGGGAAATGCCACAGGAGTAAAAAACCTAGTCAAGAATCACATTGATGTAGATTATGCAGTATTTGGAGAACCAAGTGGAATAAAGCAAGTAACAATTGCTTACAAAGGAAGACTGGCAATCAATTTGAAAGTAAGTGTTGATGACAGTGCTCATGCAAGTGCACCGTGGCTTTCAAAAAATGCTATTGAAGAAACAATGATCTTTGCAAAAGAGCTCAAAGAAGGGCTAGAGTCAGACCAAGAGAAAAAAAGTAAAGGCATGTTGCTAACTGCAACTTTAACTGAAATTAACGGAGGAACAAGTCATAATGTGACACCAAAAGAATGTGTTTCAACTTTTGACATTAGAATTCCAGTAGATACAAATTGCAAGTTAGTGGAACAAAAAATTTCCGTGCTAGTAAATGAAATAGCTCAAAGAAGAAAAGTTGAGGCATACTATTCCATTATAGATGAAACAGAACCTTTCGAAGCACCACATAATTCAGCTATAGTAAGGGCATTTACTTTGGGAATTATGGACATAGAACATACAAGACCTACTTTAATTAGAAAAACTGGAACTGGAGACATGAATGTAATAGGAAACCAATGGAATATTCCCGTAGTCACATACGGACCAGGTGATCCTCATGAAGCTCACACAATAGA
>DASSYQ010000030.1:0-7415 GCA_035703205.1 Nitrosarchaeum sp.
TTACATCTAGATAATTATCTGTCATTTTAGAATTATTCTGTATAATGAACGTAAAATTCCACAAAAACATATTATTTTATTACTATTATACTCTATGTGAAATTAAGAGGCTACATTTATGGATAATTTAAAAAACACAATTAAAAAAGACCACAATTCTATCGTCTTTCTAGTTGTCTCTCTGATAATCTTGACTCTAGTCTATCAACTAAGGCCATTTCTTGATGATTCACAATTTATCTGGATTTCTGTTCCAGCAAACTTCATCTCTATTGGAGTGCTAGTTGTATTCTCGATAATCCTTACAATCAAACTATACAAACAAAAACATTTTCAGTCAAAAGCATTTTTGTTTTTTACAATAGGCGCTTTGTGCTGGTTTATAGCTGAAGTCATTTGGTCATTATATGATTACGTGTATAATTTAGATCCATTTCCATCAGAAGCAGATGGTTTCTACATTGCAGCATATCCTTTCTTTGTTATTTTTCTTTTAATTTCACTAAAACCCATACGAAAATCAATTTCTAAAAAAATTTGGATATTCTCATTTGTATTGTCATTTACATTTTTAATTCCATCAATATTGGCGTGTTATAATGCATTAGATGAATCAGATGGAGGACTAGATATTGTTTCTAAATCAATTGCACTTTCATATCCTGTATTGTCTACATTCCAATTAGCTCCTGCCATTATTGGTATCATGTTTATGGCAAAAAAGCCAGTGAGCTATTCATGGATGTTGTTATTATTTGGTTTTTTAATTTACATCATATCTGATACATTCTACCTTTTTTCAACATTAGATGACTCATACTATGATGGACATCCAGTAGATCTAATGTACCTGTATAGCTTTTTCTTACTGATATTTTCTTTGCATGATCGCTTAAAGATAGCAAATACTTCTGATAAAAATCAAGAAATATTTTTCAGCGAGAATATAAAATTTGAGACAATAAACAAATTTGGCATCCCACTTACACTGATAATATTTTCTATGATTGTTATTATCTCTCTGATCAGCGTGACTCATTTTAATTCTGGAAAAGGACTCTCTGTTGAAAATATCATGCTTGGGGTTGTAGCGATGCTTGGAGTATTTACGATAATAATTCTCACAATTAACAAAAATCTCAAACAATTTGTTAAAATGCGAACAAAGGAACTTGAAGAACAAAGAACCAATCTGGAATACTTGATTGAGAAAAAAACACAAGATATCCTCAAAGCAGAAAGACTCTCAGCAATAGGAGAGTTATCTGGACGTTTAGCTCATGACCTGAGAAATCCATTATCTGTCATGAAAATGTCAATTGATCTGATAAAACAGCACCCAGCAGACGCTAAAATCTCTGATGAAGTAATCACTAAAAGACTTGATCTTATAGAAAAAAGCATTGAAAGAATATCCCATCAAGTAGATGATGTATTAGGTTATGTCAGAAACTCGCCACTAAAGTTGAATCCTACATCACTTAGGGCAATAATTCTATCTTCAATTGATAAGGTCAATGTTCCACATGATGTCAAAATCACAGTTTCTGATTCAGACGTTATTGCCAGTTGTGATCCGATAAAAATGGACGCAGTTTTTATCAATCTTATAGTAAATGCAATTCAAGCAATGCCTCAAGGAGGTATCATTGAAATTGTAATTAAATCCGATAACGATGATGTCGTTATTAATTTTATAGATTCTGGCATAGGTATTCCAGAAGAATTCCGCGATAAAATATTTGAGCCACTCTTTACCACAAAGCAAAAAGGAACTGGATTGGGCCTTGCAAGCTGCAAAAACATTATAGAGCAACATAATGGAAAAATTTCAGTCAAAAATAATCCAACTACATTTACAGTCAGATTTCCAAAAACAACTATTGGGTTATCTTCTCACTCAATTTCATGATGTTTTTCTAGAGTTTTCTTAGCAAGGTAAATCTGCTTTTATCTGGTTCTATTTCTTCATGCATATCCACATTGCTTACAATTCTGACCTTGTAGTCTAGCCATCTTTTTTGCATATCTCGAAATTTTGACTTGCTATCAATTTGTCTTTCTGATTTGTCATATTTTTCACAATTCATGATGTATTTTCCTGCAACTCTATACATTTCAGAAATACCTTTTTCTAAAACATCATCTTCAAGATAATTCAAAAGCTGATGAGTAAAAACAAAATCAATTGATGAATCCTCAAAAGGCAGATCTGTAATGGAATATTTTCTAAAATCAAACTTGGGAAGCTTTTCTTTTGCAATATCTAGTGCAGTATCATTCAAGTCTATTCCATGAACATCAAAAGTTTCTGGGAATAACCTCAAATCAATTCCAGTGCCACATCCTATCTCCAACACACTTGTACAACGTAATGAAACAACCAAATCCCTGACAAATTTTGCAAATTCTTCATTGAACTTTGATTCATTCTCATTTGCATATTTGTCCCAAAATTCCTTGTCGTAATTCATAAGATATTTTCAAATGTCTTGTATTTGATATTATTTAATGCTGACACTTGCAGGGAACAAGTTTTGTGTCAAATGTGCAGTCATGAGGACCATCTGATCTGCTATCCATTGGAATCTCTTTCATACAATCTTCATGACGGCCTTTTCTACAAAACCAGCAAATCTCTTGTGTACTGCCAGTTGCACAATAATCCATGCTTGTATTGATGTATTTGTGGGTAAAAAACTTCTTGGAAATTAGATAAATGTCAACCATGGCAAGAATCTTTCATCTTTTCCCATTGTGACATCTGAAAATGATTTTTGTAGTGCTTTAGTGATTTTTCCCATTTTTGCATTTCCTATTATCACTTTATCAATTTGTGTAACTGATTTTACCTCTGCAGCTGTTCCTGTCATAAATATTTCATCGGCACTATACAGATCATCTCTTTCAAGATCCCTTTCTATTACAAATCCACCATTTTCTTCAATTATTTGGATTACACTATCTCTTGTAATTCCTTCCAGTCCTCCTGCTGATAACGGAGGTGTTTGAATAATGTCATCTTTTACAACAAAAATATTTTCTGCGCTACCTTCTGCAATTTTTCCATGTGAATTTAGCATTATTGCTTCATCATATCCATTCTCAAGTGCCTCTACTCTTGCAAGTGCTGCATTAGCATAGTTTGATGCTGCTTTTGCTTGCATTGGTTGAGACCTTGAATCTATCTTTATCCAACTTGAAACTTTGCATTTTGCACCGGAAAACTTTCCTGCTTTTCCTTCTCCCATACTCCACTCCCAACAAGCAATTGATACATCAACTTTGTTTGGAGTTGGTGTAAGACCCATTGTGCCATAACCATAGTATGCTAGAGGTCTAATGTAGCACTCTTTTAGGCCGCTGGCCTTTACAGTTTTGATAATTGCATCTGTAATCTCTTTTTTGGAAAACTGCATTTTCATGGAGTAGAGTTTTGCTGAATTAAACAATCTATCAACATGTTCTGTTAGTCGGAAAATTGCTGAACCATTGGGTGTATCATAACACCTAATCCCCTCAAAGATTGATGTTGAATAATGCAAGGCATGAGTAAGTACATGGACTTTGGCATCTTTGAATGGAACTAGTTTTCCGTTCATCCAAATCTTGCCGATTTCTTTCATAGGAGAGGGAAAATACTATGGCAATTTAAAGAATATCTTTGATTGCTAAAATTAGCTATATTCTAAAAATTTTAGCTGTATTTTTAATCAAACTTAATCTGTAAAATCACCTCTTTGTAGTGTATGGCATATGTTGAAACTATTCAATGTCTGATTTGTGGTTGGCCGGAAGCCTGTATCTTTCATGATCCAAAATACAATGGTTTTAGAGGTAAATGTCAAAAATGCAATAATAATTGGCCAGAATCTTAGATGTGAGCATAATTTTTTAGATTAGTAATATCATGTTAATCTATGAATCTAGATCCTCAAAAAATCGCCGAAGATTTTTTGGAACTAGCAAGCGAACAAAGACTAGGTATACTTTTCTTGCTACTAGAAAAAAAACTCACAATCTCCAAAATTGCTCAGGAATTAGATACATCAGCACCTGAAGTTCATAGAAATATTACTAGAATGTTAAAAAATAAACTGGTAGAAAAAGACAACGACTCAAATTTCTGTCTCACTGTCTTTGGCAAAGCAATATGCAATATCTTGCCCTCCTTTTTGTTTATATCGGAAAATAGAACCTTTTTTGAGAAACATAATTTGAGTAATTTAGAAATTAAATTTATTCAAAGACTAGGATCTTTACAGGAACATAAAAAAATCAAAGGTTTTGTTAAAGTTCTAGAAAAATGGACTGAAATTCATAAAAATTCAGAAAAATACATCTACAATCTCTTACCTGAGGTTCCATATTCAAAAGAAATTATAGACATTGTCGAAAGTAAATTAAAATCTGGAATTAAAATAAGATCTATTTTTTCAGAATCAACAATTGTACCAGAAGAAAGAAAAGAGATATTCCAAAAGAAAAACTTTCAGAAATTTATCCGAGATGGAAACCTTGAGAGAAAAATGATTGATAAAATTTTCATAGTTACACTACTAAATGAAAAAGAAGCATGTGTCATCTTTCCGACAAAAAATGGTGAGTCTGATCTAAGTGAGATGCTTTACAGCAAAGATCCTCAATTCCATGAATGGTGTTTGGATTACTTTAATAACTCCTGGAATGAATCTAGCAGTTTTAAGGAAGACAAATTAGCAAAATAACAAATTCCACCTACCATTGAAACTCAAATGTATCATGAGCCTGTATGTTGTGTTTCTTTGCAGTTTCAAAAATTATTTCTGTACGATTCTTTAGATATCTTATGTTGGCAGGAGGTTCTGCCCTCTTTTTTATGCCTAATCCTCTTACTGTTTCTAAAATTCTGTTTTTAATCTCTAGTTCTTTTGGAGCAGTAAAGACATATCTGAATTTTTTAGCCTTTGATGAAAAACTATACTCAAACACTCTATCTGGCTCTTCCCAATCGTATTCTAATTTTAATAATCTGCCCTTTTGATATTTTTTAAAAGGTGGCACCAATTCAACATGAAATGCCTTCTCAAGTGGTTTGTTTACATCAACGCTGATTATTTTTAGCATGTTGTTATTCTCATCTGTAACTTTTACATTAAGATCTGAAAAATCTCTTGGAATATCCCCACCCAAATTATAAAAAATTGCTTTTAATGGATTATCTGAGATGTTTCTGACATCCCAAATCCATGTATGATGAGTCATCATGGATTTATGATCAGTAACATCCAAACGAACTTCTACACTGTTAAATTCAAAATCTGGCTCCTTTTTGAAATCATCTTCTTTGATTTTGGATATTTTTCCTTTCTTTGGAGTTGTCTTGTTGCCAAATTCCTTGCTAAATATATTGAAAATTCCCAGCTTGCCATGCTTTATCTCATATTCTCCAATAGGATGCATTGTAGCTTTGTTTTCTTCTGATAAACTTCTAAGATCTTTTGCAATTCTTTCAGATGCAAAAATTTGGTTAGGCCCACACAAATCCATGACTCTTTTTGCCATGATTAGTCCTGGTCCCCAAAAAATCTCTCCTCTTATTCCTTTCATAAAATAAACTGGCCCAGTATCAATTCCTATTCTGATAATTATTCTGTCTTTTTCTTTTTGAGTACTATTGAATTTTTTTAGTGATTTATGCAGCTCTATTGCTAGACGAAGGGGCTTTTCAGGACTATCTGGAAATCCTACTGCCATTCCATCTCCTGTAGGCAGGATAACCAGAGTCTCTAAATTTTCTTTCTTGAATGTATCTGTCCTTTTGAGTAGCTCATTTAACGCATTGATCTTTCTTGCTTGGCTCTTAACTGAAAGATTTGGATCTGAGCTTGACACAATATCAATAAAAAACCAATGCAATGTTTTTGTAAGTGTTTTAACATCTTTTATTGCTAAATCTTCTTTTAGAAGACTGAGAATTTTTTTGATTTTTTCAGGGCTGCAATTCTTTAGAATTTGGTAGCTGTTTGAAGACGGAGACACATCTAATTTTATTTTATGTCTTTTTAATTCACCCAATAACCAATCTTTACTCAAGCTTTTTTCTTCTAAAATTCCAAGAATCTCTGCAATATTTTCCATAAACTGTGATTCATTGGAATTTTTCGATCTTGACAATCAATTTTATACAGTCAAGTAAATTAATTAACTTATTTTTAATTGAGTTAAAATCATGATTTGATTTCTAACCGCTAATGATCACTCCACCTCCTTTTCCCATGATTTCACCTCCATCCTGATGAAATTTCAAAAATTATTTCTTTCATGTTTTACTTACGGATTTCTCTCTGTTAATCTTCGATTCTTCTTCAAGCTAAAAAATTATCATCCCAGCTAAGTAGTGCTTAACAGTATTTTTCAATTATTTACTTGTATGAGCCAAGACTATGTTGACAGAAAACTATCCTACTCATCTGAATTCTTTCAATACCCTCAACTAGAGAATGATCTTGGTAGAAAAAGTGATATCTCGATTTTTGATCCAAAACATTCTGCAGAATATCTAGTATCATTTTTGACCCAACCAAGTAGCTACTGCGTTGGAATTGTAGATATGGTAAACTCTACAAAAATAACTGCACAGATTGGACCTTTAAGAGCATCAAGATACTATCAAGTCTTTCTAAACTCTATGTCTAAAATAATTTCAGAATTTGGTGGTTCTGTGATAAAAAATGTAGGGGATTGTCTGGTTTACTATTTTCCAGAGTCTTGTCGTTCTAATGACAAGTATGATTTTACTAGATGCATTGAATGCGGATTGACAATGATTAGCTATCAAAAACATATTTCTGAACAATTACGACGAGAAGGATTTCCCGGTCTTGATTTTAGAGTCAGTGCAGATTATGGCTCTGTCTTGATAATGAAATCAAACGTTTCTGAGTCACTTGACATGATAGGTCCACCATTGAACATGTGTTCTAAAATAAACCATCTGGCAGAAAAAAACCAATTTGTTGTAGGCGGAGATCTTTATCAGATTATAAAAAAATATGATAAATTTAGATTTCATGAGATCCAATCCATGTTTATTGGTCTAAAAAATTCTTATCCTGTGTATGTAATTAATAGGAGATGATTATAATTGAAACATATTTTCTTATATAATTATAATGATAACTATATTCAGATGATCAAGTCCCTTAATGTGCCAAGTCTTATTTTGATTTTGTTTTTAGTTAGTGTTTTTTTTATATTTCCAACTATTCCTGCATATGCGGTTGTCACAGTAAATTGGTATCAATCTGGAAGCACTTCTCCAACCCCTATTGAAATTGAATCAGGAGACGTAAGTGGAACTTATTCTCCGCTATATGTACATGTTGAGGATACATCTCTTGCATCAAATGGAATTTCAAATACTATTTCTGTTG
>DASSYQ010000072.1:0-4012 GCA_035703205.1 Nitrosarchaeum sp.
CAGAGTCAAAACATCATTGACTCTTCCACCTAATTTCACACCAAGAATATTCACGGTTGTTAATGAAAAGATAAACAATCCCTTAACCAAAACTTCTTGCCAAGAATTTAACTCGATAAAAAAATGAAGATATCTGGTAAACACAATAGCAAATAAAGGCAATGCCATCATTTCAGCGATTAACATCAACCAGCCAGTCAAAAATCCATAGAACTTTCCAAATGCCTTTGAAACAAAAGCAAAAGGCCCACCAACTTTTGGAACATAGTAGCTAGCATAGGAAAACACCAATGCAATAACAAGGGCAAAAACTCCAGCGACAATCCATACAATGATTGAAGCAGGCCCAATCATCGCTGCAGTCAATCCTGGCGTGATGTAGATATCAGCCCCAATAACTGACCCTATGATAAGATTAGTAAGATCAAACGAAGAAAGTCGTTTTTTAAGATTCAATCAACATCAGGATTATGACTTGGTGAAATATGTCATGCATTCTTTGTAATGTTGTCTGAGAACAATTTCTTTTAAAAGATAATATCCAGTGATGTTAGAAGTCATCTTCAACAGATCCTTTGTTTATGTCAACAGTATCAAAACTTGTTCCTTTACATTGAGGACAGCTAGATATTATAGTCACACCTGCTCTTTTTGAAAAAACATTTCCACATAATTTACAGACACGAAGTTCACTCAGACTTGTCATGATCTAGGTCTATAATCATTTTAAATAAACAGTACGTTGAATTTTGACATTGAGAAACAAACACAATTTAGCAATAATAAAAAACAATATCACAATATCAACATACGAGTCTTAAAATTCTTTGAAATGTATTGAAAAAAATTATTTTATTACTGTGACTGGAATTTTTGAGGTTTGAACAAGATAGCTGGAAACACTGCCTAGAAAAAGGCGTTTTAGTGAACTTTTACCTTTTGCACCAATCACAATCATATCATGTTTGTATTTTTTTGTGAATTGCTCTATGTCATAAGCAGGATCATAGCCATAGATTATTTTAGTTGTAAATGAGATGTTTTGATTCGTACATTTATCCTCAGCATCTTGTAAAAATTTTTGTGCTTTTTTTGCCAAAGATATTTTGATCTTATCTTTTGAATGCCCAATAACATGGACAGGTGGAAGTGTTGCGATATGAAGAAGAGTTATTGTAGAATCACTGTTTTTAGCAAACTCTATCGCTTTGTCTAATCCTCTAACAGAATTAGGTGAGCCGTCTATAGGCACAAGAATTTTTCCCAACAATTTCTAGATTCAATACTAGAATTTATATCAGCATGTAAATTTTCATCGTAAAAATAACTTTACGTATTTTTGTTTGGATGACATTAATGAATAATCCAGTCAACAATATACAAAGAAACATTGTCTTTCAAAATATTGGCAAGACAAAATACTTTCACTTTGTATCTCATTTACCAAACAATAATTCAAGATAACACGGAAACGCATTACACCATATACCAATGTATACCGCGTTGAGTTAATACCCTACGTTTCCGTGTGTTGCATCAAACCGAAGCTTAATGCATTATTGATACAGCAAAATAATACTTAAAGATACAACATGATTATCATAAATGATTTTAAAAGACATAAAGCAAAAAAAAGAAAGAACTATTGTATAGAGATAGATTTTTTCTTTTGTTTTTCAGTTGGTTTTGATTTTGGAAGTACGATATCCAACACACCATCAGCGAGTTTTGCAGATACTTTGTCTGAAAGTATTTTCTCAGAGAGAGGCAGAGATCTGTAGTATGATACATGACTTCGTTCTTTTCTAAGATAATTCTTTTTCTTTTCTTCAGATTCTTCTTTATGTTCTGCAGATACCTCAATGGAGTTATCAGTCACATTAAGATTGACTTCATTTTTCTTTATTCCAGGAACATCCATTTTTACACGAAACTGATTCCCTTCGTCGATAACATCACATGAGGTATGTGACATTTTTGGCATAGAAATACTTGGAAATGAAGAAAATGCTTTTTCCATATCTCTGCGTAGATTGTCTATAGATCTTTCCATTTCTGACCAACTGGATGCCCATAATGGTGCGATTCCCGTACTTTTCTTTACAGGTTTTGTTTCAGCCATGAGTCATCTTTTCTATTTTTATTACTTAAAGTATAAACAACATTTTCAATCATGGTAATCACCAGCCACTTAATTTGTCATGTAGTGAACAAAAATCAAATTGAAAAATTTTTTTGATTTAATCTCATCTAGACATTCTACTAGAGCATTCAAAAACATTTCAATTTCAGAAGACATGATAAATTCAATACTCAATGTAGCCATAAAAGGACCCTCTGCTGGAAATCTTCAGTCATATCAAATTTTCATAGTTGATAAAAAAACAGAAAAAGAAAAACTAGCTGAAGCGGCACATGGACAAAATTACATTCTAGAGGCACCTATAGTAATGATATTTTGTGCAGATCCCATACGATGTAGTATGGAATACGGGTCTAGAGGAGAACAGTTATTCTCCATTCAAGATGCAACAATTGCATGTGCATATTCACAGATTGCTGTCCATGAACTAGGACTTTCTTCCGTATGGATAGGATCATTTAATGAAGAAAAAGTACAGGGCATCCTAAAACTAGAGAATATTAAACCGGTTGCCATTCTCCCAATAGGTTTTGCAAATGAAATTCCTCAAATCACTACACGAAGATCAATAGATCAAATAGTTCACAAAATCTAAAACAATTATGAAAAATAATGACAACATTGAATCCAAAAAAAGTGTCAGATCTTGAATACAGAATAGAGAAGGATCCAGAATACGGTATGAAGGTACCGGTTGTGATTTATGCAAATGAATATCTACTTCAAAAAATGATTTTTGATAGAACAATTGAACAGGCAATTAACG
Source organism: Nitrosarchaeum sp. (assembly GCA_035703205.1). Classification (GTDB taxonomy): domain Archaea; phylum Thermoproteota; class Nitrososphaeria; order Nitrososphaerales; family Nitrosopumilaceae; genus Nitrosarchaeum. The sequence goes on from DASSYQ010000072.1 coordinate 2,910, forward strand.
TGTCTACTTTACCAGGTGTTCTAAAACAAGTAATAGTTTTACCTGATGGGCATCAGGGATACGGATTTCCAGTTGGAGGTGTTGCTGGAATGGATGCAGAAGAAGGCATCATAAGTCCAGGAAGTGTAGGGTATGACATCAATTGTGGAGTTAGATTAATCAGAACCAATCTTACTGAAAATGATATTAGACCAAAATTAATAGAACTAGTTGATCATCTTTTTGAATCGATTCCTTCTGGATTACATCCAAAAGAAGGATGTATGAGACTAACCACATCTCAATTAGACGAAGTTCTCGTGCAAGGTGTCAAATGGTTAGAAGCAAATGGATATGCAACAAAAAACGATGTAGATGTTTGTGAAGAAAATGGACATATGCAAAATGCAGATCCTCACAAAGTTTCAGATGTGGCCCACAATAGAGGATCTCCTCAAGTTGGTAGCTTAGGTTCAGGAAACCATTTTCTTGAGATTCAAAAAGTACAGGAAATCCACGATGAAGAAGCAGCAGAGACCATGGGGATATTTGAAGGGCAAGTTACAGTATTGATTCACTGTGGGTCAAGAGGACTTGGGCATCAAGTTTGTACAGATTATCTAAAAATTTGTGAGGCAAATCATCAAAAATACGGGATAGAATTACCAGATAAACAATTAGCATGTGTTCCAAATACTTCAGAGGAAGGAATTTCATACAAAAAAGCAATGAATGCTGCGATGAACTTTGCATGGTGTAATAGGCAAATGATCACACACTACACAAGAAAATCTTTTGAAACTGTACTAAATCAATCAGAATCAGATCTGGAAATGAATTTAGTTTACGATGTTGCACATAATAGCGCCAAAGTTGAGAAACATAAAATCGACGGTAAAGAAAAATCATTAGTAGTTCATAGAAAAGGTGCAACTAGAGCATTTCCCGCTAACAGTCCAGATATTCCAAAGAAATACCAAAAAATAGGTCAACCGATTTTCATTCCAGGTTCCATGGGGAGTGCAAGTTGGGTTCTTTTGGGAAATCAAAAATCACTTGAGCTAACCTTTGGTTCAACAGCACATGGATCTGGAAGAACAATGTCCAGAACGCAAGCGCATAAA
>DASSYQ010000084.1:0-3332 GCA_035703205.1 Nitrosarchaeum sp.
ATGACAGAGAAAGAGCTAGAAACGGTCCAAATATTACTAGAAAAAGAACGTAATGAACATATTCAAACTAAAAATGAACTTGAAAAACTAAAAAGAAGATCAGAATAGAATAACAATATAGAATTTAAAAAATAATTTTTGAGCTTAACGCATTATATCTACAGCATATAATGAGAAAAAGAAAAAGGCCACTCCACCACCAAGAATTGCAATCCATGCCGCAATTTGTTTAATTTTAGACATCATAAGTAAATTCAAAAAACATATTATTGAATCTACTTAATCTTTAAAGAATTAGAATTATAGTTAGTGTACAAATTCGTAAATAGTATATATTAAAAACAAACTATCCATAAATTAAGCAATGTTCACATTCACAACTTGATTGTTGTTTTGATTTTAGCAAACATTTTTTGTGTTGTCCAGCTTGACATTGAACACATACTTGATCTATGTTATCAACACTAGTGTATTTTTTTGATTGATCAAAACCGAATCCACCATCTTGAGGTCCAACCATGTCTATCTTTACATCAAAGCAGTATTTCTACTTCACTGCGAAAGTGCTTTCTCAATTGAATTTTTGAGATCTGTTCTGTATGTTTCAATGATTCCTCTAATTTCAAAGACATCTACAAAACCACCCATGGATGCTCGAGTTGCCTTAAGAAGATAATGCAAAGTGCCCTCTTCAATTTTTCCTACATAGTATCCATAAAGAAAATCTACTTGATTTTCACATTTCCAAACTTGTTTTACGTTCGGAAAAGTTTGATGAATTTCAGAAGGAACATCTCTTATCCTCAATTTTACGTAATCTTCCAGAGATTTCCTTATGGATGAATCATGTAACATGTTTAAAATTAGACAATACTTGTTTTTTAGTCGTTATTTTTATCAGATTTTTTTTCTGAATCAGATTTATCCCATAAATGCATAGTTCCACGAATCATAAAAGAGCCTACAATGATTGCAACAATGCCGCCTACAATAAAAAGGAAAAAACGACCTATACTTTTGAGATTAGCCAACAAATACAATATGTGTAATGTCTAATTATAATTGTCTAACAAACAAGATTAAAGAATAGTAAGAAACAGACAAGTTAGCATTGAATTGTAATAATAAAAAAATTGGGTGTTATCATGATAATTCAATTCATTTTGAAGGAAATGGAAAATGCCTTGTAAAAGGATGCAAATGTAAAAAATATCAAGACAGATAATAGTGTTCAGGAAACATTTGTAGGCATAACAATTCTAAAAGATTCGAGTCATTAGAACAATAGATCAAAAAGGAAATCGGATAAAGGCACTGCAGCTAAAAATATCAATACTTGATTTAAAGAGAAGACATCTTTTTTTCTAATTCTTGGATTTCTTTTTGATATGTTTCAGATTTTATCTGAGCAAATTGTTTTTGTGCTTGAATTATTGCAGAAAGTGCTTCTTTGTAATTAGAATCATTTTCTTTAATTACAGTACAAGAATCAAGGGTAGTCAAATGTCCTGTAATGGTTGCCATTGCGCCTTTTTGATGAAATTTTACAATTCCGCCAAATGCTTCAATTAGCATGTAGCCTGATTCAGATTTACACTTGTAAGTAACTCTGCCTGTTTCGGTATTAAATAATTGAGTTATTCCTCCAGGCATTTTTGTTACGGTTACGGTCATAAAATATTGAAAAAGTACGAAGTATTAATGATTTTAGAAATAATGAACTAAGAGTTCAAAATTACTTTTGAGATTTTAATTTTTGTACAGTTGTGGAAAATTCATTCATAGGGACAATTTTTACTGTACTAATAGACGATATACCTACAGAGATACAAAGTTGTTCTATATCGTGAGCACTTTTTGCATCCAAAATAATTATCCATTCATGTTCCAAAACAGACATGTAAAAACCAATAATTTTCAAAATTTGGAATTTTTTCATATCGGATTTGATTTTTTTCTCCATGTTAAGAAAAATTTCTCGACTATGGCTATTGTTTAGCGGACATGATTCAGGACTATGTACTGCAAAGACTCCAAACAGCATACAATGAAGATAAAATGAATATTAATAAACTTTAAAGAATTAACAAAAAATAACAAAAATTATTTTGTAGCTAGTGAACCTAAGATTTTATCGATTTCGTTGATTGCAATCTTATCTCTTCCAATCAATTCAAATTTCTGCAAAATCATTTCAAATTTCTTTTCTTCCTCTACTTGCTCGTTGACAAACCAATCAAGGAAGGCGTGTGTAGAATAATCCTTTTCTTTTTGAGCAATCTCTACTATATGATGAATGGCTTTTGTGACTATTTGTTCATTATTGAGAGCAGTTCTAATAACAGATTCTAAAGATTTGAAAGTGTTAGCAGGAGATTTTGTTGCAGGAATTGTAGCAGAACCACCAACATCATTTAGATAATGAATTAATTTGAGCATATGTGATCTTTCTTCATCAGACTGAGCATAAAAGAAATTTGCTGCTCCTCCATATCCAGTAATTTCACACCAAGATGCCATTGCAAGATAACTATTAGAGGCATTTGCTTCAAGGACAATCTGATCATTTAGTGCTTTTTTTGTATTTTGAGAAATCTTCATTTTAACTCAAGGCGGTTTAATTTTGCTTGGTTAAAAATTATTCGCAGATAATTTCATTAAGGAGTTTCTAAAGAAACACCAGCACATGAGAAACTAGTCCTATCCCGAATTTCAGAATCCTTCACCCCAGAGAATTGATAGAAATTAGTGATGTCTTGTAAATATGTTCCATAACTAGTAATTTCACATGTAGTAAATGACCAAGTTTGTATAATGTCTCCTCTGCCATCTAAAACATCAACATCAACATTAAATTCATTGAGTAGATCACCCCTATCCATCCAATCAGCAACAAATTTGTAAAATTGTTTTTTATCTACACTAGGTAAAGATTCTAGGTAAAATGAAGGATTGATGTCACGGAAATTATACGTATTACCAAATGGATCATCTATAGATCCAATGGTGGAAGTCATCTCAAATTTTTCAAAAAAATGAACAGATATTGGAGACACAATGTTAGATAATGTGACTTTGAAGGATTGAGCTTGTTCTTCTTCAGTTAAAATAGTCTGAGCAGCAGTAACTTCAGTGATAGGTATTGGGATATCAATTATTCCATGCACAATAAGATATTCTAATGATTTAACATAATCGTCTTCGCTGATTGAATCCTCCGACCACCATTTTGCGTTATTTTTTACCCAATTGGGAATAACAGGATCTGAAGCATAAGCAGCAAATGAAAATCCAATAACTCCAACTGAAATTACAAACAGCATTAATAAAAT
>DASSYQ010000124.1:0-2110 GCA_035703205.1 Nitrosarchaeum sp.
ACGTAAGACAAAATAATATCTACTTAATGGAGATTATTTTCTAATTCATCGGTTTTATGTTTAAAACAATTGAAAAAGTGATAAGGAAGGATTCCAGAAAGAGACAGTGCATCAGGGAACAAAAAAAAGAACAACTGAACATGTAAGCTTTCGTGTAAACAAAGAAGTTTTAGAGAAATTAAAGGCTGTTGCAAAGGAGGAAAAATTAAGCCTAAATACGTACGTAAATCAGATTTTTGATTCCCATGTTAGTTGGGATGTTCATGCATCAGAGGTGGGTTGGGTGGTAATGCTCAAATCTGCATTAAGAGAGATAATCAAAAAAAGTGATAAAGAAACAATAACAAAGATTGCAAAAAATGCTGCAGTATCAGGTTCTAAGGAAATAGCACTATCTATGAGAGGAAGATATGGTATTGCAGAATGGATTTCAATACTAAAAGATAGAGCACGTTCTTCTGGATTTTTTATCAAGGAATATCATGAAGGTGCAAAAATTAAATTAGTTATGCATCACGATATGGGAGAAAACTGGTCTTTATTTTTTAGAATATACTATGAAAGTATATTTCTTGATTTGAATTCCAAAGTTCATGCAGATCATACAGAAAATGCAATAGTAATCGAGATTGAGTCTTCAGGTATAAAATGATCATACTGATGTAAAAAACAAGTTTAGAGTTTAATTCTGTAAAAAAAGATCAACTAGTATTTTTTCTATGAAACTATAGAAAATACTGTTTAGAAATATTTGAGATGAAGATAAACAAATTCAAGACAGATATTTTGGATTCATACTGGCATTTTGTTAAAAATTATGGAAATTATCTCATGGTATCCTGATCATTAAAGGGCTTGTTTTTATCAATTCTATTCCAGAGATTCAGATTGCTAATTATTCCACCAATAAAAAGTGCATATGCACAGAGATATGGAATGTCAACTAGATGGCCAGTGTAATATTCACCTATGGAATCAAAATACAGAAAACCATAATCAGATATGACAAAGCTCAGCATTCCAAAAAACAACAATGCCAATGAAAATTTTATACGACCCTTGAAAAACAACATCAAACCAAGAATTGAAGGAATCAGCATTACTGAATCTGCAATAGGATAAGATGCATACAAGATACTCTCAAAGGTGTCTGTTTGTGATTTTACGGTGTAAAGCACAAGAACCAAAATTGTCAATGCAACAAGTGATGTTGCTAGTATGTTTTTTCGTGAGATTTGAGATACAAAAGGTTTCAGATACATGGTACTAAAAATAAAATAAAACACATACCCTACAAGCCAGAAGAGATCTGCATAAGACGGCCAAGTATCAACATCTGTCAGTTCGTTTAGTGTCCATATTCTTTCAGCTACATACCACATTGCAATTGCAAATGTAAAAAATATCCATGCTCTTCCATGTTTGCCATGTAACCCCATCTTGAAATTATTTACAATACATACAACTAACAAAATACTTGTAAGAATTAGATTCAAAGAATCAGACCAAAATTCAGCATATTCAATTACATTTGACGTAAGGATTACAAAAAATATTACAGGCATTGAAATACCTAAAAAGAAGACACTTGGTTTATTTTCCAATTACTTGTTTATCCCCAAAAGAAATTCCTTAACAGGTTTTTGGTAGGAAAACTCTTCTAATCTTTTGTTGATATTGGCAATTATGGAGATGTAGCCGTCACCAAATATTTGCTTTAAGACATCTACAAGATAGTCAGGATGTTCAATACAATCATGAAAATAGCATTTGTATTTTTTGTATAGTGCATTACCTACATCTTCGTGTACTGCTTCGCTTATATCATACAGTGATTGTCCTATTACCACACTGACCAGTGCAGAAGTCACACCGGGTATGTCATCCATTATTACTTTGAAATTATTCAATGTTATTAAATTTTAGAGTGTTTGATTTAGTACAATAAATCATGCCCCAACTATATCCCCAGATCAATGGCGCGGGGAGAGGGATTTGAACCCACGGGTCATTGCTGACATGGGATTAGCAATCCCACGCCCTACCAAGCTAGGCGATCCCCGCACAGATTGCCTTGAATTAATCTGTAAATAAATTCATTCGTCGCCAA
>DASSYQ010000035.1:0-6595 GCA_035703205.1 Nitrosarchaeum sp.
ATTAGAAGAATCCAGAAGATCAATTCAACATTGACATTATTGGTAAATGAAAAACAAAATTTTAGAAAAATAACCAAAATTGAAAAAGAGGTCTTGGAAAAATACATGTCACATGCTTTTGTCGTAATTCATTGCAATAGATCACAAGAGTTATCAATATTACAAGAACTAGAAAAAATAACAGAAGTAATTGAAGCAGATAGCCTGATTGGCTCTTTTGAGATTATTTGCAAGATTGCAGCTCCCACATACAATGACATTTCAGATATCATTGGCAAAAAAATCAGAAAGATTCCAAACATAAAATCCACCATAACACTAAATGCGGTTATGAATCAAGGATTTAGCAGATAACCACAATATGGAAAATCAGTGGTAAATCAGATAAGGCATTTTATCTTTGGTATCAAGAATAGGGTTTGCGCATTGTCCACATTTTGGGCGAATTATTTCTGCATCAAAGTCCACTTCACCTATTGCCTTTTGGCAAATCACACATCTGATGGGTCTTGTATCATAGATGTTCATTTTAGTTATCCTCCTGTGATTGCATCAAATAACACGCATTCACAATCATCTCGTTTTCCACAATACGGACACTTGCAGTGGCAGTGCAGTAATGGATTGTGGCACAAGTCACAATCGGTATAATGATCAACATTTAGCAAAATATTGGGAGGCGTCATTTTTACTCCGGTTCCATCCAGCCTCCACATGAAAGACAGATCCGCATTCCTTCATCGTTTTCATAACTTTCTGACCCTGGGGGACATTCACATTTTAGAACCTCAGACATGGTTTTTGTATGAATCCATGATATTATAATTTGAATTTAAAAATCTTAAAAATCATTTATTATTTTTAACCATTATTTGATATTTGTTCATATTTTACACAATCGACAATAAATTCCATTACCACATTATTGGGTCATGAAAGACAAAAAAGAAAAAGATAGAGAAAAGTTCAGGGAAAAACTAGCCAAAGACGAAGTCATGGTATTTACTTGACATGTCAAGCATTTACCAACAAATCTATGATGCGGAGCTGGATAAGGAATTTGAGACCATACTGATCAAGTTATTGCGATATAACATGGCACCAGTCGTAGAAGTACCAGTACGCCAATTTTTACACGAATATGTTGTGATACGTGATGATTTTTGGAGCCAATTTGAAAAATGCAACTCGTTTGATATGGCATTTGACGGATACTACCAGTATGCAAAAAACAAATGCGCTCTAATAGATTCGCTTTTAGATAATCTGAACTTTGCACTAAGTTATGATCCACTAAGAAATGATTTGTCCCTTATGATGAAAGAGGGAATGACATTCTAAAGTTTGAAAACGATGGTTCAAAGACTAGAAAACAAAGTCATCCCATGTAGGGATAGTATCATAGTTACAGACTTTGAGACAGGAGAGATGATCTGTCAGAGTTGTGGAGAAATTTTGCAGGAAAGGCTAACAGATGAAAGAAAAGAAAGTACATCATTTACACATGATGAGCATATGCCAACAACATTAACAATGCACGATATGGGGTTATCTACAATCATTGGAAAATCCAACCATGATTCTGTTGGAAAACCACTAGGTCATGAGATGAGGCAGTCCATGAAAAGAATGAGGACATGGGACTCTAGGAGTCAGGCGAAGACATCATCTGAAAAAAACCTAAGGATTGCCCTCTATGAAATGCTCAAGCTAAAAGAGAAACTAGGTCTTTCGGATGTAGTGATTGACAGGGCAGCATATCTGTACAGAAAGGCTGCAAAGGCACACCTGGTACGTGGCAGAACTATCAAGTCAATAGTTGGAGCGTGCATGTATATTGCATGCAGAGACATGGAGACTACCAGAACAATTATCGATATCTCAAATCATCTTCAGGAAAAACGCAAAGTCATTGCGAGGGCATACAGACTTTTGTTTCAGAATCTAATGCTGACTGTACCAGTAACAGACCCAATTAATTGCATCATAAAATATGCAAACAACTTACAGATACCTGAAATAACCAAACGTGAAGCCATAAAAATTTTTGATTTCCTAAAAGAAAAAGAACTCACTGCAGGAAAAAATCCTCATGCAGTAGCTGCAACTGTAATCTACATGGCATGCATCAAGACGGATGCAAATCTCTTACAGCATGAGATTACAAAAGTATCTGGAATTACTGGCATAACCATTCGCAACAGAGTGCAGGATTTTAAAAAATACGTTGACTTGTCCTGAGGATAATATCATAATGGGTTATTTTACAAACAATACCAATGTTGCAATTGCAGATATTATTCCTATAAAGATCAACGTGTTTCTAACCCTATGATAGCCAACAACCAATTCACTCATGAATGATTTTTATATTAATTGAATTTAAATTGTGTTTTGTACTTTCTTAAAATTCATTTAATAAATTGCAATAAAATTAAAAATTATTTTTGGCATCATAATAGTCTAAAGTCTTCTTTTATTGTATTTAGCACAATATGTGTCTCTGTATTTTCTACATTTGGTATTGCAGATAAGCTCTTCACAAAACGGCTCAGTTCATCTCTGTTTTTGAATTTGCCAATCAACAAAATATCTGCAGGACCTGTAATATCATAAACTGCACAAACGTTTTCATTTTCTGCAATTTTGTTTTCTATCTCCAACATTTTTCCTTTAGCTGTTTTAATCTCAATTATTGCTGCAAGATCATAGCCAAGTATTTGATGATCAAGACGTGCAGTGTATCCGGTGATGATTTTTTTCTGCTCTAGTTTTTTTATTCTGGTAAGTACAGTGACGGTGGATAATCCTAGCTTGTATGCCAGCTGTCTTGCAGATAATCTTGCATCAACTAGCAAATTTTTGAGAATTTTTGTGTCTGTCTCATCAAAATCCATGAAATAGATTATGTAAATAAATATTTAAGAATTTATCAAATATATGAATAAACATTAGATAGTTATGAAAAGTACATTGTATTTGTTCAATGTGTAAGATAATTGGTTTTTCGTTTGTATGATAAAACCAATTTCATTCAAAGGATATAATTTTAGATTACCTTTTGAAGTCAGATTGTATCTTATAATTTTTGGTAGGTGATTCTAATAACTTGTAACTAAGATCAATGGACATGCATTGTAAGTGGATTTGCTCTGTTGTGGCATATCCGCATTTATGACAAGAAAATTCATTTGGCTTGTTGCATATGCTGCATTTTCTATGCACTTCTAGTGCCTCTCCGCATTTTCTACAAGAATCAATTCGCATACAATTGTAGATTTGTTTTGACACATTATACTTGGTAAGCTGAGTAGCTTACCAGTCCTTTGAGGGATTTACCATACTCTATCATCTTCTGCGATATACTATAATCATGAAAACACAAACAACTCAAATCAGCACCTGGGATAAAATGGTCCACGCCCCATTCAAAAAAGTCGTAACATTTGACCTTATTTGCATGGGACTTGGAATTATGATGGGTGTAGGAATAGGCGCATACTTGGTTGCAGGAGCATAAGCTCCCAACCTATTTTTTTATATTAGATTATTATGAGATGAGTGATGGAATTTTCCAGAGTAGAGCCAGCATATACAACAAAAGATGGCTGCCGATTAATTTGGCAGGGAGCAGACGAAGATGACACAGACACCATAATACTAAACAAAAAAGAGTTTGAAGCTATTGTTGAGATTTTACAAAAAAATTCTACAGGTACTGTAGAGCTTGAAGATCAAATGAGCACCATATTGATAAATTCAGATATAATTCAGTTTAATCTAAAAGATCATAGATCACTTGAAGCTCAGACATTTGACTTTCAAAAAAAGATTCTAGAATACGCCAAGATTCCTCATGAACCTCAATACATCTACATAAGCCCAAAAGAATTCTATCCATCTGTTTGGATTAGAAAAGAAGATACAAAAACAGAGATAAAAGAAAAAATCAAAGCAAAATCGCTTCTGGAGGAGATTTTGTCTGCAAATTCTCAAAGCACAGATAATTCAGATTTGTTTAAAGTAATGGCGACACGTCGCTCTACAAGAAAGTTTGATAAAATAAAAGTAGAAGATTGGAAGATCGATAAGATTTTGGCAGCGGCAGATACTGCACCTACTGCTGGAAATTTTCAAGGCTTTGAGGTATTTTACATAAAAAATCCAAAAACAAAACAAGCATTGGTTGAAGCTGCAAACAATCAACCATATGTCAATGCGCCACTAGTCTTGGTGTTTTGCATGGATCCCTCAAGAGTAAAACTAAAGTTTCCACCAAATATTTTGGAGAAATTTTCTTTGCAAGACGCCACACTTGCAGCATCATATTCACAGTTTGCGGCATCAGGGTTGGGGTTAAGCTCAATTTGGATAGGAATGTTTGATGAGGAAAAGGTCAAGTCAATTTTGGGCACAGATTTGAGACCATCTTCGATTCTATGCATCGGATATCCAGACAAGAAGAGGCCTCCAAAATCAAGAAGAAAGCTAAAAGAACTCATCAGGATAATAGAATAATAATTTCCAATTATTTTTAACCCATGACAAAGAGGAGTTATTCATGTCGGACCTAATTGACAAGACTGCAAATTATGTGCTTGATCTTGCCAGCCCTCAAAGGCTGAATATTTTATTTAAATTATTAAACAAAGATTCTACGCCCACTGAAATTGCAAAGGAGCTAGAGTCCACAAAACAGGAAGTTCACAGAAATTTCATCAGACTAGAGGAAAGTGGCCTCATTGAGAGAAAAAATAACGGAAAATACACTACCACTACATTTGGTGAAGCTGTTTGCACACAGGTTCCTACCATTGTATTTTTCTCACAAAACAGAAAATATTTTGAAGAACATACTTTTGCAGACATTCCATACAAATTCAAGATCAGGTGCGGACAGCTAGCTACTAGTCAGCACATTAAGGGAATCTCCAAGGTATTGGAGCAGTGGAAATCAATTTACAAAAACTCTGATGAATACATCTATGAGATATTATCTGAAGCCCCACTTGACTTGGTGGAACCACTAGTCAAACAAATCAAAAAAGGTATAAAATTTCAATATATTTTTTCAGAGTCTACTCTGGTTCCCAAGGGAAGAAAGGCATTGTTAAAAAGACTTGGATTTGATAGTCTTATCGAAAAGAGAATGGTTGAAAGAAAGATGGCGAAAAATGTGCAGACTATGATAGTGCTAAATGAGAAAGAGGCATGTGTTTTGTTTCCCTCAAAGGACGGTGAATCAGATATCACTGAGATGTTTTACAGTGATGATGCAATGTTTCATGAATGGTGTTTAGATTATTTCAGATTTTGCTGGTATGGCTCTGACATATTTGAGGAAAGCAAACTCAAAGAGTAGGATCAAAAACAGAATTAAATGCAGAAGCAACAGAAATAAGGTTTAAAAAAAATTTAAAATAAAAAAACAGGGTGTCAAAAGATGACACTATTGAAGAAAGGGAGGCACTTTTTTCAAGCGAGAGGAGATGGAAAAATTTCCAGATCCAACTACCATGATAAACAACGCCATTGCAAGTAGTGCCAGATCATAATCCCAACCACCCTTTGCTATGAAAAACCCATTTTCCCACCTGATATGAAATATCGCATCAACTAGAATTATGCTAAATATTGCACCTGTTATCCTAGTCAATACGCCAACAATCAAGGCGATTCCACCAATTGTTTCAGCTAGAGCAATTGGAATTTGCAATTCCGGGGGCAGTCCAAATCCAATCAATAGTTCTCTCCAGACAGGATCAAATTTTTGCAAACCATATGCAATGAAGATGACTCCTACTGAAGCCCTTATTCCCCAATAGGTCAGATCATGCAGTCTGTTGTTTTTTGTGACGCTTTTGCTTATTGTGCTCATAAAAATAGTATAGAAGTACAGGATAGAAAAAGGGGCTACTTTACATTTGTAAAGTAAAATCATGTGATAGATATAATGTATACTTTACATTTGTAAAATCATAAATATTCTAAAAAAATAATTTACTTGTGCCGTTTCAACCAGATGATATTGATATTGCGATAATTGAATCACTGATAAAAGATGGAAGAAAATCATTTCGACAAATATCACGTGAAATCAAAGTAAGTACTCCCACTGTTCAAGCAAGATATGAGCGACTAGTCAACATAGGATTGATAAAATCAGTATCACCTATAATCGACCTTGGAATGCTTGAGGGCAAGACGGAAAAACACCTTGAAAACATAAAGACAAAATCAAAGAAACATGATGTGAAGATAACCAAGGGCATGATCCTAAAAATGACATGTGATCTTTGTGAAGGTCCAATCTCAGACAAACCGCATGTTCTAAAAATAGCTGATTTTGAGAGATTCTTTTGCTGTACTTCTTGCAGGACTATGTACAGAGAAAAATACAAGGGAAGAATTGATGCGTTAAATCAAAAAAAATAAGAAAATACTAGAATTACATTCCGGCAAATTGTTTACCTAAAAATGATTCTAGCAAATTCACTATCTCGGGATTCTGTCCAACATATAGGACAATTAGTTTTCCATTTGTGTAAAAGTGCGGAGTGTCCATCCACCTGATTATGCTTGTTCCAATTTCAGT
>DASSYQ010000028.1:0-3243 GCA_035703205.1 Nitrosarchaeum sp.
TTCATTCATTTTGTTATTAATTTGTTTAAAAAATGGTTATTTTATTGCATCATCAAATTATGTCATAAATGCTAGAACACGTCTAGTGTAATCACTCCAAAATAATACCCCACAGCTGTTAATGCCACACTCCATACACATGAACCTATCAACGTAAAAATTAAAAATTTGATTGGATTCATGTTAAAAATCCCGGCAGGGATTGATACCAATTCGCGAATGCCTGGAATTACTCTGCCTATGACTACTGATTTGTCACCGTATTTTTCAAACCAATGATCAGCTTTTTCCAAACTTTTTTCTCTGATTTTTGCATATTTTAAATATTTTATCAATCCTGCACGTCCTAACTTCTTTGATATGATGTAAATCACAAATGCTCCGGTTGTTGCACCGCATCCACCTGTAATCCCAACTCCAATAATATGAAATGCATTCATTTGATTTTTTAATATGCTATATCCAGCCAGAGGAAATATGGCTTCGCTTGGGATTGGTGGAAACACTGTTTCAATTAACGCCGCTAAAAATACTCCAGGATAAAGATTCTCTGAGATCAATGAGATAATCCATTGGATAAATGCCTCTATTTCACTCAAATCATTTTTCTTCCGTTAGATAATAATGCAGTTCAGTATAGCATTCTGTACAGTATTCTTGATCATTTGTATGATCACAATCATAAACTTTTGATACTTCATTATTGCATTTTGCACAAGTTGGCATTCTATTATACACTGGATTTGGATTTTCTTATCTTTATTGCTCCCAATGCAGCAATAATTACGCCGATTATAACAAGACTTCCTCCTTCGCCCATCATTCTTGCAGAATTTTCTGTCTCGGCCGCGCTTGTTACAGACATTACTCCTCCAATAATTATCAAAACCCCTGTAACTATCAACATTATCCCTAGTCCTTTGTATGGAGGTTTTTTAGATATGAAAAATGCAATTACCGATAAAATGATAGGAGGAAATCCAAATGCTATGCCTCTTGTCATAGGATCAAATGGTAGAAATCCATCTCCAGCTCTACCTCCGCCTACAATTACATCTGCACCGTATATGACTAGCAATATTATTGATATTCCCGAGATAACATGTGGAATTGAAACCGACATGTTGTGATTTTCTTATCGATAATTAATAAACCTATTACGATAGGCTTGTTCTTTATGCAGGCTTGATCAATACTTTGTTTTTGAGAATATCTATTTTTTTTAAAAGTTGTTCTATAGTTTCATCTTGATTTCCTACCAAATTAAAATGCCCTAATTTTCTTAATGGCTTTGAAATTTTTTTGCCATACATTTTAAGAAAAACATTTTGCTCTGATAGTTCAATTGGTTTGTATTCCCCCTCAAAATTTTTTGGACCTAAAATATTGTACATTATAGTTGGGTGCAAAAGAGACGTGTCGCCTAAATCCAACCCCAGAATTGCTCTTAGATGTTGTTCAAATTGCGATGTCTCACTTGATTGTAATGTGTGATGGCCTGAATTATGCACCCTCGGTGCGATTTCATTAATCACAATCTCATCATTTTCAGTTACAAACATCTCTATGCCAAAAACCCCTGCTCCTTTCAGAACGTTCATCGTAGTTTTAGCTATGTCTTCTGTTTTTTTTGCTACCTTTTCAGACACTCTTGCAGGAGCTATCGTTTGGCGAAGAATGCTGTCCTCATGTATATTTTCTACGAGTGGGAATGTTTTGATTTGTCCCTTTGTATTTCTTGCAGCAATTACTGAAACTTCCATTTTAAATGGCACGAATTTTTCAAGCATCAAATTTTTTTTATTAAAATAAGCAAATGCTTGTTGAATTTGTTTTGGCGAATCTATTTTGAAATTACCTCTGCCATCATATGCATCACGTCTAGCTTTGAGTATTGATGGGTATCCAAATTTTTTTAATCCTTGCTCCAAATCTGAAAGCGATTCCACTTTGATAAATTCTGGAACAGGAATATTGTTTTTTAGTAAAAACGATTTTTGTAAATATTTATCTTGAATAATTTGCAATGTATCTGGGGAAGGATTAATTTCCGCATCTTTTTCAACTAATTTTAATACTTCACTATTTCCTGACTCTATCTCATATGTGATAATGTCTGATCTTTTTGCCAATTCCATTATGGCGTTTTCATCTTTAAAATCTGCAATTATTTGTTCAGCTCCTACTTGTGATGCGGGGCAATTTTCCACAGGATCCAAAACTATGATTTTTGAGATGTGCTCTGGCATTTTTTTGGCTGCCTCTGCAATCATCATTCCAAGTTGACCCCCACCTATTATCCCAAGTATTTTACCCATGGCTATTTTTCAAGATTCGATTAAAAATATCTAATGCCAATTTTACAGATTAATCATATTTTCTAAGATAGGCACAAACTTTTAGAATGTATTTTAAAATAACACACACATCATTAACTGTAAAAAGTCAATAGAATACTCATATGGCTTGTTGTATTTCCAATGATTCAGATATGGAGAATTTATTGAAAATGACCAATGAGTGGATAAATAAATTAAAAAATCAAATCCTGTGATTAAGTATTGACTATAGTGTGTATCTGTCCTTTTTGCAATGAGTTATCCAGATCAAAAACAAATGAACTAGAGGCAAGTAAATATGAAGAATTACACTTGATTGCAAATGTCAAACATAAACCAATAATTATTCTATCCTTTTGATTTTTGCCATTATAGATAATAACTTGTTTTATTTTTCTATTCATATGGAATACACAAAGAAACCTTTGATTGGAATCATAATGGGTTCCAGCTCAGATAGCAGAATAATGAAAGATGCAGCTGAAATTTTAGATAAATTCAAGATAAAACATGAAGATCAGATAGTGTCTGCACATAGAACGCCAACTAGATTGGATGAATATGCAAAACATGCAGAAAAAATGGGATTTAAAATAATAATTGCAGGCGCCGGCGGAGCTGCACATCTTCCAGGAATGATTGCATCACACACAATAATTCCTGTAATTGGTGTTCCAATTATGGTCTACAATGACAAGCATGTCAAAAAAACAGAAGCTTCAAAATTTTCATCTTTTGGCGGACTGGATTCTCTTTTATCCATATCTGAAATGCCTACAGGTTCTCCTGTAGTAGCCGTTGGAGTTAACAAAGCAGGCAATGCTGGGATATATGCAATAAAAATTCTTGCAAATGAATTTCCAGAACTAAAAAAGAAATTAAAACAACATAAATTTGAACAACA
>DASSYQ010000058.1:0-10713 GCA_035703205.1 Nitrosarchaeum sp.
TTTGCTTTGTTAATTCCATCGATGTAGTGGTGACAAATGTCTTGGGATTCTTATCCAATACTCTATTTGTGTGAAAACCTCCAAGTGTATAGATGAATTTTGCAGAATATTTTTTAGAAATGTCGATAACATCTTGGCACAACGAATACAGTTCCTGACTGTCCTGAGGCTGCCCAGTCCCTCCTCCGAAAACAATCAATCCGTCTGTGTATTTGTACTCCCAACTTTCATTTGGCAAGTCTATGTGTCCTCCAACATCAACTACATATGTTGGGTATGGCGTCTTTGCAATTCTGAATTTTTTTGTTTTCAAGCTATTATTGATAAAATTTACTACTATGCTTCCCACATTTCCCATGTCTTGCATAGCTGCAATAATAATTGGTTTTTCAATCTCTGGTTCTTCTGTTTGGAAAAATTCCATTATTTTCTCTAAATTTTACTTCCTTAAAACTTAAGATTTGTATATAATCAAGAAAATCAAAAGATCAGATAATGATTATTGGCAAGATAGAAAAAAATGAGAAAAAAATCAGTTTTCATCTTGATATAAAATGTACAAAATGCGGAAAAACGGTGCCTGGTGGAATGAAGACATCTGAAAAATATTTTGGTTCTGATTCATTTAAAATGGAAATTGACAATTTCAAGAAAAATTATCTTTGTGGTGTATGTAGAGATAAAAAAAAACTTACAGAGAAACAATAATTTGCATCTAATTCAACATCTGCAAATTTAACTATGTGCTATCTTTAGGAATTTTAGTTTTCTTGTTACCACACAGGATGTACTAATTCTTTGAGATTTCTTCTTGGTTTTGGGAATTTGTCTTGTTTGGGGTATCCAATACATAATACCGATGATGGGATCAAATCTGTATTGATTATTTTCATTACTTTTTGTTCATCAAACATTCCAATCCATATGGAACTTAGCCCTAAAGCCTGTGCTGCAAGTTGAGAATATGCAGCAGCTAGTGTGGCATCTTGTATGGCAAATTTTTTGAGTATCTCTTCTGGAAAATTCAGTTTGACTCTGGATGGATTTTTACAAAAAACCAACACAACTGGTGCGTTTACGTATGGTTGATTGTTACATGCTTCTATCAACTGCTGCTTTTTTTCTGGACTCTTTACATAAAATATCTCAAATCCTTGAAAGTTTCCTGCTGTAGGTGCAGTGTCTGCAGCAGCTATGATTTTATCTATTTTTACTGTCTCTACTATTCTATCTGTGAACTTTCTTGTTGAGCGTCTTTTTGACATTACAGTGAACAAGTCAGTATTGATAAATTCTGTCGGGGATGATTTTAGTATCTCATTTAGTAATTGATTTCGGACATTGCTTTCTACATTGGTTTCTTTTGGTTCATATCCTACAGGATAGATTTTTTCAGGATTGTCTTTGTCTATGATGTTTGAATAAAATGTGTCTTATTAAATAATTTTGATTACGTGGAATTTGTTATGGTGTTGTATTTGACTGGTTTTTTATTTGGATAGTTGGTATAATGTGGAACCACAGCTATTACATTTTTTACTTGCTATATAATTTTGAATGGTTTGACCATCCCAGATCAAAGCATTTGCCTTGTGACCTTTTTCACATTTTATCTTAAACAACATACTTGTCATAATTGGATTATCTGATTTTTTTCTAAACTTAAAGATATTGTTTTGAAATCAACTAAACGAGTTATCTGCTTGGCCTTGCTTTGCCAATTTCACTTGATTCATCCTGTTTTTTGAACACTCTGTATTCTCCGATAATGGAATTGCATTGTTGACATGTGTATTGACCTCTTTCTATGAGGATTAAATTATCTGCAACTTGTTCATTGGTGTTTTCTTCTAGATGTATCTTTGGTGGATTGTTAAATTCTGCTTCACAGTTTTTACAGTAATGTTTTGACATTTTTTGTTTTTCAATCTTGCCTATAGGTGCTAAAAATAATTTTCCTACTCCTAAATCTGCTTTTTTTGCTTGCTCTTCAGTCAAGTCTGCTATGACGTAACCTCCTGATCCTTGTAGCTTGAATTCTGTCATGTATAATCTGTCTTTTTTGACATTAAAATACTCTGTCTTTGAAAATTGGGTTATTGTTTTATTTTTGCTTTTCTTATTTGATAAAGTAATGAAAAACCTAACCCTGACATAAACAAACCTATGCCAAACATGCTCAGAAAAATCATATTTTGAATCTCATTCTGTGGGTTTAACAACGTTGTAAATCCTGTCAAGGTTAAGATGATGCCTAAAATAAGCAACAAAATACTTGGACATCTGAGTTCGATTATTTTCAATGATTCTCTGAATTTTCTACCAAGTTAAGAGTTTAGGGGTTACCTTGAACTATTTTTGAAAACAAGTCTGAATTTTAGTTTTGATTATATTTTTCTGCAGCCTTTTCATAGAAAAATTCTTGTTTTTTCAAATCCTTTTCTGAAATTATTCTGCATTTTCTCATTGGTACCAATCGTGATATTTGTTCATATGTGTTCATATCTCTTACATCTGCGGCATATGCAATTTGTAATAACGGTGATTTTTCTTCAATCATTGGCTTTACTTGCTCATATCCGCCACTTTGAGGCATGCCTGTACGATACAATCCAATATTTTTTACACTCTTTGAAATCTGTGGATCCTGATAACAGCAAATAGAATATTCGCCGTTTTCTTTTTCAATAATTGTCAATCTCGTAAATTTATCACTCCATTCTTTGATCTCTTTTGCAATTTCAATTGCCTCTTTTTTATCTTCAAAGACTGTTGATACTACTAATCTGTCTTTTTCATATGCCCATGAAATACCATAAAAATTTCCATGCCACTCTATCTCAAAAGACATGATGTGCTTATGAAAATTTATCAAATTAATACTTTCGAATCATCTGAACAATGTCTCTTGATTTTTTATACGTACTTTTCGTACAATTCGCCAAGCATTGAATTTATTTTTTCAATCTCATGGTCTCCCCAAGAATCTGATTTTATACGAATGTGTATGTTATTTTCCTCAAGATTATTGATTATTTTTGGATACATCATGCCAATAAAGAATGATTTTTGATCTAAATTCATCTGTTCTGCTTTATGTTGAAAATAGCTTATCCATTCTCTTTTTTGATCCTGAAAAGTTTCTAAAATTATATCTTGAATTTGTGCTTCAAGTTCTTTATCCATTATGTATTAACATGTTGCAACTAAAATTAAGGGTTTTTTCTGCAAAAAAATACTAGCAGAATCTGTCACATTCACATTTTCTGCTTGTAAATACATTTCTCAGCGAATCTAGTTTTGAGTGTGGCATTGAAGGTTTCTTACCCACAATTTTGAATAAAGTGATCCCAGTAAGAGAACTAGTTCCTTTGAGTGCCCATGAGCCATTTTTCATAAGATATGGTTTGGGGTTTTTCATGGTTACTTTTTTGTGTGCCTTGATATCATATGCCTCAATTTCTGACATTGTCTGATATCTCAAAATTGGTATTACATCTCCAAAGTAAATTTTTTCACATTAACAAGCTTAAAAATAGTTTTTCCAAAAAATCTGAGCCTGAATTGCTATTTTGTTGATCATATGGTTATATGATAACTAGTAAAAATTAGTTTTATTTTTTGATTTGAATTAAACAAATGTTTGAAATTCTACAATTGTGTGTTTTATACTACAAAGAGTACGATATCTTGACGCCTTCGATTAGTGGTCTAGGCATGCTATAAACGACCGCTATTCCAAGCCGTCATTTCTGAATTTCATTTAGATGAATTTGTAATGCTTTTTTTATTTCATCTTTTTTTAATCCAGCTTTGTTATTTCCAATTTTTATGCTATCTGCGTCATCGATTGGTGATAATTTGTAAGCTAGATAGTCTGATAATAATTCTAAATTAAAATCATTGTTGTTTTTTAAATTAACTTTTAAATATTTTTCTTGTATGCCTCCTTTTTTTGCTAATCCTCCTGATTGAAAAACACGAATATCTTCGTTTATTCTGTTTTCATTTAGTTTTTTTCCAAAAATTGCATTATCTATGTCATTGCCCTTATGATAATGAAATACAGTTATGATAAACTCCACAAAATTTTAGCATTCATCTGAAATAAAGACGCTTCTTTATGCTATTTTTTTAGTAGTGCGTCTTCTGGTGTTTTATCTTGATTGATTTGCCAATGCCAACTATGATGTTTCTTCCAATGTTCTTCTAAGATTTGTGTTGTAGGCTCTTTTCCTAATGGTGTTCCACATATCTTGCACTGTCTCACAAATTTTTGTAAATTAATGTAAAATTAAGGTTATTGTTTGTATTTAGTTTCATTTATGTTCTCATGTTTTTCTGAACGGAGTAAAACCAGAAAGAATACTACCTCTCGGAGTATGTTTTTTTGATTAGGTGATAATGGTAAATCTAGTTTTTTGGCAAAATCTAAAGATATTTGATATATTTGCCCAAAATGGCTTCCCAACAGGAATGCATCTAATGATTTATCTGGAATATTTTTGATGTTGTTTTTATACAAATTAGTTGCCACGCTTTTAGTCCAGTTTGTCTTTAAAATCAAATCCATGGTCAATTTGATTAATTTTTTATCCAATCTGCCTTCAATTGATGAAAGAATTCGACTGATCTCAATTTTGTCCTGCTGATTAAATTCCGTCATGGCTGTTCACTGTTTGTTCTTGTTTTCTTTTTTGACTTGATAATTGGATGACATTGTGCAGGAAGATTATCTTCATTTTCCATGAATGATTTTAATTTCTGTAAAATTAAGAGTTGTGCTAATCTATTCTGTCTCTTAGTTGATGACAATCGCATATGCAGCCTTTCTGGCATTTCATTCTTTTACAATCCGAACATATTTTTTTGTTCCAAAACGACATGATATTTAACCTACTTTGCTTTTTGTTTTCTGTTTCTCTTGAACTCTTGAGATTTTTGTCTCTTTCTTTGTTGTTCTAGATTCATAATCAAATATGTTTTTCCTGCTTCGCATAATTTCATCTCACCTGTAAATTCATCGTGAATTGATTCTAGTGTACCATCTGTCAACAGTCCTCCTACAATCTCCCATGCTTTATCTTCAGGTATTTCAAATTTGTAAGAAAGTGTTGAAACTTTGGTATAGTAACCGTTTTTTGAATTACGTAAAATAAAATCTCTGATTCTGTCTTCAATTGTTTGTGTTTTTGGTCTTGATGTTCTGTCTCCGAATCTTCTAAATGGTCTCCTGTTTTCTGGCAATACCTTTTTTGTGACTTGCTGCTATTTTAGGACTTGGAACAAGAAAACCTAAAAACTTTTTGAATCCACTCGTTATTGATTTCCATGAGTGAAAAGGCAAGACGAATTGAGGAATTAAGAATGAAAACAGGTAGAAGTAAGCGTTGCCTTGATTGTAAAAAACATCGATGTATTGTTGATAGCTGTCTATGCAGTTGTCATTTGAAGTGCTAATTGGTATCAAAGACCTGTACATCAGACCTGAATGACGAGCTTCACTGCTCTAATCTGAAAGAGGTTGTGGGTATTGATCATTTCCCAATCTAGCCAATTAGCAACTAGTATTGGTAATTTCATCAATAAAGAGCTTGGATTTTGTATGTTGTTGGTTTTAGTCTATTTGCATGACTAAAATGATTTAATGCCTAATTCATTGTGGTGATTTTATGACATTTACAAAAACAACCTGCATGAATCATGTCGTGGGCATTCCTGTATTCACAATCTTTGGTATGTTCCATGTAATGCTTTATTTTTAATTTTTATGAACTTAAAGATTTGTTGACGTATTTTGGTAAACGTGATAATTAGTTTTAGAATAATTAAAAAATATTTAATTGAAATTTTAAAGAAAAAAATTTTGCTTCAATTGATTATTTCTTTTTTGAAGCTTTTTTTGCTGCTGGTTTTTTTGCTGCGGCTTTTGCCATGATCGTTGTTGTAGTTCTACTTGAATTTCCAACATTGATATAAAATAATTAGACAAAATGGATATTGATCGGAACACAAATTTTACTAGTTTGGAATTAAAAAATAATTCAAATTTAATAAAAAATTTCTTTGATCTGTCGATCATTTTTTTCTATTAATTGAATCTGGATCATTATTTCCGGGTAGATATTTACTACCTAAATGTGCCATCATTTTTTCATCAAATTCTTCCTGTAATCGTGTCAAGTAGATTTCTGCTTCTGTTTCGTCCTCTGGAATTCCAGTGTTTACATTATAGTTGAAACCTGTAGCTAGATGGTAAAACTCTTCAAAGAATTCCTTACAATCTATCACATCTGTTTGTGTATCAATTGATACTATTAGACAATTATTATCTTCTCTAAATTTCAAACAAATTTCTTCATCAATCATTATGTCCACTATCGTTGCCATGATGTATTTGATTGATGTCTCATCTAACTTTCTTTGATTATTGGAATTTTTTATCCATAATTCATAACCGTCCGCAAGATACTCAAAAGTATCTACTATCACTTCTCTGATGTTGCTATCTGGATGGGATAGTTTTGATTTCCATGATATTTCTTTATTTCCTGGTTCAGCGTATGTTACATGAAATTTTATTTCTTCATGAATTTGTTCATATTCCCAAACTTGTTTATTTGTCCACATGGGTGAATACTTCTCAATGAGTATTGCAGTTATTTGATCCAATATTTTAAATCAATTTGAGTACTGTTTATGCTTATCTTGTAGGTCTATTACTATGAAACTACCCTAATTTTGTTTTTGATGTTTAATTAATTTTTAATATTTGATTTAAAAAATGCTAATGTACATTCGGCAAGTTCTTTATCTGAATGTTTTTTGATGGTATGTTTGCAGTTAGGACATGTACCTTTGTCTTCCTCTGTGAAATCATCTCCAACCTGTTTCATACAGCATTCCATTAACTCTGGCGTAGAGTGTGATTCCATGGCTAGTTTACATGTAGGGCATTCAGTCATTTTTTTCACCTATTAGATCATCCAATATTGTGAAAAGCAGCATGTGCCAAAATAATTTTACTGTAATTGAAATTCGTATATCTTTTCATGTCTTTGTTATTGGATTTTGATTATTATTTATTTTGCATTCTTGAATTTTAATAAAACACAATAGGTGATATTTGGAAACTTCACCTGTTTTTGTGCCTATTTGATCCAATTTTGGCAAAATTACAATCTTAATCACTGCTAAATAAAATTAAATTTATCATTGACAAATATATTATATCTTTCAGAAATTATCTTAAACTAGTGAATTTTAAACAATGAATAAATTTTCTGCCTTGACTCTACAATGTAGTTCTTGTAGTGCTGAAGTGATTTTTGATCTAATTGATGATATAGAATGTGATTGGGGCTCACATAAAGTAATACAATGTCCAAATTGTGAAGAATTATTTTCAATTGATCATATGTGTCCTGCTTTTTCTAGTATCTTGGATTTGATTAAATTAAATCCTATCATATTTAATCAACAAGAAAAATTAGATTACTTGTCCACTTCTCATCCATGTTAAATGATGATTAACTTAGAATTTTATCATCTAAGCAAAACAAACAAAATTTTTTATTATTTTTTAAACAATTCTAATTCTTCTAGGATTTTACCCATGGAGTGTTTCCATCTTCTCATCGCATCAATATCATGCGGTCTATTATTTTCTAATTCTTCCTTTTGTTTTAGTAGTTCTTTATGTCTTTCATCATCATTTTTTTTAGTCATGTGATTCATCTATTTCTGATGTCTGAATAATTTATCTTTTCCATTTTAGATTCATTTTTTGAATACTTTTTTACACTTTTTGGTTTTAATCTATGCTGACATTTACTCATACATAGAAAGTTTTACTTATTACTACGAACAAATTTTTTTATTGAAATTACTGCTTTCTATAATTGTGATAACTGGTTTTCTGGGATATCTATGGTATGCAGATGTGTTGCCAATTAATGTGCAAAATGACCCTGCAGAATTGATCAAATCTTCTGATGCCAAGGTAATATCAAAAATTATAACTAAAAATGAGCCCAAAACCATCTATTACTCAATTCAGGAAATTCCTGATCTTCCAGATAAACAAATTCCGTTGACTGCCCTACATAAGGCATTAGATTCTTGGGAGTCGTTGAATCCTAACTTGGATTTTGTAGAGTCAAATAATCCCGTCATAGAGATTAGATGGCAAGTATATGCATCAGAAACTCATTCCGGTTTGGCCACATGTAATTCTGCATTATTTGGAATCTTGAATCATTGCATATTGGATATTTCTGTTGGTGATGAAGATTGTAGTGGTAATTATGTGCAAAATGATGAAAACATGGTTTCAAACATCATAATGCATGAACTAGGACATGCTTTAGGATTGGGACACAGTACCGATAAAAGCCATTTAATGTATTCCGATGAATTACCTATGACTAATTTTGATTCCCAAGGGTTGATTGTGCCTTCAAAATTTGAAGAGCTCTATGTTGGACAA
This sequence comes from Nitrosarchaeum sp., assembly GCA_035703205.1. GTDB lineage: Archaea > Thermoproteota > Nitrososphaeria > Nitrososphaerales > Nitrosopumilaceae > Nitrosarchaeum. Next base: position 8,489 of record DASSYQ010000058.1, read on the forward strand.
AAGTCATTACTTGATCAAGATAATGAAATTCGAAATCAAATTGAACTGTTAAACAAAAAAATCTCTCGTGCAAAATCACAGTATGATGAATATTATAAACAATATGAATTCTATAATGGAAAAACTTTACCTCCTGATGAATTTGAAAAAGCACAAAGAATACTAGATAAATTAAATTCCGAGGCTGACAAGATTAATTCCATGATAGATCAACAAAATCAATTAATCAAACAAAGTGATAGTATTTTAGAAATTCTAGACTGCCACCCTAATTTTGACATTCAAAACTAATTTTCTGTTCTGTGCTGTGATTTTGTTAATCATTGTTTGTTATTTGATATCGTATAATAATACAAATCCAACAATTAATGCAGCTATTGAAATTCCCATTGAAACCATGAACTTTAGATTCACAAATTATTTTGGTTTTGTCTGAAATTAATAGTTTTAAAGGAAAGCAAGCAAGTTCGATGTCTTTTTTGCATCAGTCCCTTTGGGGGATATGGTAAAGACATCAAACATGCAAACAGTCTTGCTTTCGATATTTTGTATGTTGTATTTTATAGAAAATTGTTAAAATAAAATGAGTCTTGTTAATTGATCAATATGGTCTGAAAAAATGATCCATTTTAATTCAAATCGTGCCTAGATTTCTAATGCCCAAATATCACTTAGTTTATGCGTATGTAGTTTATCTGTATTTCAATTTAAACACACTATTTCTTTTAATCTATTTTGAGATTGTATTATCGAGTCATCATGTTTGACGGCATTCTTACGTTTGCCTTACCGACCATGCCCTAGAATTCTTTGGCCGTCAAACATTATTCTAAACCAAACCCTTTTGAAATATTGTGTGTAATGAAATACTATTGATAATTATTTGTAAAGGAGCAAGAAAAATGAACAAAATTGAAAAATGCAGTTTTCTTCATTATGGAACTTGGGGGGATGCGCAGCTCGTTGAACATCAAAAACAACATGAATTGTTAGAAAATAGTAATTATTCCTGGCTGGGATTTGATATTCATCAATCCTTTGGCAATTATAGTGGGCGAGATGGAAAAAGAATTTGATATTTTACCATTTAATTTGTGGTTGATTTTTGTAATTAGACTCAATAATTTTATTCACCATATTTAACAAATAATCCTGTGAGTCAGAATAATGCTATTTCATGGTCTAAGGATTATTTTTTGAATTGGTCTGATTTTCAAGCCGAGTCCAATCCTGCAACATTTGAAGATGCTCACAGTACCGTCAAATATCGTTATACTTGGATTGTAAACTCTGATAGTGTCGGTAATCAAATTAGATTCTTTGTTGAAAAAATTGAATTGTTTACTGAATTTTATCCGCTGTTATCTTGGGTAAGACAACTGCAAGCAACTCCCAACCTACTAAGACATGAACAAGGGCATTTTGATCTTGCAGAACTATATAGACCAAAAATCACTGAACAAATTCAAAGTGTATTTGATGAAAGGAAATTTCCTACCCGAGGGCAAAATCTGGAACAACAAAAACAATTTGCACGTGAAGATTCTGGATTAATGATTGCAAAAGAAGTTGAAAAATGGGAAAAATATCTTTCTCAAAAACAACAAGAATATGATGAACAAACCAATTATGGACAAATATCTGAAAAACAGCATGAGTATGATGATACTTTCAAAAAATTACGAAACAGTCTCTAGTTGTGTTCTAATGTTTTCTAAACATCTCCTTTTCAATGAATTGTGACATGATATTTTGTATTTCTTAGTTGTATCTCAAAAATACTAACATTTTATTGCTCTTTTATTGGTATGTTGTTTGTTGTAAAAATCTAAATCTATATTGTTATCCTGTTTGTTTTACTATTTTATTTTCAGGAATTGAATTAATGTAATTGACAAGACTGCGATAATATTTTAGATGAAAATCTAAATCCCTGATTTCTGTCTGTTTTAATTCTTCTAGCTCTGGTCCAAAATCCCGTTTGTCTGATTGTATGTGATTCAATGTATTTTCATTTATTTCGATCATGTGAAACAAACTATGCAATACTTCTCCTTTTGTTAGTGTTTTATCACATGATCTTTTCAGTAACGCTTCAACCCATTCCATTATCGAGTTATCTCAAAATCTTTATTTCTATTCCTGAATGTATCTTTTCTAACCTTTGCTCTAATTTTGTTTAGTGCTTTTAATTTCAAAAATCCAAAACGAGGCTAATCTTTTTT
>DASSYQ010000071.1:0-30018 GCA_035703205.1 Nitrosarchaeum sp.
TTTCTTCCTTCAACTTTTGGAGTCTGTCCTCTTACTTTACCTGCTTTAGTAAGTGAACCGTGAGTTGCCATAGTTTAATCAATCAAAATAGCAAATTTATGTATTTGTATGATTACCAGTATTTTGTCTTTATAGTTTCAATAACTTTTTCGTGTTCTTTACTTTTATGACGTGCATATCTTTCCATTGCACCCAAAGGAATACCGCCTAAGGATCTTGCAATTGCATTAAAGAAATATCGCTGTGGTCCTTTTGCACCTGTTTTTGTCATGAATTTTTGAATTCCATACTTGAAGTTATGTTGCCAAGTTTTATAGAGCACACCTAATTGTGCAGGAGTCATTTCATTTCCAATGTTAAAGAAATCAGATTTTTCCAATAATCCAATTGGAACAAATGTGAGTGCAGTAGCAGTAAACATTGAATCTGGTTGCTCATGTTCTAATTCGGTAATCAGACGAATTGTATCCCAAGAATCTTCTGGTTGTTCATCATTATCAAGACCCATAATCAAAGTAAATGCAGGAATCCAATAATCCTGATTCAAAGTTTTTACACCTTCTTTTACTACCCAGTGCCATTCACTTGGAGAGTATGGAGCAAGTTTTCTATCAGCATATTTTCCAATCAATCTCAAACTTCCTGTTTCAAAACCAGCTTGAATTCCAATCATGTTGTCAGGGCTGGATTTTATAATTTTTGAAAGATTTGGAATAAGTTTTTCATCAGCTATTGCTCCTGCCAAGGTACCGTGTGTTGGATTTGTGTGTCCTACTCCAGTAGACATGATAGCAGTAAAGAGTTCTTCAAGGGCTTCTCGGTTTGGCTCCATTCCTTTAGCAGTTCTAGGGTCCATACCGTAAACAAAAATATCATCACTGTGTATCCAAGCAGATTTTGCTCCTCCTTTTTTGATGTTAACTTCAATTTCACGTTTGACTTTTTCAGGAGAATAGTATCTCAATGATCTTAATGTAACATCACAAAATTTACAACCTCTTCCACAACCACGCATCACTTCAACCATTCCGTGCATACTTGGTTCCACAATTTCTGGAATTTCATCAAGATCTGGTCTATCCCAGAAATTCACAAATCTCCCGTGAATTTTTTTTCCATTTCTTTCAAATTCTTTTATGTTTACTTTAAAGTCGCTACGTTTTCTGAACGGATCCATATTTTCAAAATCGCCATTAATTAAATAATTGAAAAATCTACCAGCATGCCCGTCAATTTCCGGTGCAATACCTCCAAGCTCTCCTTCTAATATAGCATAGATACCAAATTCTTCAATTTTTTCTGGATCATAGTTGTATTGCCATGTGCCAGAAGCACCAGAAATAACTTTGGCTTTACTACCTGTTTTTTGTTTTGCAGCTTTTATTCTGTAGTGCAGTTCTGTATTATAGAATTCATCATACGAAGTTTGTTTTCTACCATAAGTGAAAGTCATTGTAACAGGCCCCATTCCCAATGGATCCATTTCATATGTACCAATAACCTGAGTGTCAGGACCAATGAATTTTTCAATATGATCAGGGTGTGCAACTACTACATCTTCACGTCTAAAACCATCTCTGAGTAAACCTGCCTCTACTTTTCGTAATCCATACGGAGCATAATTTGCTACACCGTTAGTGTGAGGAATGTAGTTGCAAATAAAATCAAATAGAACCTTTGGAGTTACCTGATTTCCTAGAATTTTATACAAGAGACTCTTTTTATCACGATTTGGATCAACTGCCGGAGCACATCCAAAAAATGTAGCTAGCGATAAACCTCGATATGGAGACATCAAAGTACGATCAGCAGTTAAAACGATTTTTGGATTACCCAATACTCTTCAACGCAATAATTTCATGATTTATTTTAAACCTTGCTGGTCAAACCTAATAATTTTCCAAAATTCCAGCCTTATTTCTATGAAAATGACCAAATTCCTTGTTTGATAGCAGATGATCACCATCAAACACGGTGCCATCTCTGCAAACCAAGTCTTCACCTATACAACAGCTTCCACATATTCCAACGCCACATTTCATCATGCGTTCAAGACTGGCTTGAACAAACAGTCCTTTAGAATGTGCCAATTGTACAGTTTTGTACATCATTATCTCAGGACCGCATGTATACACGCCATCAAAGCGATTTTCATTAACTAGTTTTTCAACCATGTTGGTAACATATCCTTTTTCACCATATGTTCCATCATCAGTGGTAACAATGACATGATGAGGGTTATTTTTCAAAAGATTATTTGCTAAATCTTCAAAGAAGACTTCGTTTTTTGATTTTGCACCTATTAGAACAGTTACATTGTCATCAGGTTTAACAAAAGTCAACAACCGCATCATTGGAACAAGACCGGTTCCACCACCAACAAGCAAAAGTTTTCCATGTTTTAAATCAAAAGAGTTTCCATATGGTCCTCTCACACCAATTTGTTGACCAACTCGGACATTAAACAATCCAGTTGATGCAGTACCGTGTTTTCTTACTGTAAAAGCAGCTTTGCCAGATTCTTGAGAGATCATCACACTCATTGGTAATTCATTAACTCCAGGAACCCAGACCATCGCAAATTGACCTGGAAGAACAGAAGACATTACATCATCAGAGAAGATCAATGTTCTGACAGTAGGGGTTTCATCAATGACTTTTTCAACAATACAAATTTTTGTATGATTATGATTTCTTTGCAAGTCCCACCATCTCATCTATTTTTGCATATCCTTTTCTTTTCATATATTGAAGTATTCCTTGATTAATATCATTAAAAACATGTATCCAATTATCACCAATTGCACTTCCTAATTGAATTGCAGAAGAACCTGCCAAAATAAATTCAACAGCATCTTCCCACGTAGATATTCCACCACAACCAATTACAGGAATATCATATTTTGAAGAAATTTCATAAACACATCTTAATGCAATGTGTTTTATTGGCGTACCAGATAATCCACCAAACTTATTACTCAAAATAGGTCTTTGAGTTTCAACATCAATTGCCATGGCCCTAACTGTATTGATTGCAGTAATTGCATCAATCCCAGAATCAATTGCAGCATTTACAGTGTTAAGATAATGAGTAGTTCCCAATCCCACTTTTGCTATAACTGGTACACGAGTAGAATTTTTTACAGCGCCTACAATTTTCTTGACTAGTTCAGGATCATCTCCTACTTCTAGTCCTACTTTAGCAACATGTGGACATGATAAATTCAACTCGTATGCAGTAACTTTACAGTTTTTAAATTGCTCAACCATCATTTCAAAGTCTTCAGGAATTGAGCCTACCAAACTAACAATTATTGGAACATCCTTGTTGGATTCTATCATTTTTGCAAAATTTGGAGCACCAGGATTTGACAATCCAACTGCATTAATCCACCCACCACCATTTACACTAAAAATAGTAGGATTTGGATATCCATCCCATGGTTCTGTGCTAAGAGATTTACTAACAACTGCGCCTGCACCCGAACGATAAAGTCGATTAAAGACATCTAATGAAATACCTAGTATCCCAGAGGCCAACATCACAGGTCTTTCTAGTTGAATTTTTCCTATAGAAGTAACCAGGCTGGGTTCCACTTTGAATCATGTACGTAGTTTCGAATATAATAGTTGATTCACATGATTTCTAGTACCTTTTTAAAAGGAGACCTAGAATTAGCTAGTCATGTATTCTGTAATCTTAACAGAGTTAGGAATAGTAGTTTTCAAAGATGAAAAGCTGGAAAAAGCATTTCCTTTCAAAGATTCTGTCAGAGATTATCTTGCTGTGAAAAAAAAGGAATCAAAATTAAATGAACTTGTAAATTATCTAGGTCCACTTCAAAGAGGAGTTACAGTTAGCGATGAATCATTGATGACGTTATTGAAAAAAAGTTCCATAGATGCACAAATTATGGAAGAAGCAGAATTAGAAAAGATTCAAGCAACAAAACCTCAGATCATTGTTGATTCTGGATTTGCTGAAAGTGTACCTGCAGCATTATCTAAATTAAGAGAGTTTGCAATGGGATTGTCATCTTCAAAGGTAACAGAAGTTTCAGAAAGTCCAGATCTTCATATCATTCAAGCAATAAATTCATTGGATGAAATTGACAAAATTGCAAATGGACTTAGTTCGAGATTACGAGAATGGTATGGATTACATTTTCCAGAATTAGACAACATAATAGACAGCATTAATGGATATGCACAAATTGTTTTGGCAGGAAAACGAGAATCATTGACAAAAAAAGTGTATGAAGATGCAGGATTTCCAGAGTCAAAAGCAGAAATGATTTCTTTGCTTGCATCAAAAAGTAGAGGCGGAGATATTTCAGATGTTAATTTAGCAATTGTACAATCCATTGCAAAACAAATTTTAGATTTTCATGAGTTACGAAAAAAATTAGAGGAACATGTTGAAACAGAGATGGAAACTATTGCACCAAATCTTTCTGCAATTCTTGGAGCAGCAGTAGGTGCAAGAATATTAGGAAGAGCTGGAAGTCTTAGAAAATTAGCATCAATGCCTGCAAGTACCATTCAAGTGATAGGTGCAGAAAAAGCACTCTTTAGATCATTGAAGACAGGAGCTCAACCACCAAAACACGGATTATTGTTCCAACATGCAATGGTTCATGCTGCACCTAGATGGCAAAGAGGAAAAATTGCAAGAGCTATTGCAGCAAAGGCAGTCATAGCTGCAAGAGTTGATGTGTATGGTGAAGGCATCAACAAAACTTTACTGGAAAAACTTAACGTTAGAGTAAACGAAATTAGTAAAAAATACGAAGAGCCTACTGAAAGGGAAACCAGAAGACCAGAACCAAGACGTGAAGGTGGAGAATCTAGAAGAAGAGAAGGTGGAGATTTCAGAAGAAGAGAAGACAGAGAACCAAGACGTGAAGGTGGAGAGTCTAGAAGAAGAGAGAGTACGGATTCTAGAAGAGAAAATAAAAACTATAGAGAAAGAACAGATTCTAAATCAAATAAAAACAAAAAGAGAACGAAGTTTGAAAGAAGATAGTCAGGAATTTTTTTGGATAAATTCAGATGGTGAAAAAAAGATTGCCACTGAAAATTTGGTTGTTGGAAATCAAGTATACAATGAAAAATTAATTACAAAAAAAGGAGTGGAATACAGATTATGGGATCCATTTAGAAGTAAATTAGCAGCAGCGATAATGAATGGTTTGGAAATATTTCCATTTAAAAAAAAATCAAGTGTGTTGTATCTAGGCGTATCAACAGGTACAACAGTTAGTCATATTTCAGACATTGTTGGACCTTCAGGAATAGTTTTCGGGGTGGAGCATGCAAGTAGAGTTGCCAGAGACTTTTTAGATAGAGTGGCGTCACATAGAACAAACATAATTCCAATTTTACAAGATGCAAGAAAACCAAAAGAATATTTTTCAGTGTTTGGAAAAGTAGATGTAGTGTATGTTGACATTGCACAACCTGACCAAACAAATATTGCAATAGAGAATTGTAAAATGTATCTCAAAAAAGACGGTTATTTCTTTCTAGTAATTAAAACAAGAAGCATAGATGTTACAAAATCTCCAAAAAGAATTGTAGAAGAAGAGATAGAAAAAATGGAAGTCCATTTTGAAATTCTGCAAGTAATAGATCTTCATCCATATGATAAGGATCATGCAATGGTAATTGCAAAGTTTCTAAAGTGATTTTTTATTCAATATTTTCTGAGTAGGTTTCCAACTTTTACGCACAAAAATAGGAAGAGTTTGGTTGGTTTGATAGTAAGATTTAACAAAATTAATGGTTTTAGAATCAGATGGATATCCACTTCCCACATCATGATTTTTTCGGAGTTTTTCTATTGTTCTATCTCTAGTAACTTTTGCAATTATGGATGCAGCAGAAACTACAACAAATCTACTGTCTGCATGGTGATATGAACGGACATTTTTATTGTTTGATAATAGCGTGATTTCTTTTCCAAATCTTTGTGGATTAACATCACATGAATCAACATATGACATGTCAGGATTTAGTTTTGAGATAACTTTTGCCATGTATTTGGCTTCTAAGTGATTAAGATTGTGGTTTTCAACACTGATATCAATGGTTTTTGGCGAAATTTTTGCAACATAGTAATCATCAACTAATGCAATTATTTTTTTATAAAGTTCCTCTCGAGATTTTGGAGTTAATTGTTTTGAATCTTTTACGCCGAGCAGTGATAGCTTAGGAATATCAGTTTTATTCAAAGATACTCCAGCAATTACAAGAGGGCCCAACATGGAACCACGTCCAGCATCATCTACTCCACAAATTTGCACGGATTCTGTCGTAGAACACATGTATTAAACCATTATAGGTTAAGGGAATACAGAATAATTATTGCAAATTCCAGATGAAACATTCGAAGAGATCATAGAAGGAAAAACAAAAGTACTTGTTCCAAAAAAATCGATCACAGATAAGGTACCACCAAAAGAACCAGCATTTTTTAATCCAAAAGCAAGATTGAGTAGAGATTATTCAATTATTGCATATGGTGCCTTTCTGAAAAATTTTGAAGGACCAAAAATATTTTTGGAGGGATTATCAGGGCTCGGAGTAAGAGGCTTGCGTGTTGCAAATGAATTACAAGTAGACAAGGTAATAATTAATGATCTAAATCCAACGGCATTAAAACTAGCAGAGCATTCAGCACAATTAAACAATTTAAAAAATATAGAATATTCCGAAATGGAGGTATGTAGATTTTTCAGCAAACATTCTACAAAAGGAGAAAGAGGTTCAGTCATAGATATTGATCCGTTTGGCTCGCCAGCGCAGTTTTTTGACTGTGGAATAAGGGCAACTATGCATGGAGGTATTTTATCTACAACAGCCACGGATCTTCAGGTGTTAAATGGACTTTATCAGAATGCATGTAAGAGAAAATACGGTGGAACTCCAGTTAGAGTCGAATACGGTAATGAGATGGCAATTCGATTAATTTTAGGATGTCTTAGAATGGTTGCAGGAAGAATAGGCGTGGAGATTGTTCCATTGTTTGCTGAAAGCACCATGCATTATTACAGAACATATGTGCAAGTTCTTATTCGACAGGATCAAAAAGAGGATACAGGCTACATCCTTCACTGTAAAAATTGCGGTCATAGAAAAATATCACCTGAGCAAAGTAATGAATGTGAATTATGTAAATCAAAAATAAGTATTGCAGGACCATTATGGATTGATAAAATTTTTGATAAAGAATTTGTAGAAAACATGATTTTAAAAATACCAGAATTATCAGTAGACAAAGTTTGTGAAAAAACATTGCAAAAATGTCTTGCAGAATCTGAAATGCCTGGAACTTATTTTACTCTAGATGAAATTGCATCAAAAATGAAGGCATCGCCACCAAAATTAGAAGATGCAATAAAAAATTTACAAAAAAATGGCTATGCATCTAGCCCCACATCATTTAGTCATACGGGTTTTAGAACAAATGCCAACATAAACGAAATAATCAAAATATTCTCAGATCAGCCAGTAAATCCTAAACACACATAGTATAATTCACTGCTTTGTTTCCTACTTGCTTCAGGTTTTGTAAGATTTATTCTTGCAAATTTCTTCTTAATATAGTCCCTAAATTCCATAGAATATTCTCCATCAAATACTTTGAAAATCGCATTTCCTTTATGCATTAGAACTTTATCCATTATTTTTGTGCATTCATAATTTAATGAAATCTGTATTGCGTGATCAACTGACCAGTTTCCAGTAACCTGTGGCGAAAGGTCACATATCACAGCATTAACTTTTCTTTCAAAATAAGATAAAATTTCATCAACGACAAATTCGTTTTCAATATTTTCTCTAATAATATGAGCGCCTGGAATTTCTTCAACATATGATGTATCAATGCCCATAACCTTACCTTTGTTTCCTACCAATTTGACTGCCATTTGAGTCCAACCTCCAGGTGCACATCCTAAATCAAGAACATAAAATCCAGGACCAATTATACGATAAGATTGATTTAGTTGTTTTAGTTTGTATGCAGCTCTGCTTCGAAATCCTTGTTCGTGAGCTAATTTTCTATATTGATCTCGTCGTGCATCTAAGAGTTTCATTTGACTTTCGCAGGTTTTTTGATGTCAGCAAGTACCCAGTCCTCAATGAATTGACAATTACGTGGACTGATTTCTCCTTCAAGTGAACATTTTTGTTCTACTGGGCAAACAAGACAAGGCGCATTTTCAATTGAGAGAGTGCTAATTGGTGTTTTCTTTAGAATTAATTTATACGTCCAACGACCTTTGTCTAGAATTTTTTCTCGGTAAATGGTTCCCATTCTTTCTAATTTTAATGCAAGTCTGGAACCATCTCTACTTGAAAGTTTAAGTTTCTTCCACAGTTCACTTTGAAACATTCCATCAGATTCACGTTCTGCTAAAACATCACATATTTTATTTGTGAGTCGTTCCATGTCAACTTTTTCAATTTGGAAATTTTCAATCTCTTCATCTGTCAGTTGTTCTTCTAATTCTTCTTCTAATGTTTTTTCAGCTTCTTTTTTAATTTCTTCTAGTTCTTTCTTGGTTAGTTTCTTTTCTTTAGGTAATTCCTTTTTTGCTGGTTTCTTTTCTTTAGGTAATTCCTTTTTCACCGGATCTACAGAAAGTTTATCTTTTTTCTTTGCCATAAAATCACCTTAATTTTTAATATAACTCCTAACCATAGATAATTTCATTCCTATTTAATGGTAAATTTTTCACTAGATGTTATGCTATTTTTTTGATTCTGATCGCTCATTTTCACGACTAATTCGTACTGACCAGGAGCATCTATGACTTCAGAAAATTCGTCATCAACAGGTAAAAGAGTGTTATTTTCATCAAAACATTGTTTGAAAAAACCACTCTGTGTAACTACGGTGTTTCCAGAGTAAATTGTGACATAAAGATCACCACAGTCAAAAAGAGGATCATCAACCTTTACTTGTATTTCAATAGGAGTAGAAACAAGATACTCTTTTTCCAATCCAATTATATTAATTGATTTATCATGGCTCATAGCGGTTGAACCAACACGCCACATGTTTAGCTCTCGGTCAGAAGATTGAAGAACATCTGCCATAACTATTGAACCAAAAGCAATTGAAAGTACAATAGGCAAAATAAATACAATGTATGTCAATCTAGTTGCCATTTCGTTTTTTCACCTGTAATTCCCTTATATCTATTTAGCAAAATTTCAATACTTGCTATGAATTTGACGAATGAGTTAAATCGGAGCCGACTAAATATTGCTAGATGCGACTTAGAAAATTTAGAGTTAGAGCATATCGTTGCATTCATGATTCCGGTGAGATTACAGTCGGAGACTTGGCAGCTTTTGTAGGAAGAAATGAAAGTGGAAAAACAACAATTCTACAAGCACTGACTTTATTGAACAGAGATGAAAGAGTTTCAGAGCTGGATCTTTGTGATGAATTATCAGAAGAGCTCAAAGGAGAAATTAGATTAGCTGAAGGAGAGTTTGAATTAAGTTCAAATGAAATTAGATTACTCAAACAAGCATTTCCAGGTTTACCTGAAATGAAAAAAATAAAATTATTTAGGACTAATAAAAAACCAAAAGTACAATATGAATTTGAAGATATTCAGATTAGTGAAGAAGAAAATAGAGAGATAAATTCTTGGGAAAATTTTTCAAAACAAATATTGAATTTTTTAGATACAATACCAAATCATCTTAGGATTCAAATTGACACAAAATTATTTGAGGGTCCTCCACCAAAAAATCAAGAGGTTTTTGACAGTGGAATGGCTGAATTTAGCAATCAATTTCACGTAATAGCAGTACAAGAGCCAAAAGTTATCGAAGAATGGGAGAAAATCTATGAAAGCCCAGAAAATCAATTCTCTAAATTACTTAGTGGTGAAAGTGAAAAAACAGCTTTGGAAAATTTTATTGCGTCAGAGCTACATCCACGTTTTGTATATTTTTCAGATTACAAGAAAATCTACGGCAACATCAATCTTAATGAATATCTTAGAGAAGAAAAAGGAGAAAGAGCAAGTTCTATAGAATTTATCGAAGAATTTGACAAGGCTGAAACAGTAAGAAATCTTTTCTACTTGGCAGAGTTAGACATTAAAGCATTAGATGAGGTAAAAGAAACTCCATCAAAATGTATCAAACTTCTCAATACAGCAAGCAACAGATTAACTAGAAAATTAAATCCAGCGTGGAAGGGAGATCCTATTCATGTTGATTTGAGATATAATCCAGGAAACATCATGAGTGTTGTAATTTCAGATGTTCATCGTGACGGAACAGTAACCAATACAGGTTTGTTAAATAGAAGAGCTGAAGGTTTCAAATGGACATTTTCTTTTATTGTAAACTTTGCAGCAGAAACACAAAGAGCAGAATTAAAAGAAGCGATATTGCTTCTTGATGAGCCTGCAAGAAACCTCCATCCAACACAGCAAAGAGGAATTTCAGATTTATTGAAGAATCTAGCAGGTTCAAATCAAGTTTTGTATGCTACCCATTCACCATTCATGATTTTTGATTATACGCCTGGAAACTTGTTAGTTGTAGAATTAGATAAAAGAAAACACCTTAGTAAAATTTTTTATGATTACTGGAATGCAGATGATAAGACATTAACTCCTATACTATATGGCTTATCAAGAGGATTAGTTGAATCAATTGTAGACAGAGAGATTGGAACTAATTCCAGACCAGTAATCATTGTGGAGACAATGTCAGATGCAATGTATCTAAATGCTTTTGATAAATTTTTACAGGATCCAAACATCTCAATGAATCCATTAAACGTTGTAGCTGCATATAATAAAAATTCAGTGTTACCCCTAGCGATTTTTTATAGAAATCACGGATACAAGACATTTATTTTATTGGATAATTCAGAAGAATCCAAACAGATTTCAGCTCAGCTGGTATCAAACGAGTTCTCGCCAATTCAGACAATATTTTTTGAAAGAGAGGGAAAGAATTTAGAATCAATTGAAGATTACATTGTTTTAGAAGACTATCTTTATGCTGTCAATCAAACATATGAGATTAGATTAAGAAAAGAAGGTTATTCAAACCTTACAGCTCGGGATGTAACATCAAAGGAAAAGAAAGGAGTTTTGGATAATTTGAAAAAGATTTGGGAAGAACACAGAGATGACGATTGGGGTCAATTCGATAATGAGGAGATTACTCGATATATTTGTGAAAAAATTACCTTGGAAGAGACAGAGTTTCTGACGGATAAAACTAAAGATCAATTCAGATCATTGTATAGATTGATTGCTGAAAGAATACGACAGTATCAAAATGTCGTTACAAAGTCAGATTTAGCCAAATTTCAAAGGGCCAGAGTTTAAGATTAAAGAAGTTTGCTTATGAAAAATACTTCAGTAACAAATACAAAAGCAGTAAAATACCCTTTAAGGTTTAATTGAGAGATGAGGAGAATCGAAGATATGAGCAAGCCCTCTACGAGGGGAGTTTTCCTTTCTTTAGTATTGTCTTGTTTGACTTTAGCAATAATAGTTCCAATCAATGCATATGCAGAGATAGTTGATGCAAAAAGTTTCTCATTTGAAGAAACCACAATTATTGAATTTACCAATAGTGGAAAAGAAGACGTAAATTCATTCAGAATTTGGTTAGGTAGTGATATTAATTTTAAATCATTTAAAACAGAAAATGGATGGCTTGGTGAAAAAACACCACAAGGGGTAATAATTTTCACATCACAGGAATCTGTCAAACCAGGTGAATCAATAAAGATTGGAGTAAAGACAGACAAAACAAATCCAGGAATAAATTGGAAAGCACTGGATAAAAATGAAACAGAGATAGAAACTGGAAAAACTATTCCAAAAGAATTACCAAAGCCAATAACTAATGAAAAACCTAGAGGTGAAAATTCAGATGTCGGAATTTCTTCTGATTCAGTATTCAGAATAGTTCCAGACAAACCAAACGTAGGATCAACAATCAGAGTTATCGGAGAAAACTTTGGAGCAATGCAAGAATTTGATTTTTTTATAAATTCAGATAAGATCGGAAGTTTTGTCACAAACGATGCAGGTTATTTTATGACCACATTAAAAATCCCTGAAAACATAGATGCAGATCGAGTAGACTTTTTTGTCAAAGATAAACAGGGTGAAGAAAAGAAAATAAGTTTAAGATTAGGAGATATTGAGAGTAGAATTCCTGAAACAGAAAATGTCAAACTTACAATAAAAGGAATTCCAGAAATAATACACAGAGGAGACTTTATTGAAGTTTCAGGCACAGCTCAACCCAACAGTGGAATTACAGCATCAGTTAAAGACATGAATGGAAAAATCATTAACACAAGAACTGCGCAAGCAGATTCAAAAGGAGATTGGAAAGTAGCAGGACCAATCATAGTACCAATAGACGCTCCATTTGGAAGATACAGTGCTGTAATTTCTGACGGGAGAGAAGAGATTTCAACATCATGGATCTTAGAATCAGGCAAAGTAATTATCATAACACCAACTACTTTGATGTTTAGTCCAGGAGATGTAATGAAATTTAACGGTACTGCATTACCAAATAAACCACTTGAAATAATTTTAGAAGACCCTTTAGAGGATGAAAAATTTTCAGATATCATACAAGTTAGCGAGTCGGGAATTGTTGAATTTGAATATCCAACAAAAGCTAATGTAGACAAAGAGGGTACATGGACATTAACTGTAACACAAGAAGGAAGTAAAGAATTAATTTACGCAGGATTAGGTGTGATTCCTTCAATACCAATAAACATAGAATTCGATAAATTAAATTACAAAGCTACAGAAACTGCAATAGCAACATTAACTGGCTTACCATCAGACAAACTAAGCTTGTTAATTGTTGATCCATCAGACAAAGAGAAAATATTTTCAGATGGAAGTACCAGGATTCCTATTACATTACAACAAGATGGAAAAAAGATATTTAATTTAGATCTAAACGGATATGCATCTGGAGTATATACTGCAGTTATCAATAAAGGCTCTGCTAAAAGCTCTGAAACATTTACAGTTGGATTACAGGCAGCTTCTGGTGAAATTAAAATCAGCAGTACAAAATTAGACTATAGACCAGGTGAGCCAGTTTTGGTTTTAGGAAAATCAAATTCAAATGCACTTCTCACACTTGAATTAATTGATCCTGATGGAGACATATGGAAAACAAAAGAAGTATTTTCAGACAAAGAAGGAAACATCAAAGGAGGGGAGTTAAGAATACCGTCTAAAGCAAAAGAGGGTACTTGGACAATTAATGCAAAAAGCGGTTCAAACTTTGATAAGGTCCAGATTGAGGTAATAACATCGGTGTCTGAAGGGCTTTCAGTTACTGTGAGCCAAGGCATAGAAATTCCAGGATTTGGAAAAAGTATCAATATCAAAGTGGTAAATGCAGTTCAAACAGTACAAATGGAAATTACAACATCAAGTGGTGCAATAATAGAAACATTGTCATTTCCTGCTTCTGGTAGTGGAGAAGTTAAACAACCATGGTTCATTCCAAAAGGCACATTGCCAGGAACATATACAATTAAAGTAAAAGATGCACAAAATACTGCTGAAACAACGTTTGATGTAAAATAACTTCAAACAATTTTATTCCACCTATTTTGAATTATAGGTATGAATCTTAAAGAAAGAATACTAGATTTTCCAAATTTTCCAAAAAAAGGAATATTATTTCGAGATTTCAGTCCAATATTAAAAGATCCTTCTGCATTATCATTCATAGCAGATGAATTTACAAAATATTTTCATCCAAAAGATGTTGATTTGTTTGCAGGAATAGAATCAAGGGGATTCTTATTGGCTTGCGTGTTAGCTACTAGGTACAATAAAGGAATGATCATGATTAGAAAAGCAGGAAAATTACCAGGCAAGACTACTAAACTATCATATAAAATTGAATATGGTCAAGATACAATTGAAATTCAAAAGGACATAATTAACAAAGGACAAAAAATCCTAATTTGCGATGACTTACTTGCCACAGGAGGAACTGCAAAAGCATCTGCAAAATTAATAGAAAAGGTAGGAGGAAAAGTTGCAGGATTTGCATTCATAATAGAATTAACTGAACTAAATGGAATGAAGGGAATCAGTCAATACAATTGTAAATCACTGGTCAGATACTAATGGAAAAAGATATAGAGATTGGAATTTTTGGTGGGACAGGCATTTATGATTCAGGAATGCTAGAAAATGCCAAAGAAATTACAATAGATACACCATTTGGAAGACCATCGGATTCAATTACTGTCGGAATTTTCAAAGGAAGAAAAATTGCATTTTTGCCAAGACATGGGAAAAAACATACAATTCCACCGCACATGATAAACTACAAAGCCAATATTTGGGCATTCAAAGAATTGGGCATTACAAGAATAATTGCACCTTCTGCAGTTGGAAGTTTGAAAGAGGAGGTAGAACCAGGGCATTTTGCGCTACCAACACAATTTTTGGACTTTACTAAATCAAGAAATGGATCATTTTCAGAGAATGGAAGAGTCATTCATATTTCTGTAGCAGATCCATTTTGTCCTGAATTACAATCATCGATTCTTAAAGTTACAAAAGAACAAAATCTCCACATTCACAAAGATTGTACGTATGTTTGCATTGAAGGTCCAAGATTTTCCACCAAAGCAGAATCAAAATTTTACAGAACTACTGGAGCAGATATTATTGGGATGACACTAGTTCCAGAATGTCAACTTGCAAGAGAAGCTCAAATGTGCTATGCATCAATATCAACCGTAACAGATTATGACGTATGGGCAGAAAAGCCAGTTACTGCCAAAGAAGTTTTGGAGACATTATCAAAAAATGTGGAGAGGACAAAAAAGGTTCTTGTTGATTTAATTAATGAAATTCCAAAAACGAGAAGCTGTTCATGTGCAAAGGCTTTGGAAGAAGCTGAATTCTAATCGTCAACGAAAGACTCTCTTTTCAATCCTTCTGGCAAAGTAAGATCACCTTGAAGAAGATTAGATTGTAATGAAGTTATCACTTCATCTACGTTGTAGCCTAGCTTCTCTAGTTCTTTTTCAGTGATTTTGGAGATTTTCGCACCTATATTTTGACCACCAATTCGTCCAAATGCAATTGCAGTGAATCGAAAAGAGTGAGAGTCAATGGTAAAGGTGCCAGTAATTTTGGCTGCCATTTGGCTTCCATGAACATTATTTATGTGAACTTTGAGATTCATTTAGATTTCTACAGCTTTGTTAACATTATCGTCTATCAAAAAGCTCCAGTGTTGATCATCTTCAACTTTGAAATCTTTTACTTTGAGAGGAATAATTTGTTCATCCAAACACTCATGTTTAATTTCAGAATTTTCTTTTAGTTTGACCAATTTCCATTTGTATTTTCCCTGTTGTAATTTACATACAGTGACACCCCATTTTGCATCAGGATCAATTTTTGGCATTCCTACCAAATCTGCCAATTCCTCTATTCCAAGCTGTTTTTCCTCACAAAATCGTTTTTTACATACACCACATCTCCAGACATCAACTGAACCTATGGTTCTCTCGTCTATGTTGATGTTAACTACACCGTAATACACTGGTTGATGCTTGCATGATTCGGTATCAATACTCAATGCTGTTCACCAGACATTAGTATTATTTAGTTCTTGCATCATCATATGGTTTTTCCAGAATTACTCCTATATTGTCTACAATTTTATTTCGTTTAAATTCAATATTTTCTCGTTCGCATAATTTTCTATACATGTTTACAGCAGTAAATCGAGGATGCATTGCCTCAAACTCAGTTTCAGAAATATCTATGAAAGCCCCCAACGACATAAGTGCCTTGGCAGTGTTTAATGCATCATCAGTAGAAATCTTTAGTTTTTCTGCAATTTTAGAAGGAGTCATTTTTCCATAACATGTGACTAAAAGAAAGATTTTTGCTTGTAATGGATTTAATTTTATTTCCGAAATGAGATCATTTTCAACTCTAGAGATATCCATCATTTTTAAAATGATACTTGGCCAAATAAAGGATTATGAATCTTTTTTTACCAATAATTTTTTTGATATTTTTAGTGAGAATCCCATTGCAATAAAGTGAATCACGGCACCTATAATTGCGGCTTGAATTAGATCATCAAGAATTAACCAAGATATCACAAAAGATACAATTGACGGAACAGTGACAATTACTGCAATAATTGAGCCTTTCAAAACTATATCCTTCATAGTAAGTTTACCAGTTTTATTATCACTAGTCATTTAGATGAATTTCAAAAAAATGGTAATAAAAACCAAAGATACTTTATATTTGGTCAAAGTCAAATCGAACTACTTGGCAAGTTACAAGGGAACATATTCAAATGAACAGTCATTAAATTTTGTAATCCCAATTATGGTGATATTATTTCTTGGAATTATTTATGTAATGACTCAAAGATCAGGTTCAGGATTTGTCAGTTTCATCCTAATTGGCGGTGCTGCAATTACAATGTTTTATTGGGTTCACGTTCTTAAAAAAATGACCAAAGAACAAAAACCAGTATATAGTACAAGAGAACAAGAAACAAAAAATTGGGTTTATGATCTTATCAAAGGGGAAGGAGATTTTGTCTTTGTAGCTGAGGTTCCAGGACCAGAAGACAAGATAGCAGTCAGATTAATTGATGGAATTTTGTATATTCGTGGCTCTATGGGTTTTTCAAAAGAAGTGCCAATAGAAGGATCAAATGAAATGCAGATTATTGATTTCAAATATAGAAACGGTGTACTTACACTAAGAATAAAATAATCACAAACTTTTTGCGAGTTCTAATTTTTGTGGAAGATATTTATCAGTAATGTTTGTCAAGCCGTATTTTGAAAATGCCTCTAATTCTGCTTTTCTTTTTATTTTAAGAAACACATCCAGTTCTTTTTTCCATATGCCTTCTTGATATCGCGGATCAGATTGCAGATCATAGCATCGTTTAATGTCAGATTCTGTCATTGGAATTGTTGGAAGTTTGAATTTTTCAATGTCTGTAGCCCATACACCAACCCATTTTGCATCAGGAACTGTCAATTCTCTTAGATGTGCGGCATTTGCGGATCCAGATTTTATTACCATTGCGATATGTTCTCCATACACGTCACCGTCCGTAAGAACTATCACGGGTAATCCCATTTCATCATGTAGTCTTTTCAAAAGCGTTCGTGTGGAACGTGGAGCTTGTCCTCCAGTATTAATGATAATAGATTTGAATTTCTTATCAACTTGCTCTTCTACAAATCTTGTAAATAGACCACCTTTCTCAATAGCAATTACAATTTCAGCACTTGTATCTACCAATTCTGCAGTAGTTAAGCTTGGACCTATTGCATAACCGTCGGGATGATTAGACAGGTTCATCTTTTTTCCTTCATAACCAGGAATTGTATACTCTATATTCAAATCTCCAAAAATAGAACTTCTCTCTTCAGGAAATATGTGAAAGTCTTCACGTGGTTTTGATAGTACAGCCTCCAAATCTACGATGATATTATCAGACTCCGACTGATCTTCGAACTCAATTGCAAATGCCTGAGAGGAATAATAGACATCTCTTAACGTAGATGATTTTTTTTCATGTGTTAATCTGTTGGCAAAAAATGCTAACCACATTAATTGTGTAAATGATCTTAATTGTGAAGAATTTCTAGAACTTCGAAGTGCAGCCGAGTTTCCCAAAATATATTGTCGAAGTTTTTTGTCATATACAATATTACTAACAGATCTGCTAGGAATAGAGAATTTTGGGAATTGTCCATTTTCTAAATCACCGTAGACTTTGGCACCATGATCTTTTAGAGCATCTATAATATTTTGCTGCTTTTCATTTGCTTTCTGCTTACGATCTTTAGCTTTGTTTGTCGTCAACTATAATCTCCTCTTCTAATAATTTCTTATAATTTGGTTCTTTAGTCTTTCCAGCAAGTTCTGTACAAAACTGTGCAATTAATGGAAGATATTTTGCATATAGATTTGCTCGCTTTTTTGCCATCTCTGCTTGACCTCTCTTAGACATGTATGCAGCAAGTTTTCTAGACAAAAACTGCAGTCCTAATCTTAATTCACGTTCTATTTCTTGTCTGTCTGCTACATTTTCTTTTCCGACTGTTTTGTAAGGTATTCGAGTAGAACAGATGTGAGTTACAATGACAAATGGTGGATCACCTTTGACTTTATACCTAGTCCAATCAGTGTCATTAACTACCTTTAGAACTACATCACTTCCCTCATCATAAAGTAATGGGATTCTATTGGCATATCGATATACATGTGGGCCACCTGGACGTATTTCGCCACCATATGCAATACCCATCTCCACAATAAACGGAAATCCAGAATATGCGGAAGCTGGACGTTGAATTACTGCGCAGAAATCAGGCTTGAAGAATTTCTTCATACCTTTTTCAAGTGGTTCTTCTCCTAGAGGTGCAAGACAACTTGGATCTGGCGAAAGAAAATCTTCAAATTTTTGTAACGAATCACTAAGTTTTACTAATTCTTCATTGGTCATAGTGCCCATTCGTTTTTCTGGTTTGAAACCTGCAAATTCTGCAAATTTAACAGCAGTAGATGGACCTATTCTTTGAAATCTTTTTGTCAAAAATGTAGTTAGTGTTTCTCCTTGCACAGTACCAGTCAATTGTTTATAGTATGGACTTTCAGAATCCATATCTACTGATTTAGATTGTGAATCACCAAAATCCCAATAGTATAATTTTTTATTTGGTACATCAATATCCTCAATTCTAATTTTATTTAGTTTGTCAAAATCCATTTTAAGAAATGACATCAAAGAAATTACAACTCTTACAGGTCTAGAAAGAGTTTTCCAACGTTTTTTTGCTTTATCCATTATTCCAGTAAATGAAAGGTTATTTTTTGCCAATCCCAAATCTTTTCTAACTTTTTCAACCATAGCATCATCAATATTTGGAATCTCAAATTGTGATTCAACCATCATTCGTCTAATTGTTTCAACATCAATACCATGTGCATGAGGTCTAATTATTGTGGGTGGAGGTGGCATTTCATTTACAATTTTAGAATAATGGAATTTTTCACCCTTAGGATCATCAAAAGTTATTGTTGCATATGGAGTAATCAGAGATGTCTCGTAAACATAATCTTTAATTTTTGAACCTGCCTTTGCATAATCACCCTCTAAACAAATGCTAACTGAAAGACCTCGTTTTGTTACTTCTTTGGTAGTATGTTTGAGAATCACAGGTTTATTTTTTTGAATATCCAATATCAATTCAAATTCATCTTGAATTTTTCCATCAGTTGAACTTTTTACTGAAACTGGCTTGTTTGTAGTAATCTGACCATACAAAATTGCCATGGTTGCTCCAAGACCGAACATACCTCGTGCCTGTTTTAATCCAAATTTAGAACCATAAAGTACGGTTCCAAATGCCAATGGAACATGTTTTGACTCAATTCCAGGTCCATTATCTTTGACGGTTAGAATGTATGGTTTTGGATCAGGTTTTTCTGGATCAACTGCTTTTATTGACATGTGAACTTCCGGAAGAATTCCTTTCTGGTCACATGCATCTAATGCATTTTCTACAAATTCTCTAACAGCAGTGTATAGTGATCTCGTGGGGTTACTAAAGCCAGCTAAATCTCTATTCCTATAAAAAAA
Organism: Nitrosarchaeum sp.; assembly: GCA_035703205.1. Lineage (GTDB taxonomy): Archaea > Thermoproteota > Nitrososphaeria > Nitrososphaerales > Nitrosopumilaceae > Nitrosarchaeum. The sequence continues at coordinate 19,705 of DASSYQ010000071.1, forward strand.
CTCACTGGGTGAGATTTGATTAAATTTTTCTTTAATAGAAGACATCTTGATTTTCCCATAATTGCATTTTTTCTTTTTTGTTTTTTCTGTTTGCTGCTTCTAATTTATTATAAACTGCACCATGTATGCTACCATTTGATATTGAAGTTATTGCATCTACAACTAATCTTAGTTTAGTGGTATCACCAATTATTGAAACGGTCTTTCCATAAACAGAGATGTGACTGCCAGTTAAATTTTCCATATTTTTTCTTGCCTTACCCCCTTCTCCTATAATTCTCCCTTTTATCCTTTCAATATTTGCATTTGATTTTCCTGCAAATTCTCTCAAATCGATCACATGTAATGTATTTTCACCCTTTAGTAAACTCATTGCATTTTCAGGAGAGAACCCTCTACCTATTGCCGTAACAATTTCCATAGCTTTGAAAGGTTGGATGTTCTCAACATCACCATTGGATCTGATAAAAACTTCACCGGTTTCACCATCTATATCCAAAGTAACATAACATAGTTGTTCAATCTTAGATTTTACATTTCCAGATTTGCCGATTAACACACCTATTCGTTCATTTGGAATTCGGAGTATTTTTTCAAAGCTCATTTTACAATATCCTCAAATATTTTGGTTGGATCCTCAACAGAAATTCCTCTCTTAGAGAAGAAGCGAGTTATATTATTAATATCTCTTTTAAGAAATTCTTGAGCATTTGGGTGTCTCAGATCAACTGCAGAACCAAGATCAAAAAGAACCAATCCTTTTGGAGTCTTGAAAATATTGTATTCAGAATAGTCTCCATGAACCAATTTAGCTTTTTGATATAGACGTGTAACTATTGAGATTGCTTGAGCATAATCACTTTCATCAACTTCGGATTCAAGAAGAATCTTTGCAGGGGAGCCATTTTCGCCAATAAAGTCTAAAGCAAGCACATTATTGGTTACATAAAGTGGCCTTGGAACCGGAATTCCGCATTTATAACACTGCGATAAATTTTTGTGTTCTTTTTTTGCCCATAAATAAATAAGATTTTTTGTTCCCTTTTTCAATTTTGAGAATCGCGGATCTCCAAGTATGTATTGTTCCCGTTTTTTAAAATTTGAAGTACTTATCAAGTAAATTTTCAATGCTACATCGTTATTTTTTTCATCAACAGCCCAAAAAAGAACTGATTCTTTTCCTGCACTTACAGGTCCATTAACATATGCAATAATATGATCTTTAATCATTTTGTAAAGTGTCATAACAGTGGGTTTGTCTAAAACTTCGTTGATCACTTTACCTTTTTTGAAGCCATCTTCCAAACCGCCCCTTTTGGATTTAGAAGTTAATTTACTGTCAACTTTTGATTCTAACTTTCTACTTAGATCATCATACAGTAAATCATCGGACATGAGATCATCTGACATGGTATCATCGGACAACAAACATTATTGTAAATGCTAGATAAAAGAGATTTCCTTTATTGTGTATGTATTTGAAAGTAGATAATTTCATTTAATCAATATAGTTATTTCTTTATTTGTAATTTAAAGGCACTACATTTTAAAAACAATCAAAAAAGGTACTCCAGAAATTTTTTTTACTCCATTTTCAGAACCTATTCCTAGTTCTAATGAAAGAGATATAGTATTTTTTCCAACCATGTTAATTATTGATGAATTTTCAAGTAATTTTTTTGCTTCGTCCTTTTCAATTATTTGACCGCCGTAATAGCTCTTGCTTATTGTTATAGTCAACTCATTTTGTGATATATCCTTTCCAAGAAGATCCACATCACAGATATTTAGCATTAAATTTTTTTGGTATTCGGTAGTTTTAACTGAGAATTGCATTATGCATATTTACCTTTTAGAGTTGATTTTGCACCGCATGCTTCACAAATCAAAAAAGAGATTCGATTTTCTTTTAGAATCTTAGTATCAGGGCTTTTACAAGTATGACACTCTACATAGTCTTTAACATAAATTTGAAAAAGACGAGTAAAGTCATCAGGGGCTCTCCTGCCAACAAACATTGCTTTATCACCCAAGCGTTCAGCTGGAACTGCAAATTCTTTGGAAAGATATTGTAAGACTTTATCAGGATCTCTACGAAGAACTTTTGGAAACTCTGAGAAATTACGCAGGAATGTTTTTTGACCTTCCCACATTACATCTACCACTGGAAGTTCAAACCTAGCAGTAGATGCTTTTTTGGTATCACCTAATTTATCCTGAATTCGCTTAAGCAGATGTTCGTAATCGGATTTAGCCACTGGAAAATTGTGTATACTGTACCCTATATTGGTTTTTGAAAAAGAGAATCGTGTGGATTTTGTAGGCCTACATCTTTCCTATTCGGAAGACGTTAGTTCCACATTTAGGACATGTGCCTTTTACAGCAGGACGCCCATTTTTTAGTTTAGTTTCTTTGGGATCTTTGACTTCCCTTTTAGCTCTGCATTTTACGCAATATGCTTCTACCATTCTAGAAAACCTCGTACTTGGTGGTATTTAGGAAGAGCCTGTGAAAATTATTTAACTATAGACTAGATGTGTGTAAATTTTTTAATATGTTAAAAACAAAGTATTATAAAAAATTTCAATGAATATTGTGATTTTTTTAATATTTCCAATAAGAATTGCAATTGTATAGATTTTTTTTAATAATTATTCAATAAGAGACCATATTTTGAGAGGTTTAGCAGTTATAAACACCATAATTCTAAACTAACAAAATGGCATCAAAAAAGGGGATTGTAATTACAATAATTATTTTAGCGGCAATTACAGCTGCTAGTTTTCTCTTTTGGGTTATACCTCAAGATAATCCATCTACTTTGGTAGTGTCAGATTATGAAAATTATCTTGACGGAGTAAAGAAAATTCATGAAGTTTTACGAGAATCCATCGATGCAGAATTTAAAAATCTTTTAGATGGAAAAACTTCTCCTGATGAATATATTGCAATAACTGAAGTTACGTCATCACAAGTTACTGCTCAAATTAGTGAATTTGTAACATCTAAACCACCAGAAGAGTGGCAAGACAGCTACATTAGCTATATGGAGGCTCTTAAAAAATTCAACTCATATATTGTAGAAACCAAAGTTGCAGCAAATATGTTAAAAGAAGGTCAAATAGATAATGAAATAATGCAAAAAATAGAAGCATTAAAGTCAGAATCGCAGGAATTAATCAACAAATCAGATGGATTAAGACCATAGTTAGGCTCAAAACCGAATTATAATATTTTTAAAAGTTGGAAATCGTTAAAAAGCAATTCAACAGTTAGAAAAAACAATGTCACAAAGCTCTGAGAAAGTGGAAAAAGATGTCAATGCATCCTCAGCTAACAAACTACTAGTAATTTGTGTTGACAGAGATGACGACATAGGAGAAAAAGCAAGTATCATAACACCAGTTGTTGGAAGAAATGCATGTATTGATGCAGCGCAAAGATTAGCATTAGAAGATCCAGAAGATGCAGATTCCAATTCAATGTTTGCTGCAATTAAAACATATGAAGATCTGATAAGTAAGGGGTATCAAGTCGAAGTGGCAATTGTAGCCGGAATTAAAGAAAGAGGAGTACAGGCAGATGAAAAAATTCTGATAGAAATAAAGAAAATTTTGGAGGTATTTTCTGCAAATGGAGTAGTAATTGTATCAGATGGCGAAGATGACGAAAGTGTAATTCCAGTTATTCAAAATGTATTACCAGTTGTTTCTGTACAAAGAGTAATCATGAAAGTAAGTAGGAGTGTGGAATATTCCTACGCTGTTTTTGGAAAATATCTAAAAATGTTAGCTTATGATTCAAAATATTCTAAATTTTTCTTGGGAGTTCCAGGGATACTTTTATTGATTGGAGGAGTCGCGACAATTTTTGGATATACTGCAGAAATATTTGCAGTGCTAGTAAGTATTTTAGGTGCAGCATTTTTGATTAGAGCTTTTGATGTAGATAGAGCATGGGCGAATTTGACAAAACCCACACCCATGGGTTTTATCAGAATATTCACTATGGTTGCAGGTATTTTGTTAATTCTGTCATCAGTTCCAGCTGGAATTAATGCAGTTGATCAGAAATTAGTAGAAAAAGATTCAGATCTGCTTACAATATTTACAGATAAAATAATAATCGGTCAATTTGTTACAGGTGCATTACCAATCTTATGGATGGGTTTGGGTGCAATTTTTGCAGGAATACTGCTCAGTAACTGGATAGGAGGGGTCCCAAGACAAATTAGCGATATTCTAAGATTAGTGGTTCTAGGTGCACTTTATCCTATTACATCTCAATTTATTATTATCATGATGAATCCTGGCGTAGATTCAATTACATTGGTTCCACCTTTGTTAGCAGGTCTTGCAGCTACCTTGATTGCAGCTACTATTCTCTTTAAAAAATATAGAAAACATAAACGTCAAGAGATGGTTTCAGACTAGAATAAATAATATTTTTTGCAATAACTTTATTCCTGAAAAACACTGATATCATCTTAGCATGTATCAATTATTAGTGGTGACTAGACATTAACAAAATAAAAGACACTGTATTTCAGTTATCTGGCTTATACAGGATTTATTCAAAAAGACTTGAAAATGAAATACGCGGTGGAGATATTCCAAATCATCTAGCCTTGATTTTGGATGGAAACAGAAGATGGGCAAAAAGACACCTTACCATTCCGAAAACAGGGCACTGGAAGGGGGCTGATGCAGTAGAAAATCTTCTTGATTGGTGTGAGGAATTTGATATCAAAATAATTACATTGTATGCATTATCAGCAGAAAATCTAGATAGAGATGATGAAGAATTAGAGCATCTTTATGAATTGATTCGCATGAGGCTAGAAAAATTGTACAATGATCCTAGAATTCATAAAAACAAAATGAGAGTTAAAGGAATTGGCAGAATAGAACTATTACCTGATTCAATAAAAGAGATCCTAAAACGATTAGATGATGCAACAAAGAATTATGACAATCATTTCCTCAATATTGCATTAGCATATGGAGGACAAAACGAGTTAGTTGATGCTGTGAAGAAAATAGCTGAGAAGATCAAAGAAGGATCTCTTGATGTTGATGACATAAGCAAAAAAGAAATTGAATCTAATTTGTATACATCGCATTTACCACAATCATCACCAGATATGATTTTAAGAACATCGGGTGAAAAAAGATTAAGTGGATTTCTTATGTGGCAAAGTGCGTATAGTGAATTAATTTTTATGGACATATTTTGGCCAGAATTTAGAAAAATTGATTTGATGAGGGCAATTAGGACATTCCAAGAAAGAAAAAGAAGACTAGGGAAATAATAAGGAATGATAGAAGAAACTTCTGCAGGAGTAGTATTGTTTAGAAAAGAGAATTCAGAAATTTTATTTTTGTTATTGCATTATCCGTCAGGTCATTGGGATTTTGTTAAAGGAAAGATGGAAAAAGGTGAAACAACTCATCAGACAGCCATAAGAGAAACACGTGAAGAGACAGGAATAACAGATATTACGTTTTTAGATAATTTTGAGGAATGGATAGAATATAATTTTCAGTATCAGGGAGAATTAGTACACAAGAAAGTTGTATTTTTCTTAGCAGAGACAAAGACTAAAGAAGTCTCAATCTCACATGAACATCTCAATTATACTTGGATGGATTATCAAACAGCTATGGAGAAAACAACATTTGATAATGCAAAATCAATCTTGACCAAATCAAAAATATTACTTAACAAAACTCTGTAGTTGTAACTCTTTTAAAACAGATATTGGATTTTTATTATTAAGTATTGTTCTGCCTACAATTAGATAATCAGTTCCAGCAGAGATTACTTCTTTGGCATTTCCTCCTTGAGTGCCAATGCCTGGCGAAAATATATCTAATTTATCACCTGCTTTTTTATTACAATATTGAATAATTTTCGGAAATGTTGCACCAACTACAATTCCATCAACCTTAGAAACAACAGCCCAATCTAAAAACAATTGATAGAGTTGTTGTTTTTTACCCATATTGATTTCCATATCATATGACAATTTAGCTTCAGGTGCGCTCATATGACATAATGTGATGACGCCTTTGTTTTCCTTGTGAGAAGATTTTACCAATTGTTTTAGACTATCTAATCCCATAATCGGATTAGCAATTACTGCGTCAAATCCTAAATGCCAAAGATGATCGGTAGTAACTTTATTGGTATTTCCAATATCATTTAATTTAATGTCGGCAATTGTTTGTAATCCATAATCATGAGCAGTTTTATTGATTTTAGAAATTTCTTTGAAACCAAGTGGCAGTAGTAAATGAAAATTTAGTTTAATCCCACACAAATATGGATGTAATTTTTTGATGTTCTGTATGGTTTTTACCTCTAAATTACTAACAGAGGAATCATAGTCATTAGCAAGAATAATTTTACCATTACTCTTTGAGATATTAGAGAGTCTAGTTTTGAAGGTGGCCATAATCAACTAATGGATGTGTATCTTTTAGTTTTATAATTTTGATATAGGAATAACCATGTTCCGATGGATTTTCTACGAATGAAGGTTCAGTATTATTATTAGTTGTGAATTTTAAGAACGGTTTTTCAGGATCAGAATCAAGAACTACATGGCAGAAATAAGATGTTCCTTCTTCACTAAAATTCATAAAAACTCCGACAAGCCATTTATCAGAATGCGGGAATAAAAACAATGGAAATGGAATTTCTTCAAAACCCCAAGTGAGTTTTGCAAGACTGGATAAATCTTCAAGTTCAATAGGCTGATATCTGTCAGCAGTTCCATTTCCAGGTTTCAATGCGTCAGGAAGAGATTTTATTCTAACAATGGGAGAATATAGTTTACTTGCATCTGATGTAGAATTTACAATTTCAGATTCTTCTTTTCCACCTTTTAGTCCATAACAAATGTAGTGACCATTATGTTCAAATGGTGTATAATAGACGATTGGTTTTTCTTTTAGTATATCCATTTGAACAGATAAAACTTTTCTTCCATTATGTTCATGAAGAAATGATACGCGTGGTGCACGTTCAAGAGCACAAACTAATCTAGAAAACTCCAACGTGGAAGAGACTTCAATGTAACGAGGTAATTTATCCACAGTTATTTTTTTATGTTATACTAAATTAAACTTACCCCAAAATTTTCCAGCCTATTTTCTTCTATCAATTATTTCATTGATGGCTGGTCCTGTTCCAATTATTGTCACAGGCGTGTTTAATTTATTTTCAATATTATTTATGAATGATTTTGCATCCTGTGAAAGTTCTTCAAAAGATGTTTTGCCTGCACAGTCTGGAAATATAACATCTAGTTTTGTGATAGAAATTTGAGTTGCACTGTTGAGCATGATTGCACGCCTAGCTAAATCAAAATCGAAATCAGCTGCACGCCTCTGTCTACCAGTTACAGTTCCAAATTCAGACCAACCTTTGTCTTCAGCTTCTGCAAGCGTAAGTTCTTTTGCTAATGGTCCTGTTCCAACACGCGTAACGTATGATTTGAAGACGACAATTACTTCATCAACTTTTTTTGGTCCAAGCCCAACATCAGCACAAATTCCAGATGCAGTGACATCTTTTGAGGTTACAAATGGATATGTGCCATGCCATAAAGACAGGAAAGTACCCTGAGTTCCTTCAACCAATACATTTTGATTTAATGAAAGTGCTAAGTTGATTTCAGCAGGAACATCCACAATTAATGAAGATAAAGATTCAATGTCTTTTGCAAGTTTCAAAATTCTCATCGCCCTGTCTGCATTTGCAGGACCTGTACCAGAGCCGGTACTGCCGATTTTTTCTTTTAATTCGCCTTTGGAATCACGTAGTAGATGATCAGATTCAATAATTCCACAATGTTTATCAATAAATGAACGACCAGAGGCATCAAAATCTCGAATTTCTTTTAATAATACATCTGGGTTAATGACAACTCCTGGACCAATCATCACTTTAGCATTTTTATTAAGAAATCCACTTGGCAGCATTCGGACTTTGTATGTTTTATCACCATCTCTAATTGTATGACCTGCGTTTGGACCTGCACCACCACGAACAATAATTTTTGGATTATCTTTCATTGCTAAATATGAGATGATCTTTCCTTTACCTTCATCTCCAAAAAATCCACCAACTACAACAGTTGAAGTCATATTCTCGAACTTTAATTTCGTTTATTTAAGCTGAAGTGTTGTCAGATGATTTAATATTCAATTAAAAATAGAATTGTTCGTTGACAGGACCAAATTATGCAGGAAACATCATAGTAATCTTGGCAAATCTTCCAGATTTTCTCAGAATACCTGTTTTGAAAAAAAGAATGATGGAATTTTTTTCAATGGCAGACACAGAGCAAAAAGAGATCATCAATAATGCTCTAGAAGCTGGACCTACAATTCCCTTTCCAAACTTTGCAAAACTTTTCAAAACATGGCTAGAGATCTTAACTACCTTATCAGAAGAACAACGAAGTATGTTATTTTCTGGCTATATCAATGAAATTTCTAAATTTCCACAAAAATTAATCACGTTTAATTTAGATGGAATATTAGAGATATTCTTAACGTTAAAGGATAAAGAAAAAGACATTCTTGCTCAAACAATCAGAAAAATAATTAATGATCTTGATGCAGAGCAAAAAAGAAAATTAATGATAGTTATTCCAGATAACGCAAAAAAATACTTGAAGATTTAGGTGCCTGGAAGTTTATCTGGTTTTCTATTGTCTTCGTTTGTATAGTCTACTATTTCTCCCTCAGGAGAAAGTACACCAGCAAATATTTTTTCGTGTTTTTTTAGTAATTTTCTATGATCTAACATAGACATATCAAGTCTCATTTCATTCATTACCATTACGCGGTATTCTTTCCATTCGGCCCAGCATTTGTTGCAAAGAGGATATTTCTCAGCAACAATATCAAGCTCTTCATTATCTGGAATATGGTTTTTACATTTTGTACAAGTTCGACTCATAGATTTTAACAAAAGAGAACTCCTTTTATCTTTTATTGAATGTGAGTGAAAACTAAATTCAGAACTAAAATGTTTTGGTGATTTTTCAGTTTTGAAAATAGTCTTTAAATTCGTGTTAAAATCAATAATAAGAGATAAATTCTATTACAATTGGAAAATATTTTCTTCTTGCTAATTACTTAACCACCTAGTATCAGAGTTATGCCAACTATTATGCTCCCAATTATCATCATTGCAATACCTGAGCGAATCTTGTTTCTTGATGCATATTTACCCCACATATATCCAATTGAAAACAACATGCCAAGTCCAATTATGAAAGAGATTCTGATAGCCAGTATGAGATCGTCGAAGATAATAAACGGAATTATGAGTGGAATAGCAGTAGAAACAACAAGAAGAAATGTGAACAGTATTACAACCAAATCTTTTTTTGTAATCCATTCTGGTTTTTCTATTTTAGTTGGATCTACGCGTTTTAATATCTCATCAGATAATTTCTCCTTGTCTTCTTCCTTTAATGAATCAACAACGGTGGAACTCAGATCCTCTTCAATTGAAGTTTGGACATCTTCCTGATCTTTTTTAGATTTGATTGACTGTGATAATCTGTAAATTTTTCCTCGTCTAATCAAGTTTATCAAAACATACATGAGACCATCTATCATTCCCCAAGCAGCATTACAACCAAGAGGTATTAGGATCAATGTATTTTTCATTTCAATATCTTCCCCACGACTTAGAGATAATTTCAGATAACCAATCATGACTAGAACCATTATCACACCGCACATGACTTCGGCTAGTCTGTCACCCTCTGACAGGTATTCTTGTCTAAAAGCTGTAAATCTTCCCGCTTCTTTCTTATTCAATATAGAGCAATATTTTTTTTCATATTAAAGAATATGTTAATTCTAATTTCTTGTTACATAACAAACATCAAATTTGTGCTTGGATATCAAAATTAAAAATCAGGTTCATTAATTTTATTGATTCATTAATTATACATCACTTGAATATGAGAAAATTTAGTGATATTGTCAACTAGATTCAATTGGAAGATTTCCTTTATCTGAAGAATGTCGAATTTTATGTACGGTAAAATAAATTAATTTGAGTATTGCTTCCAAGACTCCAAGAAATGCTATGAAAATTGTTAACTCTAGCATCACTGGTGGAAAATTATGAACTGCATTAACTATTTTATCAAAGTCCAAATTTGGATTCAAAAGTAATGTAAATAACAAATTAAATGGCAAAAACTTCATAATATCTTCAGCAAGTTTTTCATTCCAATGTGCAGCTATTCTCGAGGCAGAAATTATACCAACCATAATGAG
>DASSYQ010000081.1:0-10026 GCA_035703205.1 Nitrosarchaeum sp.
GTTTCTTACTGCCTCTGGAATATCGCTAAAATTCATTTCAACATAATCAAATTTGCCTATCATTAACTGAAGCAGCAAAAATGCAGATGTCATTTTTCCAGGTATTGCGATTTTGGATTTTTTAATCTCATCAATTGTCATCTGCTTTCTTGCCGTAACAATTGGGCCATATCCTATGCCAAAGCTTCCACCGCTTCTCAAAATAGTGTATCCAGGAATGTAAGCACAAGCATGAACAGAAACCGCTGTGACGTCTAGCTCCGGGTTTGTTGCCTTCCTGTTTAATTTTTCAATGTCTTCAATTACGTGTCTTACAGTAAAATCTGGAGACGTAACTTTTCCTGTAAACATTCCATAAAACATGAATGCATCATCTGAATCCGGCGTATGCCCTACAGAAATTTCCACGCATTATCCCTAAACATTCGTTATAAAAATCAAAACCAGACCGTTTTTCTAATATGTGTGATAGTTTGATGATTTTTATGCTGACCTTGGAAGCATATGAAAAAGATGTTTTTGCTCAACCGCAATTCCTGCATTCATTCCGTCCGCAAAAACCAATTTCAATAACCCAGCAAAAAAATGTGATCTTTACTGGTGCCGGTGATTCATTTGTATCTGCAATACTGGCCGAAGTGTTTTCTGATCATTTGACAAAGTCATTTGATCCACTTGATTTGATAAAATCAAAAAATATTCCAAAAAATAAGACAGTATATCTTGTTTCGATATCCGGAAACACAATATCTAATATCAAAGTCGCAAAAATGGCTAAAAAATCAATAGCAATCACATCACGACCTCGCAGCAGATTGGCAAATGTTTGCAATTCCTCTTTGATATTGACTTCTCCCAACTCTGATGTATTTACTGCTGGGAGTATCAGCTTTTTGGAAAGTGCTTTGACATGTATTTCCCTGGTAAAACCAATATTGATTCCAAATAATCCTAGAATCTTCCAAAAGGCACTATCTGATGCAAAAAAATCAAAATTTGGAAAAAGGCTTTTTGTTTTAGGTTCTATGCATACTTTTCCAATTGCAATGTACTGTGCAGCAAAATTTTACGAGATTCTTGGATATGATGTTCATTTTGAGAGAATAGAACAGTTTTCCCATATGGAGTTATTTTCTGTGAAAAAAGATGACACTGTAATAATTTTTGAAGAAAAAAATTCTCATAACAAACAACTTGTAAAGAATTTAAAAAATCTTGGATTGCATGTACTCCATCCAACGTTTGAATCAAAAAACAAGATTTCACAACTACTTTACTATGTGTATTTTTCTCAATTATTGCCACTTTTTGAGGCTAAAAAAAGACGACAAAAAGATTGTCATTTTGTTTTATCAAAAAAACTCCGTAACGTAAGTGATAAAATGATCTACTGATCTAATTTTTCTCATAAGATTTAATAGCTGAATAATTGGGTTTGCGAATATGGCAAAATTCAAGTCAACAGTTGAAGTGCTAAAGATCATCAAAAATAAAGATCAGATTCGTAACTTTGGTGTAATTGCACATGTTGATCACGGAAAGACTACTATGAGTGATAGCCTTTTGGCAAATTCCGGAATCATTGCACCATCCGCTGCTGGAAAAGCACTGGCAATGGATTTTGATAAAGAAGAGCAGGCAAGAGGAATTACAATTTACCAAGCAAACGTAACATTACACTTTACACAAAAAGACAAAGAGTTTGTCATTAACATGATTGATACACCTGGACACGTTGACTTTAGTGGAAGGGTGATTCGAAGTCTTAGGGCAATTGATGGAGCAACAGTTGTCTGTGATGCCGTTGAAGGAATCATGACTCAGACAGAAACTGTAACAAGAATGGCACTCGAAGAAAGAGTGAGACCTGTTTTATTTATCAACAAAGTAGACAGACTAATCAAAGAATTACGTTTAACCCCTGAAAAAATGCAAGAAACACTTGCAGGTGTGGTCTCCAACTTTAATCAGCTAGTTGACACCTATGCAGAGCCCGAATACAAAGAAAAATGGAAAGTATCCATACAAGATGCTAGTGTGACCTTTGGTTCTGCCAAAGACAAATGGGCATTTAATGTAGATATAATGAAAGAAAAAGGAATTACATTCAAAGATGTTATTGACGCATACAAAAATGAAAAAGTCGAAGACTTGGTAGCAAGAGCTCCCCTGGCTGATGCAGTCTTGGGAATGGTAGTTAAGCACGTTCCACCACCACACATTGCTCAAAAATACAGAATTCCACAAATCTGGAAAGGTGATCTTGAATCTGATATTGGAAAAGCACTATTGGCATGCAGTGATGATGGCCCGACAATTATGATGGTTGTCAACATGGTATTAGATCCTGCAGCAGGACCTGTTGCAATTGGCAGATTGTTTTCAGGAACAATAAAAGATGGACAAACAATTAACATTATAGATTCCAAACGAGAAGGCAGAGTTCAATCTGTCAACTTTTTCATGGGCAACCAAAGAGAACAAGTTAATGAACTTGGTGCTGGAAACATTCCTGCATTATTGGGATTAACTGAAGCTAGAGCAGGAAATACACTTTCATCTGTTAAAGGCATACCGATGTTTGAAGGAGTCAAATATGTTTCAGAACCTGTCGTTCAAGTTGCAATTGAACCAAAACATCCAAAAGACTTGCCAAAGCTTGTTGAAGTTCTAAAACAACTAACAATTGAGGATCCTAACCTTGTAGTAAAAATCGATGAAGAGACAGGTGAGACACTTGTTGCTGGAATGGGTGTACTGCACCTTGATGTAGCTACTCACCGTATTCAAGACGCTAAAGTAGAAATTGTTACATCTGAGCCACTTATCAATTACAGAGAAACTGTCAAAGGCAAATGTGAGCCAATAATGTCAAAATCTCCTAACAGACATAACAAGATTTTCATGAAAGTTGAACCATTGGAGCCAGCAATTGCAAACATGCTTAGAACTGGTGAAATCAGCGACATGAAAGACAAAAAGGTAGTCTCTGATCTTCTCAAGGGCGCTGGCTGGGATACTGACACAATTAAGAGAATTATGAAATTAGACCCACGTGGAAACGTTATGATTAACGGAACAAAAGGTGTCCAATTTGTTCAAGAATCAACTGATTCTATTAACTCTGGATTTGAAGAAGTTATGAAAGAAGGTCCTTTATGCAAAGAGCAAATGAGGGACTGCAAATTCACTTTTACTCATTTTGTTCCTCACGAGGACAGTGCACACAGAGGTCTGTCTCAACTAGGTCCTGCATCTAGACGAGCTTGCATGGGTGCACTTTTGACTGCCGGAGTCACAATACTGGAACCAATGCTTGCAATTGAAGTTAGAGTTCCAACTGATCTTGTAGGAAACGTTGCTACTGTTCTATCTGGAAAACGTGGTAAAGTACTTGACATGGCACAAAAAGGAGCTGCTAGTATTATCACTGGTGAAATTCCAGCATCTGAAACATTCACGCTTTCAGAAGAGATGAGAGGTCAGACAGCTGGACGTGCAACTTGGAATACTTCCTTTAAGGCATGGACAGAACTTCCAAAATCCATAGCTGCCACTGCAATTGCAGAAATTAGAAAGAGAAAGGGTCTTGCACCACAACCTCCTGGAATAGACGAATACATAGACAGAGAGTAAAAATGGTATCCCCCCACTTTGAGCAAGAAAACATGCTATGCTGTCGTAATGCTTAAGATGTAAAATTCTAAAATAATTATGTGAATATTTTTGTTCTGGGTATAATTGGAATAACAATAATTACTGCAATAGTTTTTGGAATTTTCTTTACTGGGATAAATGGGCAAGAACCAATGTTACAAATGGTAAAACCTGAACATTATACAATAGAAATTACTGGTCTAAAAGACACATATCTACTTGGGGAATCATTCTCATTTTCATATATTCTATCTGGATTTGGGTCTCCATGCGGTGGAATACATGCTGTTTTTCCAATAAATAAAACAACTAATGGAAATGATGGCTTTATTCCGGGATGTGCAAAAACAATTCCAACTGATTTTGTTTTAGATGCAATGAAAACATATGGTAGATCTTATGGTAATATTGCACTTAATGAAGCTGGAAATTATACAGTAAAAATTTCATTTGAAAAACCATTTGATATTGGAACAAGAGCAGAAAAAAGTTTTACTGTAATTAATCCATGACCAATAAAGGAAAGCGAAATCATTACAATGTCAAACTTTTACGAGGTTATGGTGTCTCAATTAGCCTCAAAAACAATCACCTAGTTCTAAAAAACGGTTCTAACGACATCACTGGACTCTCAGATAAAGAAGAATGGTTTGTCTCAAAAATACCATATGAGAAAATTGTAATTTCTGGAAAAGGATATCTTTCCACTGAGGCAATCTCTCTGCTGAATCAAAATAATGTAAATGTGATTCTAACTGACACTTACGGTAATCCTGTTTCTTTTATGAATGGTGGAATGGTTTCAAACATTGCCACAAAATATCGTATAGCGCAATATGATACGTTTAGGAATCCTGTCAAAGTATTGCATTTACAAAAATGGATTCTAAAAGAAAAGATTCAATCACAAATTAATTTCTTCAAGTCTTTGGAAAATTCAGAATTACAAGATGGAATTACAACACTAGAAAATTATAATGTGCAAATAGATTCAAAGACAAACCTCAAAGATTTGATCAGAATTGAAGCTGGAAGTGGGAGACATTATTTTCTAAACTATGCAAAACAGATTCCTGAAAAATATGGGTTTCAGTCAAGGCGTGGCGGAGGTCTTGCAAATTCCAAAAGATATGCTTCTGATGTCATCAATGCTTTATTGAATTATGGATATACGGTTCTTGCAGGAGAGATTGCCAAAAAACATTCTCCTGTGGCAAACACCATCACTAATGCCACCACGATTAATCTTAGTTTGGCGTAAGCCATACTCTTTTTTTATTTTTTATAAACGCATTATATCCTGTAGTTTTAAAACCAATTTTCAATTGGTATGTTGTAAATGGATTAATTGTGTTGAATATTGACAAATAGACATTTTTCTGAGCAATGCGTTAAACAGGAATGCTCTAAATCATTTCCACGTGTTTTGCATTTATCTGCCATGTTGGCCGGATTGTTTCTATGCTAATAAAAGATACGTAGTTTTTCTTCTGTGATAATTCACAAAAGACTGCATCTGTCTTGTAACTGATAACCCAAAACCCTCTAATTTGATATTTAAACCGGATGCTGTTTTTTACAAAAAAACTGATGATTTAATCAGCAATGCAAAGTAAATGCTAGTTGCAAATAGAACATCTGCTGTTGACAATTGTACTTTCATTAGCGTCAGCAAGAATACTGGGAGAACTGTTTCGTCGAATAAAACAACCTGCTTTAGTTGGGGAATTGTTGGCAGGGGTGATTTTGGGCCCCTCCCTTTTAGCAATTCTTGAGCCTGATGATTCCATGGTTATTCTTGCAAATGTGGCAGTATTTTTCTTGATATTCATGGCAGGATTGGAACTAAAACTAAGTGAAATTAGAAAATCAAGTAAATCTGCATTTTTGCTTGCAATTGTCAGCTTTACAATTCCGTTTGTAGCTGGGTATCATGTAAGCATGCTTTTTGCTTTGGGACAAGTGCAATCACTTTTTGTAGGTTTGTTGCTTTCAATTACTGCAATACCTGTAAGTTCCATGATTCTTATGGAATTTGGAATCCTAAAGAGCAAAATCGGAACTACTGTGATAACTGCAGCACTAATCAATGACATTATGGCCATGATTGTATTTTCATTAATTCTGTTATATCCAACAGGTAGTCAAACTGCATTTGATTATACCGAAGTAGGACTAATGGGTGCAAAAATTACCATCTTTTTTGCTGTATTGGCAACAGTAGTTTTTGTAATGAAAAAGACAAACATTACCTCTGAAAGAGTAGAGCCACTAATTCAAAAACTTAAAACCAAAGAATCAAGTGTTGCAATTCTTTTATCGCTTGGAATTTCAGTTGCACTGTTTGCTCATTATTTCAATCTTCATTTTATTATTGGCGCTTTTTTTGCTGGGTTGATTTTTGGCAGTAACTTTTGGGGAGAAAAAATACATCATCATAATTCTAAGTTAATCTCTGGAATCACATTTGGATTTTTTGCACCACTCTTTTTTGTTTTCATAGGTATGGAGTTTAATCTAATGTCGCTTACAAATTCAATTCCACTTCTTCTGGCATTGTTATCTGTAGCAGTGGCATCAAAAATTGTAGGGGGATTTCTTGCAGCAAAAATTACACGATTCTCAAATCATGAAAGCATTGCAATTGGATGTCTTATGAATGGCAGAGGAATGGTGGAAATGGCTATTGCATCAATTGGGTATTCAATGGGGTTGATAGATGCAACATTATTTTCAGTTGTAATTGCAATTGGTTTTCTTACTACCATAATCACCCCTGTAATTGCAAAACCCTTCATCTATAGATCAATGTCAAAACGTTCCATTGATGCTGAAATAAAACGGGAAAAACCTGAACCTAAACTAGACCAGAACACACATTTTGATGCCACGCCAAACAATACGTTGAATTTTCATAATCTTATTGACAAAATCCGTCCTGATAAATTATCATAAAATAAAACAGACTGGCATTGGATTTTTTACCTGTAGATATTGATATATACATGACCTGTATATACTAGGTCGACCTAGTAGCAATGACCTATCTTGAGCCTGATTCAGAACTATATGAGCGTGAAAGAATTGTTTTAGAATGCATCAAAAACAATCCAAACATACACCATAATGCATTGATAAAAAAGATTGTTCCTGAATTTATGGCAAAAACAACGTTTGAAAAGACTAGGGATTCTTTGATTGAAAAACAAATAATTTCTGTAGAAAAGAAAGGCAACATGAAATTCTACATTCCCACATTAAACTATGCCGACAAGTTCCAACAACACATAGAAAGAAGCACAACTACTGCATTTCACAATATAAAAAACCATATAAAAAAATTTGAAATTGATTATCAACACAAGGGAGTAAATGAAAAAATTATCTTGGCAAACTCATTGTTGAAAAATATACTACAAATCGATAATGGGTTTACTCTGTTAGATTCAAACAAAAATCCCAAGAAAACTCTGTATCGTGACGAACATTTAGAAATTCAACAACTACTTCATAGAGTTTTTGCTGTAATTCACAATGATAAATACCATGATACTATCTATCCTACGGTCTTGAGCTATCTTAGTGCAAGCATGCCAAAAAACTATCAAGAATCAGAATAGCTGTAATTGATGCCTGTCTGGTTTTTATTCTGGCATGTTTTATTATAATTGAAAATGGGCCTACTTTACACAAAATTTTATCTTGATTTTGACCCAAATGAATGGAAGGAAGTATCACGCAATCCTGTTATTTTTGAAACAATTTCAGACAATGTCTCTTTGGAAATTTACGACACGTCTCAGAATTTATATAAATTAAAATTTAGAAAAGGTGGAAGATTGCAACTTTTCAGAGTAGTGGGAAAATTCCGTCTGACATGGGATGACAAAGACATTATTTAGAAAATTTATTTGATCAATAAAGTAATAATGGGATTTCTTTTCATATTCTACATTGTCATTACCAGATAAAGTCAGACAAATTCTAAATGACTTTGATAATTCCTCACCTGATGAAATTCTTGCAATTTTGGCTAAAATTCAACCTGCTCTGAAAAGTGATATCACACGAAATTACCTGCAAGGGAAAATCCAGGGGATTTTAGGCATAAATGATGACGCTGAAAAGAAAAAACTGTGCAAAAATCTGAAACCTTATCTTGATTGGTATCTGCAAGGAATCTAGTCAGACTGAAAATTGATTGATTTTATTTAACGCATTTTTGATTATTGCCAAGTCATTTTTTACCAACGGCAAGTTTCCTACCAGTTTTAAAAAATATTCATGTCCTGTGTCTTGCGCCTTTTTGATGTCTGCTTCATAGCACAATAGCGCTTTTGTTAAAAACGGTGAATCCTCACTTAAGGAATTAAGTGACTTGCTGTCTGACAAGCCTTCCTGAATTCTTTTTGTTATCTCGTCTATTTTTGGAATGATCCTTGTTGCTTCTTGCTGTAGTATTGATGCAAACATGGCAGCTGAATCTTTTAATTCCGGACTGTTTCCAATAGTTTTTAATCTTTTTTTATAATGATTTAATGATTTTAAAATTATTTCATACCCTCCTTCATCTTTAAGATAAATTCCGCCAAGCCAAATTTTTTCTGCCAATTTTTCAAAGTTAAACTACATTATTATTATAATTTCTGAATGTTCCCTTCTGTCTTTTAGCACTAGTATGATTTCTACTTGCTGCTAATATACAAGAAACGCTTGACAGAAATGTTGAATATCAAAAATGAATTTGGCATGAAGCCATTGCTTGCATCTTGTCCAAACTGCGATAAATCATATCTTTATTGTGGAAAAATCCCGACAAAAATACGTGATATTGCAAACAAGGAAGTCTTATTCTGTAAGATGTGCAAGTTTATTGTTTCCGTGGATGAATTCAAAAAAATGTTGTTTAGCATATGATCTCTGTTGCTTTTTGACCGTGACTAGCTGGAAATCATTTGGCATCAGAATCTTCTGGAATTTGTGGTTGACCTCTGTTTATCAAATACAGCAAAATTCCTGCCAAGGTAACGCCGATGCCCAATAAACCGATAAACGTTCCTGTGTGTTTTAATGTTCTTAAGAAAGGTTCTGTCTGCGGACTGCTCTGAATTGCATAAAATAATATCAATCCGCTTATCACCATGATTATTCCTGTGGCGACAATCACGACACCCATTTTCATTGATCAATTTTATCTGTGCCTTCTAATAAACTCCGATATCTTTTGTCTTGATTTCCGTCTTTGATTAATTTTTTGTGATTGATTCTATGCACCGTAATCTCTTTAAATTAAAATAATCTCTAATCCTCATGAACATTTTATTTTTAGTGATCTCACTTCTGATGTTTTCTTCAATCATTTTTACAAATACTGCATTTGCTACAAGTTATGACATTAACATGCCAACAGGATCTGCAAGTCCAGATGCGCCGTATTTTTGGCAAAATGAAAAATCTGGTCTGGCTACAGGTAATATCGAAATTTTAGTTGGTGACACTGTTGTTTGGCAAAATGCAGATCAGGCAAAACACACCGTTACATCAGGAACCCCCGATGGTGGGCCTGATGGTATCTTTGGCGGCTCTGACTTTTTGGCTCCTGGAGAATCATATCAATTCAGATTCGACAAAGAAGGGCAATACCCGTACTATTGCTTGATACACCCTTGGATGGTTGGAACTGTATTTGTCACTGATGGATACCAGATAATCCCAAACGTCGGAAAAACAATCGGTGACGGCTCTGTCATGTTTGATGTGGAATATCAATTTGATAGAATTTTGTCACTTACTGCAACTGATGAAGGGCAAAAATTACTCACATTTGAAATAATTGGCAACAGATCTGATGATGACATCCTAAAAATTCGCTTACCTGCTGAACTTATTGATGGCCCGTTTATCATAATTGTGGACGGGGAGAAAATCTCTGATTTCAAACATACAAAAGACAACAACCTGAATACTCTTTCTATCACTATGCCTAACGATTCAAAGCTGCTTACGATAATTGGGACTACCATCGTGCCTGAATTCGGGGCATTTTCAATCGTTATCCTCACAATTTCAATTCTAAGCATTGTGCTGCTAAGTCAAAAATCTAGAATTACATTGAAAATTTGATTCAAATCAATAATGTCTGGTATGAAAGTTTCAAAATGACACTCAAATCCAAACCTCGATATGTCAAGTATTGATTTTGTGATCGAAATCACTTAAAATTTATGAAAATGTAAATTTTCTTTATCTGTTTTTTTATAGTTGACCTGATTTATTCAAATATGAAATGAATAAAATGGACAATATCCAATATCTTACACAAACTCAAATCATAAAAAGAACGCAGTTTCTAATTGATGCAAATGATGG
>DASSYQ010000010.1:0-3773 GCA_035703205.1 Nitrosarchaeum sp.
TTCTACTACTAGAGTAAGATCCAATTCATCTATCTGTGTTTGAATTGCTTTTTTCAAAATATCGTTGTGCTTTTTACAGAATTTAAAATAGTCATCTGCTGTTTGAAAACAACCACAAATCCATTTTGTTTTTTTGTCTCCTTCTACTGTCCACTTTGAATATTTCTGCTCTATCATACTTTAAGGAAAATAATTACACTAAAAAATATAGATCAAAATAAAAAGGAAAAAGATGTTTTTAAGGACAGCCTTCCATCTTTTGGATAAAATAACCTTTTTCCTTAATTGCCCTTTCTACAGGCTCTGGTGCCCCTTGTGAATGACAGAATTGGCATTCATTGGTGGTCATTGTTGCGCTTGCTTCACCAACTGATTTTAACCACTCTTTACCATACGCTATGGCTTTGTCATGGTTTTTCTCACCAGTGATTACATCAAAGTGCATGGTATGACCATCTTTGGCTTTGACATATGTGTCGTATACGTGAATTTCCATAACTCTAATTAAAAAAAGGGATATTTAATTCAAAACTATTTTTCATTACATTTTACTAGTGTCGCATTTTTGATCATGCTGATAACTAGAGTATGATCAAGGATGCTAGAACAAATGTTATTGATGCTGCATTCATGGAATATCTTCGTTATTGGTTATATCTATTAGAAAAGACATGTCAAATCTATAATAATTTAGAATGTGTCCTAGTCTATTTTTTTATTCAATTTATCCATTATTTGTTCAACTTTATTCTCAATATTGGAAATTCTTGATTTTAGTATCTTGTCTTGATATTTATTTTTTATTCTCAACACAAATGTAAATATGGATATTGAACTGGAGGTAATTCCTAACAATATGAGAAAATCTATAGATTGAATGAATTTCTCTCTTGTGATATTGTCTTTTTGTTCTAATATGCTGATGTTATCTGGATCAACTTCTAGAGCTTCATCATAATACCACAAAGCCTCATCAATTCTCCCCAAGTTAGTAAGGGAGTTTGCCTTGCCGCTTAATGCTCTACTGTTATCAGGATCAAGTGAAATGACTTGTTCATAATATTGTAAAGATTTGATAAATTTATCTGAATTATATTCCACATCTGCCATCCCAAGTAGCACATCGATATTATTTGGTTGAATGCTAAGACTTTCTTCAAATTGTTTTTTGGCTTTTTCAAAATCATGTTGTTCAAAATAAACTGTTCCTTTGCCAGTTATGGCTTCAACATTGTCAAAATCAAGTTTTAATGTCTGATCAAAAAATGATAATGCATTATCATATTGATTGAGTCTTAAAAACGTCTGTGCTTTAGAATTTAATGCCGAAATATTATTTGGTTTTTTTTCAAGTGAATTATTAAAATACAACAATGCATCATCAAACTGTTCCAATTTTATAAAAACGTCTCCGATGCCAATTAGCGCACTTATATTTTCGGGATCTTCTCCTAAGACTGCATTATATGCATCAATAGAATCATCATATCTGTCAAGATAATACAGAGATAATGCTTTTCCATTTAATGCTTGTATGTTATTTGGATTAATGTCTAACACCTTTTCAAAATTTTGTAATGCTTTTACATACTTACCTTGCTTGATTCGTATGTCTCCTTTCTCATTTAATGCTTTAATATTTTCAGGTTCATTCTCCAAAGCCAGAGATAACTGTGTGATTGCTTTTTCATATTCTCCACCTACTCGTAACTTGATTGCACTTTCAATTAGATCATCAACACTGGTTGTGTTTTGACCATAAGCGATTAAAGGGTACATAGTCAAACATAATATTAGAAAAAAAGTAGTTGATTTCAATAATAATAACAAAATTTTGTCTGTAATAACAATTGTCTATAAGAAATTCTAGATATTCCAAATATGAATTTGTTAAAAAATGCTTGTTTAGAGAGTTTTATTTGATTCAAAGATCATGCGGATAATACACGTTCAAAGATTTTCATAAGATGTTTTAAAATCAAGAAAAATTACTTTTCTTTGGTAGTTAGAACATGACAATGCGCCTGATGATGAATTGTATTAATTATGTCATCATAATGTGTTGCTTCAACCATTGAAAGTTTAGGATAGTCCACAATCAATAAATCATTTTTATTTTCTTTTACATAATCTATTATCCACTCTGCAACCGATTCTGCCAGGGCAAATTTTGTTTTTATTTTAATTCCTTCTTTTTGAGCAATTTTCTCCCATTTTTCTAATTCTGCCTTCATTTTTGAAATCTGTTCTTGATTGATTTTCTTGTCTGATTTTGTTTCAAAGAAATACAATTTGGGATTTATCTTATACACACATTCAATCACTGTCAATTCCGATTCTAATTTTTTTGCTAGCTGAAGACCGATATCAAATGACTTTTTAGTATGTGTTGGCGTGATAATTGCTACTGCTATATTTTTAAACATACTTTGATGTTTTTTGTAACTTTATTATAGTTTTGATTATCTAGCATCAATTAAAATTTCTAAGACATCTGATTCAAGAACATATGCTTTGAATTTTTCTGATACTCCTGAATAAATTATCCACACCACCGGATTGTTGAACATAAATTTTTTATCTATCTCTGACGGGTATGCCTCAGAATTTGGATGAGAGTGAAATATGCCCACCACTTCCATCTTTTTTTCTTCTGCAGTTTTATAACACTTGATTAATTGCTCATTTGAAATTGTAAAATTGACTGGTGACTTTTCTATATTTTCTGTGAGGAATATCTCTTTGACTATTACTCTCTGTTCCTCTGTCGTGCCAAACAGTATGGCACATGACTCGTTTGGCTTCTCATTATCTGCATGATTTGAAAGTATTTTTTTTTGAGATTCAGTTAGGATGATTTTTTGCAAATCTATTGTACTTCGACAGAACCTATCATCCAAGGATGTACTATACAAAAGTAATCTTCTTTTCCTGGAGAATTAAATGTGAACTTGAATGAGTCACCAGCAGAAATCATAGCATCAAATGTTCCATTTGGTCCATCTTGTGGATTGCCTGAAGTTACCGTGTGTAATGCATTGTCTGCATTTTCCCAAACAACTGTAGTTCCAACTGGAATCTGAATCAATTCAGGATCAAAGTAAATCTGTCCCATCTGCTGAATTCCTGCTCCTTGTGGAATTACTACTTTGACATCTTCTTTTGGTTCTTCTATGATCAAAGTTGCTATCATCCATGGATGCACTACACACATGTACTCATATTCACCAATTGCCAGATTGTTTGTGTCTAGTGTGAACTTTTCACCTGCATTGATCATGTTTGAATTAAATGTGTCACCAAAGTCAACTGAACTAGTTACTGTATGTGGAACTGTATCTGCATTTGTCCATTCCACCGTATGTCCTTTTGGAACATGCGCCACATCCGGTTCATAATCTGGATTTCCTTGTATGGCAGAATCTACTAAAATTGTAATTGGAAATATTGGACCTTTTGGTACTACTACCTCTGGAACTTCTTCTACTACTGGTTCACTTATCATGTACGTATCTGGACTAACTAACCCAAATGCAACCCACATGATAATTCCAGTTGCACTTGCCAGTCCTACAATTACTCCAACCGGTTTTGCAAACTGGGGCTTTTTCATTGCAAGATATGATATTATGATTGACGGAAACGCGATTGCCATCAAAAGTCCGATTAATGTAATTGTGTAATTTGATGAGTTCATTGTTAATGCAAATGTTCCAAATCCTAATGCAATTGATATGACAACCAGAGTGGTTGCTTTGGCTCTGTTACTAGTT
>DASSYQ010000118.1:0-7472 GCA_035703205.1 Nitrosarchaeum sp.
CTAATTGAAATGTTATAATTTAGAGTTTATTTTAGATGAATTTTGATTAATTATTGTTAGAGCATTATTTCTTTAGATATGTTTTATTTTATCATTAATTTTTTAATGGCAGTTCTATAAAAAATGTGGAACCTTTTCCAATTCCATCAGACTCTGCCCATATTTTTCCTCCATGAAGAGCAATAATTTCATTGCTTACTGCAAGTCCCAATCCAGATCCCCCATATTTTCGGGTCATATTATTTTTGATTTGATAAAATTTTACAAATAACTTATCTAATTGATCTTTTTCTATGCCTATGCCATTATCCTGTATTGTAATTTTAGCTGTATGATTATTTGATTCTAATGAGACCGAGATTTTGCCTATTTTTTCTGAAACGAAATCTATTGAGTTAAGTAACAAATTTGAGATTACTTGGTCTATACGTGTTTTATCACAAATGCATAAAACATTATTTGCAATATTTGTTTCTACAGTAATTTCTTTTTTGTCTATATCCAGCTTAAATTTATTTAGTATATTTTGGAAAATTTCCGACAGATTATTTTTTGATAAGTTCAGATGAAGTTTGCCCAGTTCTGCTTTTTGTGAATCCAACAAATCCTGAATTAGATTCTGTAGTGACATCGCACTTGATTTTATCATTTTGATTCTATCTATCTGTTTAGAGTTCAAGTCACCATACATATTTGAAAGTAACATATCTGAACCAGTCATAATTGGAAATAGTGGATTTTTTAAGTCATGAATAACCATTGTGACAAACTCATCTTTTGATTTTTTGATTTGTTCAAGCTCAAGATTTTTTTGCCTTAGGATGTTATTTGTTCTATAAATCATAATTGGGATTATTCCTGAAGATGTAATTCCAATTATTAAAAATAGATGATTGAAAGTATTATTTGGTTCAAAAACATCATTCCAAATCAAGTATTTTAAAACATATTCTTGCTTTATTGTATGACCATGCAGGTTTGTTTTAACATGAACTTCAATGCTGTTTTCCAATTCTTTTTGTGAAAACTCTACATTATCAGTTTCAAATATTCCATTATTGTTGGATATTTGGTATAATCTTAGATTATTATCAATAGGACTGAATAAGATTAGCTTAAAGTTTCGACTAGGAATTACATCAGGAGAGATAAAATAATCAAATGGCACAGAAATTATTATTTTACGAAGATCATTCATAGAAAATTCAAGATTCATTGTTTTTATGCCATTTATTTGAGTTGGATGAGATGGAAATAAAATACTAAAGTCTTTTCCTAACATCTCAGATTGTGGAGATGAATAGAGTATAGTTTGATTGTTATCAATTATAGCGATATTTACTAATTCAGGATTAGAACTAAAAATTCTATCAGAAAAAACTTCAAATTCGTAAGGAGTTACTTCTGTAGAACCTTCAAAAAAACCGATCATGCTATTGCTAATTGTCTGCAAACGACTTTCTCTTCGGTCAATGATTCCTTCTAAGATTTTGTTAGTTTCATTTTTGTATGATTGAGATAGTTGTTGTTGATAATCAGATATTTGTAAGTACGAAACAACAGTACCAAAGATAATGCTTAATCCTATTATGATTGGCAATAAATAGCTGGGTTTAGAATGAGATATGGTTTTACTCATAAGCAAATACGATTGAATTTTAAATTTAAGTGATTTTCTGATTTTTTCATTAAAATTATAACCTGAGGAATATGATTAAAAGCTAATCATGGAAGAAGGAGAAAAGAGACTAAAACAAGAGGATTGTAATGAGGACAAACTTGGTGCAGGCATTCTAACTCTAACAAATAGAAGGCTAGCATTTGACAAGACACAAGCAAGAATGATGGATTTTTCAAAACGTTTTGGAGATACAATAATGGATATTCCACTAAATGATGTAACCAAAGTTTGGAAAGAAGGTAGATTGATAAAAAAAGTGTGTTTTACTGCCAAAACAAAAGAAGGTGAACAGACATACAAGTTTGGAGTATTCAATACTAAAGATTGGCTAAAAAACATAGAAAAGGCAATAGAAGAAAATAAAAATCAATAATCCACTTTAACTGAATCTAATCGCCACGATTGTGTGACAAAGGTATCTTCAAGAGAAACCCCTTTTTTTACTTGCGATTCTAATAGTCCTACCCAACATATCTGACTACCGCAATCACCGGCGTATTTTTGTGGAGCTACAAAAAATTTGCAACCATGTCTTTTGCAGACATCTTGTAGCATTTCAGATAATCTTTTGTTTGCAGCAACACCGCCGACTATTAGCAATTCTTTTTTTCTAGTAAATGATAAAGCTCTCTCTACTGCCTCACTAATCATTGCAAAAGCAGTTTCCTGTAATGAAAAACATGCATCTGCCTTACTTTTTGGTACAATTGATTTTGTTGCAGATAACAATCCAGAAAAAGACACATCGTTTCCTTTTACAGAATACGGAAGTAGAACATAATTGGAAGTTGATGAAGCTAAATCTTCAATATTTTTTCCGCATGGGGAAGCAAATCCAATTGATCTTCCAAATTGATCAAGTAGCTGACCTAGTGTAATATCCAAAGTTTCTCCGAATACTCGCCATTGCTTATTTAGAAATGCAAGTAGCATTGTATGTCCTCCAGAAACTAGAAGGACAAGGGGATTTTTTGCACCAGTAAGTAATTTTCCTAATTCTATATGTCCAATTGCATGGTTGACAGGATATATTGGAATGTTATAATATGATGATAGAGAACGTGCGACAACTGCACCTACTCTCAGACATGGGCCTAGTCCTGGTCCTGCAGCATATGACACAATATCAAGATCTTTGATTGTAACTCCAGCCTCTTGTAGGCACTCAGATAAAACAGTAGAACTATTTTCTACATGATGACGTGATGCTTCTCTTGGATGGATCCCCTCGCCTTCAGGAGGACGATAAATTCTTCTAATATCAGATAGAATTCTTCCTTGAGTTCCCTTTTTTTCCAATATTGCACAAGAGAACGTATGAGCCGTACTTTCAATGCCTAAACCGATCATATTATCCCCTACTTAGTGTTGAAACAATTTTGATCACATCGCCATTTTTTAGTTTATGATCACCACCGATTCTTTGTTTTGTTTTACAAT
This sequence comes from Nitrosarchaeum sp., assembly GCA_035703205.1. Lineage (GTDB taxonomy): Archaea > Thermoproteota > Nitrososphaeria > Nitrososphaerales > Nitrosopumilaceae > Nitrosarchaeum. Next base: position 3,122 of record DASSYQ010000118.1, read on the forward strand.
CAATTGCATGCAAAAACCCCTTGGCAATATCTGCATGAATCAGACCTGCCAAATCTTTTGCAGTGGAATTATTAGGCAATAGTTTTGCATCAGGCAAAATATCTCCATTTTTGTTTGTTAGTTTTGTCTCATCTTCTACAGGAAAAACAACAATTAGTTTTAACAGATCAAATACTGCAGTGTTTAAAATTTTTTGAATTCCAGTTGAATGAATTTTTGAAAACACATTGTTTACCAATTCTAGTGCTTTTTGTTGCTGTGGCAATATTTCTTTATTTTCCACTATGGAGAATTGTTCATCTCCAGATTTATAATTTACAATCCCAGCTTTGGCAGCTTTTCGTAACAATAATTCAGTTTCAGCACTACAAGGAATTACAATGGTTTCAGGAATTTTTTTAATAATATCAAGATCCTTGCAAAGATCGGCTTTGTTTGCTGCAATAATTATCGGTTTTGTGTTTTTTCTTAATTCTTTAACAAAAGTTTGGATATCAGAATCGTTCCATTCTTTTGGATTTTTTGAAATGAGATCCAGTTTATGCAATACATCTTGTACCTGGTAATCTTTGATTCCCAAACCGGTGAATCTTTTTGAAATACCATCAGCTAGTTTTGTTCTTTTTTGTTCTATTTCTTTAGTGAGTTTATCCCATTCTCGCCTAAGTATGTCTATAAACCACTGATCAAATTCATACTCGACAAATTCAACATCTTCAAGAGGATTATGCGTGCCAATTGGAACAGGATGCCCTTGAATATCAGTAGTTCCAGCAATATCAACAACATGTATCAGTATTTCTGCCTGTCTTGCATCATCAAGAAATTGATTCCCTAAACCTTTTCCCTCGTGAGCTCCAGGTACTAATCCTGCAACATCGATTAGCTTTATTGGTATGAAACGCGTTCCATTTACACATAATTGATTTTGATGTTTGACTCCAAAATGTTTGCATGCACAATCAGCTTTTACATATGCAACTCCCACATTTGGCTGAATTGTTGTAAATGGAAAATTACCTATAGGAACAGGAGTTTCAGTTGCAGCAGAGAAAAACGTAGACTTTCCGACATTTGCTTTTCCCAGTAAGCCAATTTGCAATACCCACAAAAACGCTATTGTACTTATTAGTATTGCAGAAATTGTTTAATTCGGTTCATATTGATTTGATAACATGTCAATTGTAATTACCGGAAATCCAGGTGTAGGAAAACATACCATAGCAGAAGAGATTTCAAAGAAAACAGGATTGCCAATAATTGATATAAACAGTATTGCAAAAGATGAGGGATTATTTGAGAAAAATGAAGAGACAAATGATGTAGATGTTTCAAAATTAGAGAAGATAATTAAAAAGAAAATTTCTAGTCCAAACTTAATTGTTGGACATTTAGCACCATATGTTTTATCATCAGATCAAGTAAAGAAAGTAATTGTTTTAAGAAGAAATCCATATGACTTGATTTCAGTTTATAAAAAAAGGGAATATTCAGAAGAAAAAGCTAGAGAAAATACAGGTAGTGAGATTCTAGGAATCATAGCACATGATGCAATTAGTCAGTTTAGATCAAAGGTATTCCAAGTAAATGTTACAGAAAAAAGTATTTCAGAAGTCGTAGAGAAAGTAATGGATGTAATCAATGGAAAAATAGTGAGTGAAGAAGTAGATTGGCTTGGTTTGGTAACAAAACGGGATGATTTGAAAAAATTTTTTGCTTATTGATTAAATAACGCTCCTAATGAGGAGTATCAACTTGTTTGAGATTTTAAAAAGCGATTTGGCTGGAAGAATTGGAATAATCCATACCAATCACGGAAAAATAGAAACTCCTGCTTATGTGCCAGTTATTCATCCTGTAAAACAAACCATTCCATCTAAGAAGATCAGAGAGATGGGTTTTGATTTGGTAATTACAAATGCATACATCACCAGAAACAATTACGGTGATGAAGCTGAAAAAAAAGGAATTCATAAAATAATAGATTTTGATGGAGCTATAATGACTGATTCTGGAGGATATCAAGTTCTTGAGTATGGCGATGTCAAAGTATTACCACCAGAGATGGCAGATTTTGAAAAAAAAATTCTTACAGACTTTGCAATTCCGTTGGACAAACCTACTGGTTATGGACTTCCATGGAAAAAAGCTGAATCATATGTTGACCACACTCTCAAAGTTTCAAAGAAAACACTTGAAGACAGTGAGAATAATGGCCAGATCTGGATAGGACCAATTCAAGGCGGGGAACACTTTGATCTTGTAGCAAAATCAACAAAAAGTCTAGTCGATATGGGTTTTAAGATGCTGGCTCTTGGTAGTCCGGTGGAATTCATGGAGTTATATGAATACAAATTATTAGCACAAATGATCATATCTGCAAAAAAACAGATGCCACACTCCATACCGTTACATCTTTTTGGTGCAGGACATCCATTAACCATACCATTTGCAGTTGCCCTTGGTTGTGACACTTTTGATTCTGCCTCTTACATGCTGTATGCTAAACAAGAAAGATACATCACTGATGATGGTACAAGAAATCTTTCAGATATTTCGATATTCCCATGTAATTGTGAGGTATGCTCAAAGTATACCCCTGATGAATTACGCCAAATAGAAGGTCCTCAAAAAATTAATGAAATTGCACTACATAACTTACATGCAATAAAAATTGAAGTTGACAAGGTAAAACAAGCAATTCATGAAGGAAGACTATGGGAGTATGTCTTAAAAAAAGCAAGAGCACATCCAAAATTATTTGAAATGATAGATGTTCTTACTGAAAATTCCAGTTATCTTGGAGTTGGGACTCCTAAATTCAAAGAAAAAGCAATTTTTCTTTATGAAAAAGAGGACCAATATCGTCCAGAGATTCAATCATATCATAAAACAGTTAGAAAATTCAAGTCAAAGAAAAAAACTTTGATCATAACCAAAGAGTCCAGTACAAAACCAGCATACCTATCACATGAATACTCTTCATTAAAAAGAAAATTCAAAGATATCGAATCTATCCAAGTTTGTCAGTACAGCCCGCATTTAGGATTAATACCACTTGAAATTTCAGATATTTTTCCTGCAGCACATCATGAGACCTCACGATTAAGTTTTGAACCAAAAGACTTTCCAACATTTGAAGATACATGGACAAAGTTTTTTCAAAATAATCAATTCTCAGAAGTTTACTTTGATAAGACAGATGAATTTTTGAAGTATTTTGTAAAGTACCTTCCTAAAGAAGTAAAGAAAAAATCTATTGTTTAATTAAAAATAAGAAAAAAGTGTGTGCTAAAAGATACTGACTATAGTGCAGCGTCTTCTGCCCAACCTTTGATGAAGATACCGTTTTTGTGAAGAGGTACTGGTTGTCCAGCTGTGTAATTCATTGGTCTCATCCAAAAGATTGATTTTGTTGGGCATACACCGATGCATGCACCATCAGAAATACATCTTTCTGGATAAAATACAAATGCTTTACCTCTCTTCCAGCCTTCAACAGGTTTTACTCTAAGGACATCAGGACCAAGAGTTGTACAGATTTCTACACATAGTGCACATCCGATACATCTTTGTTCATCAATGTCTGGAAGTATTGCTATTGGCATTACAGTTTCATCAATGCTAGGTTCCTATTTAAACCATAATCGAAATTCATAACCCTGTTATGAAATGGATCGCATTAGTCAGTTATCAAATAATCACAGCACAAAATGTTGTGCGGGAAGAAAGACTAGTAAAATAATAAAAAACAAAAAGATAACGTGTTTAGCACGTTTATTTTCTCATTGCATCAATTTGACCAGAGGTTACCCAGTCAAGTAATTCAGCTGAAGATGGATTTAGGTCGGCTCTCTGTTTCATGAGATTGTTAACCCAGATCCAATTAAGTTGGTTAAGAAGTGGTTTGTTTGCTTCGTCGCCTGCACGTGTTTTAGCAACTACTGCTTGATCTTGTTGTTTTAACCATTCTTGGAAGCTTCTTCCCATGAGGATCGAGTCTTAGCTTACACTAATTAAAGCTTTTGTAGATTCTATGATACGCATAATGATCGGACAGATGCTAAGAAGGTTTTAACGTAGAGAAAAATTCAATTTATTTCTTGGAGGTTAAAGTTTTAGGGGCTGCCAACGAAGTAGGCCGTTCAGGTTTTTTGGTCAATTGTGACGGGACAAACCTATTACTAGATTATGGAATATTATTTGGAAAGCGTGGAACGCCACCAGAGTATCCTATACATGTAAAGCCAAAAGATCTGGATGCAATAATTATCACTCATGCGCATCTTGATCATTCAGGAAATGTACCATCTCTGTTTGTAAGTGGAAATACTGATGTTTATGCAACTCC
>DASSYQ010000061.1:0-5432 GCA_035703205.1 Nitrosarchaeum sp.
TAAAGTTATTAATAACTTAAATCAAAATTGAGTGTGAACAATCAGGTAAAGCTAGCAATAATTTCAATTATCATTACAATTCCACTGATCTCATTTGTTGTTTTTTCAAGCGATTCCAAACAATTTGAAAAAACAAACGAATCAAAATTACAAGTGATATCGTCATTTTACCCGTTACATGAATTTTCACAAAATGTTGGCAAAGAAAAGGTTGATGCAAAATTACTTGTTCCAGTTGGAGTTGAACCACATGATTGGGAACCAACAATAAAAGATGTACAACAAATGCAAAAATCAGATCTTATCATAATTAATGGAATTGGATTTGAAAATTGGGTTGGTAAATTAAATGAGATGAATTACCAAGGTGTGGTAGTTGATACCAGCAATGGAATTATTATAAAAAATATGGATAAAGAATCATCCGCATATGAAGAACATCATGATTCCTCTGGAGATCCTCACATTTGGCTAAATCCAGTTTTTGCAAAAATTCAAGTTCAAAACATTGCAGATGCATTTTCTGATTCAGATCCTGAAAATAGACAATATTTCCAAGAAAATGCAGCAAATTACATAAATAAATTAGATCTACTTGACTCAAAAATTCGCAATGAACTATCTGGTTGTAGTCATGATTTTATAGCATTTCATGATGCTTTTTCATATTTTGCTGATGAATATGATCTTACACAACACACTGTAATTTCTTCATATGAGCCACATGCAGAACCTACTGCCAAAACTTTGGAAAATGTAATCAATAAAGCCAAGCAGCTCAATCTTAAAGTTATTTTCACTGAAGAAACAGCTGATCCTAAAACCTCTCAGGTAATTGCAAATGAAATAGGTGGGAAAATTCTGGTTTTATCTCCATTGGAAATTGGCGATGATGGTACTTACATTTCTAAAATGACTGAGAATCTGAATCACCTAAAGGAAGCATTATGTTAAAAGTAGTTGAAATTGAGCATCTTACAATTCAGTATCCTGACGTAAAGGCCATAGATGATGTCAGTTTCACGGTTAACCAAGGTGACTTTTTAGGCATAATTGGTCCTAATGGCGCAGGAAAATCCACATTATTTGCTGCAATGCTTGGTCTTAATACGAAATACAAAGGCACAATCAAATTTTTTGGCACTGATATTAGAAAATCAAAAAGTTATCTTAAGGAGATTGGTTACGTACCACAGAAACCAGTCTTTGAGAAAAATTTTCCTGCAACAGTTAACGACGTTGTTAAAATGGGATTGCAAAAAGAATCAGATGAAAATAAAATTGATGAAATCTTACAACAGCTTTGGATACATGAGCTAAGTGAAAGAAGAATAGGAGAACTATCTGGCGGACAGCAACAACGCGTCTTTATTGCAAAAGCATTGGTGAATAATCCAAAAGTCTTGATTTTGGATGAACCGGTTACTGGTATTGATCAACAAAGCATAGATCTTTTTTATAGTATTTTAAAAGAACTAAACTCCAAACAAAATATTACAATAATTTGGTCTTCACATGATCTAGATGCAGTAAACAAATTAGCAAATCACGTAGCTTGTCTTAATAGAACTCTTTTCTTTCACGGAGAATCTGGTGATTTCTTCAAAAACGATGATCTTGTAAAACAATATTCTGAAGCTTCGATGCAGGAACACATGCACCATCATTAGAAATGGCTTTTGAAATTTTTACTTTTAGTTTTATGCACAGAGCAATCATCTCAGGCATTGCAATTGCAATTTTGTGTTCTGTTGTGGGACTTTTCCTAGTTCTAAGACGTTATTCGTTATTTGGCGATGCAATAGCTCATTCATCATTTGGCGGAATCGCATTAGGTTTGATGTCTGGAATATATCCACTTTGGACTGCATACGGTGTTTCAATAGTCAGCGCATTGATAATCACACGAATTAAAGATAGATTCAACATATCTGGAGATGCCTCAATAGCAGTTCTTTTGTCATCTGGAATTGCTGTTGGCCTTGTAATTATTGGACTATCTGGAGGATTTACTCTTGATATCTTTAGTTTTCTTTTTGGAAGTATCTTACTTGTTAGCGTCAATGATACAATTTTGATTTTATTGTTGACTGGAATTATCCTAATTGTAATTCTTTTACTTTATCGCCAACTTCTTTACTCTACATTTAACGAAGAGCAAGCCAAAGTTAGCGGCATTCCAGTCGAAAAAATCAATTATCTTATTGTGTTTATGGCAGGAATTACCGTTGTAACCTCAATACAGCTAGTTGGCGTTTTGCTAATTTCTGCTCTCTTTGTAATTCCAAATGTAACTGCAATAATGTATGGAAGAGGATTCAAACAAACTGCGATAATTTCAATGAGCTTCTCTATATTTTCTGTAGTTGCAGGAATACTTGTTTCATATATTTTTGATATTACACCAGCAGGAACAATTGTGTTAATTGCAATTGGAATATTTGGATGCACAATAGGAATAAAATCTGCCGGATTGTTATCCAGACATCACTAACTCATTTAATCTTCTTTTATCTTTTAGACTTTTTACAAAAAATAACGATGTTGCAATTATTCCCATTGCAATCAATGGTGATGCAATCTCAGTGTATTTTAATTGAAAACCATCTGAATCTGGTATTTGAGATATTGTTACTGGAATCTCTGTGATCTTTATCATTGCTAATTTGTTTCCTTGTTGTTCAACAAACCAAACATTATCTTTGTCATCTGACGTTGAAAATTGTGCAAATGATGTTGCAGTCGGAATTGGAACCTCAATCAAATTTTTGTTATATGGATCATATGCAGCAATCTTGTCTATGGTATGTTGTGGAATCCAGATGTTTCCATATCTATCAAATGACATTCCATAAGGCAATGCCTCTTTATCTGGCACTGAAATTCTCTCAAATGTTTCAAGAATTGGATCAAATTTGGTAATTGCCATGCCTGTATGCTCTGCAATCCACAAATTTCCCTCATCATCAAAGATTATGGCCTCAGGTGACGCAAGAGGTTTCTCAGGAGTAAATTCTGTTATATCATTATTTTTTGGATTGATAAATCCAATTTTGCCAGATGCAGATTCAGTAAACCAAATTTTTCCCTCATTATCAATTGTCAAGGCAAATGGAAGTGATTCTCTTGCAGGCATTTTAATTTCTTCAAATGTATCTGATTCTGGTTGATATTTCAAAATCACATCTTTGTTAGTAATTGCAATCCAAATGTTTCCATCAAAGTCTGCTTGAATGAAAGTAGCTGTATTTTCATAAATTACCGGATCTATTTTTGGTAAAGTTTTTGTGGTGATCTGCTGATCACTTGGATCAAAATATCCTATCTGATTTCTTGGCGTATCTGTAAACCAAATTTTTCCTTGATTGTCTCGTGTAAGTAACATGGTAGTTAATCCGTCAAATGAGTATGAAGTAAATTCTTGCGTATCAAGTGAGAATTGCCATAATCTTGGAGAAGATGGATCACTTACCCAAATTGAGCTCTTTCCGTCATACAGAGGGTAAAGAGGTTTTGAGGATTCTGGTAACTCATATTCTATAATTTCTGTTTTAAGATCTGTTAATCTTGGTTTGACTAGCAAATTCAAAAAAACTGATTCGTTTGCATTTTGATTCCTTTGAGTCTCTATCTCCACCTGCCACTGGCCTGAAAATCCAAATGTCATCTCACCTTGAAATTCAATTGGTTTGCCTTCTTCTTGCTTGATGATCTTCATTGGTATTTCTATTGGAGAGATGTTTTTCTGCGGATTTGAGATCTTTACTTTGATTTGATCTGAATCATACACCGGTTTATTTTCAAAATCACTAATCTTTACTAGGATTGTGTTTGTACCGCTAGAAAATGGCGTTATTCTAACATCAAATTTTGTGTTTTCTGAAAATTCTACTGTGCTAAAATCATATGAAACCTTTTGCGCATCAGCCTGCTTAATTTCCCCAGCAGGCAAAGTTCCATTAGCAAGTAGTGCGACAACTCCCAAAAGAACAATTCCTAACACTACATCAAATTTTAGTGATCTTTTTAGTTTCTTGTATACTGTAATGGATCCTGACTGTAAATCTTTTTCTGCCTTTTTTTGAATCTTAAACTGGAAATATCCTCCCAATCCAACCATGATTGCTGCAATTGAAATTTTTACAAGAATTAATTTTCCATACACTGATCCTGTAATCAAACCTACATCACTTTCCAAAAACCACATGAGTGTTGGTCCAGTAATTATTACAATTCCTACTGCAACGATAAACATAATTGAAAATCTTGGAATTAAAACAAGTGCCATCTTCTCTCGTTTTGCTTCCTCTAATTGTGAAAATGTGGGCAATAACGTAAATACAAAGTAAATTATGCCTCCAATCCAAACTGCTGCAACAAAATTATGAATGTAATCTAAAATAATTGCAGGAGTCTCTCCACTTGCTGCACCGTGTCCAATCATACTTGAGGTTCCGATTAATCCAAGTGTAGCTACAAGCATTGGAATTTTATTTTTGATAGATAGATTCTTTTTTCTATCCATTCCAAACCACAAACCAAGAAGAATAACTGTAATTATCATTCTAATTAGCCACGTATTTCCAAAATCAGTTTTAATTACTTCAAAAACTGAAGTCTCTAGTCTTATAGTTTGTACTGCTAGCATCAAGATATTTGATGCAAAAACTAGCAATAATCCAATACCTGTGATTGTCATAAATTTTCCATGATGGAAATATTCCAGTTTATCTAATTCCTTTTTTACTAATTGTTTGCTTTGAGTTCCCCAGATTAGTATTGAGGCAATTACAGCACCTAATACAATGGTCTGACCTACAAGCCCTGGAAATCTTGATCCTGCTTCAGGTAAGAATACAAGCTCACTTGTTGATAACTGCTGTTCAGGAACTATCACATCTCCTACTCCAAAATTAAATGCACCAGGTACAAGATGTCCATCAACTTTGGAGAGAACACTGCTAGTTACTGTATAGATTCCACTCTCTAATGGAGAAGTAGTTACAGCTAGGGATTTTTCATCTTCAAAATATTTTGTATCTTTGTTATCGATCTGATCTCCATTATTATCAAATACTTTAAGAGAGCTAAAATTAAGATCAACTGGCTCTGAAAAATAAACTACAACTTGTGTTATTCCCTCGGCTGCATTTGATGATGAATTTGGATTAGTTTCAAGAGTAAATGGATGAGCTGCAGCATATGGAATAGATACTGATAAAATTAATAATGAAATAATTAGAAATTTCCTCATTTACTTTTCAGGTTATCTTTGACAATTTAAACAGTTTTCATTTACTTCGATGTTTGTACCAATTCACGTAAAGATAATAACATGTTACAATAAAGTAACAGTCATGAAAGTTCTCACTTTGGGATTAATTGGATTATTGTTTTCTGTTGGATTTGTATCTCAATCTTTTGCTCATACA
>DASSYQ010000031.1:0-3391 GCA_035703205.1 Nitrosarchaeum sp.
GAAAAAAGAGTTGCGCTAGAAATCACACTATATGAATAATAGTAGTCAGACCCCTTCGTTCAAATTCTATTTCATTTTCCATTTCGCTAATCGTAACAGTAAATGATATAACATCACGTTGTTTTGCGTTTTCTGCATGAAGTTTTAGATGAATATCCATCAAATCAAATTCTTCTGCAGGTAAGTCATTTTCATCCAAGTATGCCCCACATGTAGATTCAATTCTAAATCTGTTATCTTTGAAATGAAAACCAAGTTTTGTTTTTCTACCTTGTCTTCCACTAGACTTTACATTAACATCAATAATGCCAGGTTTTGCAAGAGTGTAGCTTGATTTTCCATTTACAAAGACACCAATTTCAATAGGCTTTCCTGCGGTGGACTCGGCCATCTTTTGAATTCCATCGTTCATCACAACATCAACAGCCTTTATTGTTTGGGCAACCTTTGCAATCCACTCATTTGTTCTTTCGATAGTTGCTCTAATTCCAGCACGCCGTTTTTTGTCTTCGTCCTCTGGAAGTTTATAGTAATCAACCCATGCCTCATAATCATGAGAAATGTCTTTGATAAAATCAATGCATGTCACTTTGTAGTCATTTACATTGTCAGTTCTTTCTGAGCTATCGTCTATTCGTACACCATCATAATCCATAGGTAATGCCAATAACGAGAATTATTTTTACATCTAAAAAAACCAATCAGGTCATAAGATTAATGATTATAATGGGATTTCATAACTAATATGACATGATATTCTCAGAAGTGACTTTAGATCTTCAGCAACAATTGAAAACAAATCTGCCACAGATTCGCTTTATGTTAAAGAAGAATCCAGCCTTGGCGTATGCAAGAATAGTTGAGATTGGCAAGGAGGTAGGCAGAAAATACAACATCAAACTAGTGGTAAATTTTCCAAAAGAAGGAAGAATAGAAGAGTTTGACATGTACGGGAAAAGAGATCTTAGTTTAATCATAGATTATGAAAGAAAGAGATTTCCAATCAATAGAGAGATAATCAAAGAAAAGGCAAAAGAGATCTTGGGAGACATACAAGTTCAGGATGCATATATGTATGAAAATAAAGAAGGAGTGAGAGTATTTGCAGACAATTGGAAAATAGACATCCTTCCTCATTCAGTTCACATTTGGACTGAATTTGATGAAAAGGTTACAAAGTTTTGTGATTGGCTAATGGAAAATGCATATGAAATGAAAAGCAAAACAGAATAATTTAGAGAGATTCTAATTTTTCAAGTAATCCATGGGCTTCATAGTTGTCAGGTTGTAGTTTTATTATTTTTTTACAGCAATCCATTGCTTCATCTTTTTGTTGTAATGAAAGGTGAGCATTTGTTTTTAGAGTCAGAGTCTCAACATCGTCATGTTTTAACTCCAAAGCCTTTTCAAAATATCCAATTGCTTTTTTTGCATCTTCTAAAATAAAATAGATGCTTCCCATCATAAACATATAATCAGAATCATTTGAGAATTTTTTTTCCAGATTTTTTCCAAATTCAAGTGCCTCTACATAATCTCCATTTTTAACTAATTTTCGAAGATGTCGTTTCGGATAACTAAATAGACCTGTCATCGTATATCTAATTTTTGATCATATTCTAATAATTTGAATGTAGGACATGAAAAGACAAGGAGTATTTTTAACCGAACCAAGATTCAGGTTCAGAACCACCCGAACTAGAACCTGTAGATTGTGGAATCTTCATTATTCCTTCTTTTATCAAGAATTGAATTCCTTGGACAAATGAATTATCATCAATGGAACCGTCTGCCCACCATCCAGCATTGTTTTTGATCCATGATGGTATTTTTTGTGCAGAGTCACCATTACTAGCTCTAATTGGGATATCTATTTGCAAATAATCAGCAGCTGTTGATGGAACAATATTTTCTGGAGCAAGACCATAAACCCAAATTACATAATGAGCAATTCCAGGAGGTTCTTCAACTATCATACTAATTTCAGCTTGTCCTGATGGGGAATAAAGAAACTGTCTTCCTTCATCTTGTGCAATTGATCTTAATGGTTTTAGATTACCATCTACTACCAATAAATCAAATTTTACTTGATTCAAAAATTCAGTGTCATCGTATTTACTGATAAATTTAATCAACCATTGCATCTCACAGCCTTCAATTGGGTCTTCAGGACCATAGAAAACATGTACTTGATAATCAAAATTTTTAGTTGGTTTCTTGACACTTACAAGGTCATAGTTTTGTTGACAACCCATAGAAGATTGAATGTCAGATGTAGCGATGACATTTGTAAAAGGATTTTGTTGTACATTTTGTTTATATTCTAATAATGTAAATTCATATTCTGTTGGTGGAATACCTTCTGAGACATGAGTGTATGTTTTTGCTTTAATTGGGAAAGGAAAATTATCAACAACCCAAACCTTACTTGTAACGCCACCTGTCTTCCAAGATATCAAAACAGATTCATATGTCCCACCTGGAACAGTTATCTTTTCAATAGCTGTTGGAATAATTTGTTCACCGCCGATGTTTCCAATTTTACCCCATGATTTAGCAGAGAATTTTTTTGGTCCTTTATCACCACTCTCATCATATCCATTTGCAAAAGCAGACAACCATGCAATAGAAGATTTGAACGCTCCTCTGTAAACACCAAGACTATCACTACCGCCAGATGGTTCTGGTGCAAGTTTTCCTAAATCCATCTCACCTTTTACCACTTTGTTGCCATCATAAACAACAACTTCAGTAAGCCATTTCTCTTCTGTTCCAGATGAAGTGTCACCTTTTATCCAAATATCCATTTCAAATTCTGCACATTCTTTGTAGTCTACATGACACATAGAATATCTAAAGAAATCACCTTTTTTGAGACCTTCACCTGCAAACCAAGTAGGATCTCCTGGAAGAGTGACACCGCCTGCTTGAAATTGTGCTGCAGCATAGGGTAGTGGAACAGTTCCAAAAAGCAACATTGTAATTATTGGTAAAGCTAGAAACGTTATCTTCATTTCAAAAAAAAATGCACGTAACAGATAGTTAAACGTTATTCAAATAAGCAAATATAGAGGAAAATTCAAGAAATTTTATAATGTGTGAATGCTCAAAAGTTCACCTGTATGAAGTCGAGTTTAAGCTTGATGGAATGACAGTTGTTCCAACTCACAAAAATTGTGGATTTGCATTAGATGAAAAACAATCCGACAAATTTCAAAAAGAGTTGGTAAAGTCATGGGGCATTGAGGACGAAGAATAATTCAAAAAGAAAAAATAAAATTAAAACAACTAGTGTTTACAGTTGTTTGACTGCTTCTTTACAAACGTCAGTTTTACATTTGCAATCTGCGCTGCATATACAATGACCTTGCATATCACAATCACATGAATA
>DASSYQ010000065.1:0-6553 GCA_035703205.1 Nitrosarchaeum sp.
GATAGTGCCTTGAAATTAGACTCTGGAGATCTTTCAGTTCTAGTAAACAAAATATCATCTCTGAGAAAAAAAGGCGAGTTTGCAGACGCATTAAATTACTGCAATGTCATTTTGGAGAATAATCCAAAATACAACATTGTATTATATCATAAAGAAAGAATCTTGTTTTCAATGGGACAATTTGAAGAATCCATACTTTGTTGCAATAAAATTTTAGATGACTATCCAAATAATGGTGATGTTCTTTTTGATAAATCTTGTAGTCTTGCAATGCTTTCTAAAATAGATGATGCACTTGATGCACTTGAGAACGCAATTTCGCAAGGAATTCAATATAAAATCAAGGCACAAAAAACCAAATATTTTGAAAAGCTAGCAAACAACCAAAAATTTCAAAAACTAGTATCTTAAAGCCAATGAGGAATTTCTAGATACCCTTCTATGCTCTCATGTCTTAGTATTTTTAAAAGTGCATTTGCCTGAGGTGTAGAAAGAACCGGCTTGTCAAATTGATTGTCTGTGGAAATTCTGGGACATGCTACTTGAATAAACGCGTCTATCCCTTTTAGATTTTTTAATCTCTCATTTGTAATATCTGTCAAAGCAAATAGTTGAACAGTCTTTCCTTCCTTTTCTAATTCTTTTTTAAATTTTAAAGCAAATACTTTGGATAATTGTCCTTCCTTGAGTCCTATGATTATTCCAAATGACTGCGCATCAGCTGCTTTGTATATTGCAAGAGTAGCTTTCTTTTTTAATTTCTGAGCAAATTCTGTGACTTCTCTTACTTCATTAAAGTAAGGATCCAAAACATATGTCGGCATATTAGTAGAGAGCGCAATTCCTGCTGCATGAAAATTACTCTGCCCTAAAAAGACATAGGCATCTACTTTGTCTTTGAGTTCTGTTGCTGGGTAAAACTCACAACCAAACACTTGACCATCATTTAACTGCCCCTTGCCCTTGCCAATTTTCACATCAATTCCACCCTTGGTTAAAATTTCATTTACTCTGTCCATTTGATGTAAATGCTGACTGTCTGTAACTAGTGATATTTTCTTGCCTTTGAGAATTTCAACACATTTTTCTGCAACACTATCAAATCCTACATCATCATATGCATTAATCAGAATTAGATTTTTTTCAAATGATTCTGTGTTAATTGTATGTCCAATGTTGAATTGGATTTCTGCTCCCAATACTTTGGCGCCATTTGAATTCAGATCACACGTTCCCCAAGTAGTGTCAGCTAAAACATATGCAGGAATTCCGAATTTTTTTGTAATGTTCATGGCAGTCTCTTGAACTTGAGGCAAGATTCCGTCAGGGCCATTCAGAGATACTGACGCAGGTTTTTTAGATTCAATTTCTTTGAAGATTCGCTCTTCATCTATTACTATCAATTCCAGCTAAAGAATACTGCGTTATTAATTTAAATCAACTGTGTTATACAACAACTAAAAATGTCTGAAACTCTATAATTCATTGATGACTGATATGCACACACTGAACATTGGTTTTGATGATACGGATTCAATAAAAGGAATGTGCACAACATTTCTTGCTTACAAAATTGTTGATTTGTTAAAAAAACAAGATGCTGAATTTCTTGACTTTCCCAAATTAATCAGATTCAATCCAAATATTCCTTGGAAAACACGTGGCAATGGAGCAGTTTCCTTGAAAATAAGGACAAAGAATCCCTCAAAAATTAAAAATAAAATAAAAAATCTTGTTGAAAAATACTCTGATATCAAAAATGGGGCAAACCCTGGTCTGGTCTTCTATGAAAGTGAACAAATCCCAGAACAATTTACTAAATTCAGTAAATTGGCCTTGTGGCAATTGATTAACAGAAATCACGCAAAAAAATTTGCTAAAAAAAATAATGTTGAATTCTTTTACCAAGGAAACGGTCAGGGTCTTGTAGGTGCAATAGGTGCAATAGGATATGACTTTGAAGATCATACATTGGAGTTATTGAGCTATAGAAAAAATTCTAAATTTGGAAAAGAGAGAAAACTTTCTGCAAAAAGTGTAAAAACAATGCAGGAAAAAACATTGCCATTTACCTTTAACAGCTTCGATGAGAAAAAAGAACGAGTCTTGATTACACCTCATGGACCTGATCCCGTCTTTTATGGTGTACGTGGAGAAAATATGAATTCATTACTACGTGCAACAAAAATTTTGAAAACTAGTGAAAAACTAGCAGGTCATATGATATTCAAATCTAATCAAGGTACAGGTGATCACCTAAAAAATGAATTTAATGTGACAAATATGCAACCTTATGCTTCAGGAAAAATTACTGGA
This sequence comes from Nitrosarchaeum sp., assembly GCA_035703205.1. Classification (GTDB taxonomy): domain Archaea; phylum Thermoproteota; class Nitrososphaeria; order Nitrososphaerales; family Nitrosopumilaceae; genus Nitrosarchaeum. Next base: position 2,317 of record DASSYQ010000065.1, read on the forward strand.
ATTGTATACGATGAACCAAAAATTGTAAAAGGTGGACATGTTTTTTTCTCTATTATTTCAGATGGACATAAACTTCAATGTGCTGTTTACAAACCAACTGGAATGTTTCTTGTTGCATCAAATTTGATTAAAGGAGACAAGGTTTGTGTTGGAGGCGGTATTAGAAAAGCATCAAAAAACCATCCTAGAATTCTAAACCTTGAGTTTATTGATGTTATTAATCTGGAAAAAAATCTGATAAAATCTAATCCTATTTGTGAAAAATGTGCAAAAAAAATGAAATCAAAAGGAAAGAACCAAGGATATCAATGCATGAAATGTGGCAAAAAATCAGAAAACAAAGTGATTTTAGAAGTTCCTAGAAAAATTAAAAAGCAATTGTACATTCCTAGTGTCTCTGCACACAGACATCTTAGTAGGCCATTACAAAGAATTGGACGAATCAATAATCAATCCAAATTTGATGAATCGTCTTCATGGTTTTGTGTGTATGAAAACTAAGTAGCGGGGAGTAGATTTGAACTACTGAACTGCGGGTTATGAGCCCGCCGGGATGACCTAGCCCTAAAGAGTCTGGCTTCCCCACCCCGCTGATTCATAATTGAGTATGAGCCTATATACGCTTTATCAAATTCTTGAAAGTAATTAATATGATTTGAAATGATTCATTTTTTGTGGACAAAAAAATCCGTATTGCTGGAATTATTGCAGCATTAGCATTTTCAATATTTTATTTGACATTCTCTAACCCTTTACCAATTCCGGAACCACTTTCGTCAACACCTGAAAATAATTCCGTAGAAACTTTGGCAGAAAAACTTGATGAACCAAGATCCATTGCAGTTTCAGATGATAGAATTTTTGTAACTGAAAAAGATGGGCTGATTCGAGTTATTCAAGATAATGTTTTATTGGATGAACCATTAGCTGCACTACGCCCTGCAGACGTATTTGATGGTGGCTTATTAGGAATTGCACTTCATCCTGATTTTTCTAAGAATCGTCTGATCTATGTTTTTTTTACATATGAAGAAGATGGAAAACTATGGAATAAAATACTGCAAATCACTGAATCGGAAAATAAACTAAAAGATGCAAAAACTATTTTTGATAAAATACCTGGCTCTGTATTTACCAATGGAGGATTTTTGAAATTTGGTCCTGATAAAAAATTATACGTAGGAACTGGAACTGTCTCTGATTCTTCACATCTGCCACAAGATCTCAATTCTTTATCTGGAAAAATTTTACGATTAAATGATGACGGTACCATTCCTGGAGATAACCCCTTTCCAAATTCTCCTGTATACTCATTAGGACATAGAAATCCACAAGGGATGACTTGGGACAATGAAGGTCAGATGTATCTTGCTGAACTTGGACCTGAAAAAAATGATGAAATCAATCTGATCAAACCTGGAAAAAATTATGGCTGGCCTGAGCAGCAATGCAAAGGTGATGAAAAATTTGAAAATGCAATAATGTGCTATGATCCAAGCATAGAGCCAGGTGGAATACTATTCTATTCTTCTGATAAAATAAACTTGGAGACTGATTTTGTTATGGCTTCACTTAGGGCCACTAATCTTTATCAGCTAGATTTTGCTGACGGTCTAAACTCTCAGAAAACCATTCTAAGCGGGGTTGGTCGCATACGAGATGTAGTACAAGATTCAGATGGAAGTCTTTATGTAATTACTTCAAATACTGATGGCAAAGGTTTTCCAGATAGTATGGATGATAAATTATTGAGGATATTAAAATGAGTGACTCGTCAATTTCAAAATTTTTTGAAAAAACAAGAAGAGAGAGATTGGATATTGTTGGTAATTTTGCAAATTTGTCTTCTGAAGAGTTAGAAATTTTGCAAAGCAATGACGGCGGAATATCTTTTGAAAAAGCTGACAAAATGGTAGAAAATGCAATTGGCACTTTCTCCTTGCCTTTGGGGGTGGCAACTAGTTTTAAGATTAATGGAAAAGACTATCTTGTTCCAATGGTAATTGAAGAACCATCCGTTATTGCCGCTGCATCAAAAGGCGCAAAAATCGCCAGAATCAGAGGAGGATTTGAAGCAAAAGCTGATGAATCTTACAGCATTGGGCAAATTCAAGTCTTAGACACTGATATCAATTCAGCAATAAAAAAAATACAAGAGTCCTCCAAAGAGATCCTCACACTTGCAAATTCAAAAAGTAACACATTATCTAAAATGAACAAAGGCGCAAAAGAAGTATCCTGTAAGGAAATTAACACTCCGTTAGGAAAAATGCTAATCGTTGAATTGTTAATTGATGTGGGTGATGCAATGGGTGCCAATGTTACAAATACAATGTGCGAAGCTGTTTCGCCGTTATTGGAAAAAATTACTGGAGGTAGAACATTGCTTCGTATTTTATCAAACTATTCCACACGAAGGATTGCAAAGGCAACAGCCGTTTTTGATAAAAAAGAGATTGGAGAAGATGTAGTTGATAATATTATTTTGGCATATCAGTTTGCAGACAATGATGTTTACAGAGCAGTAACTCATAACAAAGGAATCATGAATGGTGTGATAGCTGTTGCCAATGCAACAGGTCAGGACAGCAGGGCAATTGAGGCTGCTGCAAACGCATATGCTGCAAGATCAGGCCAATACCGTTCTCTTAGCAAGTGGACTAAAGACAATGAGGGAAATCTTGTTGGAACTTTGGAATTGCCATTATCTGTTGGAATAGTTGGAGGAATTGCAAATGTTCATCCAATTGCCAAAATCTGTATGAAAATACTTGGAGTCTCTTCTGCCCAAGAACTTGCATGCGTAATGACTGCAACTGGTCTTGCTCAAAATTACAGCGCCATTAGAGCATTATCTACAGAAGGAATTCAAAAAGGACACATGAGATTACATGCAAGAAACTTGGCTACTGCAGCAGGAGCCAAACCTGATCAAGTGGATAAAATTGTACAGAAAATGATTGAGGACAAGAAAATTTCACTTGATAAAGCCAAACAAATTTTGCTCGATTTTGATAAACTATAATTCCTTTAGCGCTTTGAGGAATTCTTTATCTTTCCAAATTTTTTGCTCAGGATAGCAATTCAGCATTTTGCCGTTTGGAATATCATAAAATTCCCAACTGTCACATTTTTTATCAAATTCATATGGTCTAGTATTGTCAAACTCCCAATCAAAGCCATTATCAATTTCTAATTCTGGATAACCATGTCCTCTGATCAATGAGATTGTATCGTCTTCATAATTAGTTGATATCTCTCCATACAGTGCATTAGGATACAAGTAAATTACATTAGGATGAGATGTTATTGCATTAAACATATTTTTTGTAACATACTCGTTATGCAGAACAATTATTTTTTCATATTTCGATAAAATATCTGGATTTTTGTCTAATTCTATATCTGTAATTGAGTCATAATCTAATAATTCTAAAACTTTTACTGCATTTGCACTAGATTGTTCCCCCAAATCATCAATTGATACAATTTTTGTTGTGAGGCAAGTATCGCATGTTCCCTTGTAAAAATCATAAAATCCATTTTGTGAATATGCACTTGCAGTAAAAAGCGGTACAATGAAAAGTGGTTTGTTTTTTTGATCATAAACTCCAATCTCTGCATATGTTTCTGTTAATTCTGGTTTTAATCTAAAAGTTCCTTTCATAGGTATCTTTTGTCCGTTGATTGTTACTATGTCATCAGGATCTACAAAAACTGCAAACAATTCCTTTGTATTCCATTCTATCAATTCTGTATTTTTTGGATTCTCAATTTCTTTTGGACTGGATGTATCTTGAGTCGGATTAAAGTATGCAAAATAAGCGATTATAGTAATGGCTAATAATATTGCCGAACCTATGATAATTTTTTTAAATGATTTCATTTTATTATAATTTTTAAAATAAATGAAGTTATTATATACTAAGTTTGGAGAGATATAAGAAATGTCTCAAGTTCGCTTTGCAGTTCCAAAAGGCAGTCTTGAAGAGGCAACTTTTAAAATTCTTGAGAGATCATGGACCAAAGTCAATAGAAAAGACAGAACATATCGAGTATATCTTGATGATCCAAACATTGTTGTAAAGATGCTCAGACCACAAGAGATTCCGACACTGGTATCTGAAGGATTGTATGATGTAGGCATAACTGGCAAGGATTGGGTTGGTGAGACCAACGCAGATGTTGAACCGATATTGGATTTAGAATATGGAAAAATTCGACTAGTTGTTGCGTT
>DASSYQ010000068.1:0-14780 GCA_035703205.1 Nitrosarchaeum sp.
TTCTGGAAAAATTATTAATGGACCGGGGGGGAATTGAACCCCCGACATCCTCGTTGCGAACGAGGCATTATACCACTAAACCACCGGCCCTTCCATTACATCTCAGAGATGTGTTTTTATTCATTTTCTAAAAGCCTGCAAATCTATGATTTGCAATATCTTTGAAAAAGAGTTTAGAATCTGTTTTTTATTCCAATAATTACTATGGCGGGAGCCACAAAATACATTCCTAGATTTAGTATAATCAAACTAATCCCGTATCCTAACACTGATTCTTCTGAATCTATATCCACATAGTTTAGAATTGAAAGGGAGCTAATCATCGGCGTGATCATGATCTTTACAGCTTCCTTGAACACTGGATTTTCCCTTTCCCAATCTGCAATAGTTGGACTAAACGAGTAATAGAATTGGTTGAATGTTTTCACAAATGATGTTCCTGATTCTGTTTGTAATAGGGAATTATCTCTGATTTCTCGTAATTGCTGTACTTGCGGTGCTAATTCAGAACCATATGTAGCCGTTGCAATAAGACATCCGCCACCCTTTGGTTCTGGCATACTCTGAGCAATATCTTTTGGAAGTATTCTGTATATTTTTCCATTAGATAATGACACAACATACAAAAAACCATCTGGGCCTTCTTTGATATCTGTAATCGCACCAAAACCAGTTCCAAACAAAATTTCTTCATTTGACTCGTCAATGTTTAATGTGTTATCTTGAAGCTCAGGTGAATCAAAAACAAAACCAGTTCTTTGCTCATTTAAATTAAAACGATAAATGTTTCCGTTATTACAATCTCCAACAAATACTGTGTCTGTTTGTGCAAATTTGTCTGATGTGCTAAATGCAATTCCGGTAGGACAAACTGGTCTCTCCCATACAAATTCTGGATTACTGTAAACAAAATCTCCGTATTTTGGCAATGAATCAATTTTAGCTTGATCATTTGTAATGCCCATTATCTCAATCCAACCACTGTTAAAATTCTCTGGAACCAAATTGATTTCATCTAATGAATCATCACCATTTTCAGTATCCCACAGGTTTCCAGTTACTGGATCTACTGTTATACCAAAACTATTTCGAATTCCCATTGCATAATATGGTCCTGGTGGATCTATTCTAAGAATTACACTTGTATCATTTTTCCAATCTGCATCTCTATTTTGTAGTCTGCCATAATTTCCATTATCTCCAATTACTGCATATGTCTGCCCACCAAAGCTAGTCATTGCACCTCCATTATGATAATAATTCTCACTTGGTAATGTCTTGAGCAATACTGGATTTACTAATTTTTCACCATTCCAATCATATCTGTAAATTCTATTTTCAATTGCCTTTCCTGCATCAACATCTGCTGCTGTAAAATAGACATAAACTTTGGAACCGTCAGATGTAATTCCAAGCATTCCTCTTTCTCCATCTTTTGCAACAGCCACATCCAAAACAGGCCATGGCTGCAAAACTCCATCTCTTACCAATCTTACTATTCCATCATATCTTTGTAATACCAAAATATCGTCTCCAAGAAAGGTCATCGTAGTTGGGCTGTTTGGAATACCCTCTGCCACAAATTGTTCAACTACATAGTTTTCGTCAAGAACCTTAGGGAGAGATGGCTGACTAGAATCACCCGTATGCTCTGCAAATGTATGTGGAATCATTATAATTCCAATGATGACTGCCGTACAGATCAAAAGTAAAGATTTCACAAAAAAATAATAATTTTGGACTAGATAAGTTTGTTTTATGTTATCTGAGTATTTTTCTACATAATTTTCTCATGTAGTACATCTCAACGCATAATAGACTGCAAGACCTCAAAAACTTTTGATGACGTATGACACCGTGATCATAAACTCACACATCATTTTGCCTCAAGGAGTGCTTGACAAAAATATCATCGTTGATGAGGGAAAAATTGTTGGCTTTACAAACGATATTCCTGCATGTGATCATAAAATAAACGGAAATGGTTTGATATCAATACCTGGACCAATAGACACACATGTTCACTATGGAGTATATTCTCCAATTGATCAGGCCGCAAAAACTGAATCACATGCAGCAGCTATTGGTGGAATAACAACTATGATGAGAATGCTGCGACTTGGAAGCTCGTTTAAAACTTCACTACAAGATCAACTGGACGCTGCATCAAAGAATCATTACATAGATTACACAATTCATGCATCTATTTTCACTTCTCAGCAAATTAGTGAAATGCCTTATTGCATTGGAAAAGGAATCACTTCGTTTAAAATTTACATGAATCTTGGCGGTGAGGTAGGCCATGTGTACATGGACATGCCTCCTTACTCTTCTCAATTATCTGAGGCAACAGTTGATGTAAATGATAAACTAGTAGAGGATATAGTAAAAACTGCTGCATCACTTGGATGTCCGGTTTTAGTTCATGCAGAAGATTACGAATCATGCGCATGCGGGATAAAGACTGCCAAAGAGAAAAAACGTGACGGGCTTCCTGCTTGGTCTGAAAGTAGATCCCCTGAATTTGAGGCAAAAGCAATCAAAACAATTTCAAAATTTGGAAGAGATTATGGTTGTGCAATTTACTTTGTTCATATTGGTTCTCAAAGAGCATTACAGCAAATTAATGAAGAACGAAAACTAGGAACCAAAATTTTTGTTGAAACATGTCCTCACTATCTTACACTGTCGTATGAAAATCAGAAAGGATATCTTGCCAAAGTCATGCCTCCAATTAGAACTGCACAAGACAATACTGCAGTATGGGATGCATTATCACACAATCTCATTGATACTATAGGAACAGATCATGTTGCAAATCAACTAAAACTAAAACTAGGCGGCGCTGATGTTTGGGGAGCACTTGCGGGATTTCCAGGAATAGGTACTGTGATACCAATTTTGTTAAGTGAGGGAGTAAACAAAAATAGAATTTCACTTGAGCAACTTGTACGATTTACAAGCAGTAACGCTGCTCAAATATTTGGAATGCATCCAAAAAAAGGAACACTGTCTAAAGATGCAGATGCTGATATTACCATGATAGATCTAAAAAAAGAAAACAAGGTATCTTCTGAACTGTTTGGTGGCTTTTCTGATTATATCGTGTATGAGGGAATGTTGTTGAAGGGTTGGCCTGTTAAAACAATTGTTCGAGGCCAGCTAGTATCTGAGGATTTCCAAGTTGTTGGCAAACTAGGACATGGAAAATTCATCAATCGTCCATACACTTGATAATTTCAAGCATTGTTTTGCTAGATCCATTACTATTCCTTAATTGTTAAATGAAAAAAACTAAGATCGGATCTTAAGACCAAAAACGGTTAGTTACTTGGTGAGAGTTCCAATCATCACTTATTTTATCAAAATAGTATTTAGATCATACTGATAATTTCTACGTGAGTCTTTTAAGGAAATTTTCTAAAATTATTATGGTCTTCATACGTTAACAGGAGTCATTCGTTTACCTACTGAGCGACCATCGTCCGGGGCTTGGGCAATTGGCCCAAGTCTTTTTTCATTAATCTGGCTCTATGAATCATTGATCTGAACAAATCATTCATGGATCTTTTAAACTAATTTTACCATACTATACCATGTTAGAAAATAAAGAGTCAAAACCTGCATGGGAAGAACTAAGAGGACTGTCATGGCTAGTTTCAGACGATGAATAGATTTCTGGACTAGATTTGATTTAATCTTTACAAAGACTTTTTAAAATAAAACCCAATTACCATACCGTTGAATAAACTCTGGATTCTATTTTTATTTACAATTATTTTAAGCCTCAATCTTGCTCCAATTCTTTTTGAAAATGCTTTTGCACAAGAAATCATTCCCCCAAGAAAACAGTGGAAACAAGTACATGACATAGAATTATTGTCCTGTAAATCTGAGATGCTGCTTTTGCAAAAAAGTGATGGCACTCCGGCATGTGTTTCACCATCTACGTATCTTAAATTAATTGACAGAAAATATGCAAAGTATGATTCAACATTTTTTGTAAAGCAACCTGAAATGATTGAGACTCTTTTGAATAACATGGTTTCAAACCAAAACATGATGCAGCATTGGCATGATATGATGATACAAAATCCAAAGATAATGCAAGAAACAATGAGTATATGGATTCCAAAAATGAAAGATGATCCAAACTTTTTAAAAAAATTCATGAATCCGATGATCAATGATCCTGATCTTAGAGAAAAAATGATTGCAAACATGAAGGAACATCCTGTAATGATGAATACACTAAAAGAAAATACTGCATGGATGCGTTCAGTACATGAAAAAATGACCGGTATGGATTCTCCTATGGGGCAAGAGCATTCAGGTGCAGACATGCATTCAAATCCACCTGGTACGATGCAGCATGGAATGTATTTTCATAATCAAGACATTATGATGGATATGATTCATCACATGTGGATAACTGACACTATGAGGGACAAAATGACTAAATTTATGCTTGAAGATTCCACTCACATGCATATGATGACAGATCAATTGATGGTGCAAATACTCAATCCAATGATGGATGATTCTATGTTACGCCAACACATGATGGATATCATGCTGGAAAACAATGAATTTATGAATTCAGTCCGACATGAGAATCAATCGCCGGACAATTAAAAACAATCTGTTAAATTATGTCAAATTTGCCGCCAGTCTTGGCCCTGTAAATTACATCTGGTTTTCTGATAAATATTCCTGATTCCATTACTCCTGTGATTTGCTTTATCTTTTGGGAGAGTGCTTTTGGATTTTTGATTGTTCCAAAGTCACAATCAAGAATAATGTTTCCGTTTTCCGTAAAAAACGGGTAACCTCTATCAAGTGAACGTATCTCTGGTTTTCCTCCTAACTTTTTGATTGCATCTGTAACTGAATTTCTTGCAAGTGGATGAACTTCTACTGGAACTGTTCTTGTAAAGTTTTTAACAAATTTTGATTTATCTGCCATCACTACTACTTTTTTCGACAGGCTAAACAAAATATTTTCTCGTAGCAGAGCTCCACCTCCACCCTTAATGACAAATCTCTGCGAATCAATCTGATCAGCACCATCAAAGACAACATCAATGTGATCAACATGATCAGCTTCCACTAATGGGATACCTCCCTTTTCTGCAATCAATTTTATCTGCAATGATGTTGGTACTCCTTTAATTTTGTAATTTTTTGTCTTGATTAGTGATGAAAGGGATTTTACAAGGGCAGTAGCTGCTCTGCCACTGCCAAGTCCAATAACATAACCGTCTTTTACAAACTTTAATGCATCAATTGACAATGCCTCAATGGCATCATCGTAGGACAATTATTCTACCTCTGCTTGCTCAATCTTGGAGAGAACTTTCATTATCTCTCCTTTGATTTTATCCAGATCATCTGAATTATCTTCATCAAAGTCATCATCCAGTACTGTTGGGGCTGTCTTTTTTGGTTCTGGGAGAGCCTTGTGCTCAGTTATCTTTGCGACTTCTTTGTTAATGTCTGGCTTTGTTTCTAATTTAATCTCAGGTTTGGCAATAGTTGCTTGTATGATCTCAATTTTATCTTCAATTTTTGGTTGAACTATTTCTCGTATGGTTTCTTTTGGCTTGATTATTTCTTGTATTATTTGCTCTTTTGGTTCAATTGGTTTTTCAAATAGTGGGAACTTTGGTTCTCTGTTTGAAAATCTAGTTAATGTAGTTAATTCAAATGATTGTCTTGAACCTGATTGTGGAATTACTATTGGATCTAATTTTGTCTCTTCTGGTTTTTCAAAGTTGAATACTTTTCTAGTTGGCTTTGCTTCTGGTTTACTTTCAACTACTTGCTCTTTTTTAATTTCTGGTGCTGTTACATTTACAGTTGCAATCTTTGATGATAATTCATATAGTCTATCATCTAGTTTTGATAATTTTTGATCCATTAATGTAATTAATCCATCTCCAACTGGACCTAAATCTGGATGATGACTTGCAGCTTCAAGTTTTTCTAATCTTGCTAGTACAATTCCTAACTGGTGTTGATACTTTAACAATAATTTATCACGTTGAATCTTTGGGAAATCAGAATCTGTTTGGTATAATCTGGAAATAGTTTTTGTAAGAATATCTTTTTCAATTTTTAGAGAATTAATTTGACTTTTGATATGTGAGCTAGCACCAAGACTTAGTAGTTGTGTTTTGTTTCTTGGCATTTTTCTTGCGGCAGCTGCCGTAGCAACACCTGCTAATGAACTAAGAATAATTGCAATCTCTTGCATCTATGTATACCATTTAATCCATGAATACTTTCTGCGTTTAGCCTCTGGAAAACCGCAACTTGCACATTGGTGGTGACGTCTATGAAGTGCATTATTGCCGCATCTTCTACATCTAATGTGTACTTTTTTCTTAGTAAAGCCACCCATTGAAGTTGTGCCTCTCGTCATCTCATATCACCTAATTTGCTGCTGGTGGAGGAGATATCATAACAACATTGTCTCCCCTGACGACGATGGTGCCTAGGCTTTTTGAATTGCCATCAGTAGGAATTTCCTCTGATGAGTCAAGTAGCAGGTTCATGTGCTGATCAAAACCGAGTAAATTACCTCTGATTGTTTTGCCGCCTTTGAGTTTTATCAATACGATCTGATTGATACTCTCATCCAATACTTTTACTGCCATATCAACGGACATCTATTTCACTTATTGGCTTTGATATTGAGGGATTATATTAAAATTTCATTGGTGTAACTTTGAACTATGCCCAGTGAGGCAAGTTTGACACTTTTTCTCTAGATTTTTCATGATTTCATCTAAAATTATCTGTCCTTCTCTCTTTGTAGCTTTTCTTGGATCTCCCCAAATTCCATTTTTAGTGACTTTTGGAAATGATTTTTCTGCTAATCGTCCTAAATTGTTGATTTGTTGTAAAGTCATTCCATCTGTCACAAGTCCTTTTCTTGCAAATTTCATTTTGACATTTTTTGAGACTGCAAGCATCAATGAAGTCTCTACAAATCCTGCATGATCAAACTCTCTTTTCATAAAATGCCAATATGAGAGTGAAAATACTTGTATCTTGTTTTTTGATATCTTTCGTAATGTCTCATTGATATTTTTTAGCGGCTTTAGATTCCCATGATGTCCGTTAATTACAAAAACTGTTTTGATATCATTTGCAAGAAGTGATGTGCACAAATCAGTTACAATCGCACGGAGAGTTGATTCTCTGATACTCAAGTTAAAAAATGGTGCATGCTCAAATGACACTCCATATGTTATTGTAGGTAAAAGTAGAAAGTTTTTCTTTTCTGATAGTAGTCTTGCTACTTCAGTAACAATGTCTGAATCAGTTGATACTGGCAAGTGTGGACCGTGTTGTTCTATTGAGCCTACAGGAATTATTGCGACTTGTTTTTTCTTTTTAATAATTTTTCTTAGATTGGGATCAAATTGGGATTTAATTTCTGTCATCTGATTCACTTGACATGAACCTTTCTCCAGCGAACTTCAAGCTTGTTTTCTAAATGCATCTTTGTTGCTTTTAGTAAAGTATCTGCCTCTAGTTTTTGGCCTTTGGATTTGATTTCTTCTAGCGTATCATTTGGATCAACTTTAAAAGAATCTTGGAAAATTATTGGTCCTTGATCCAAGTTTTCCGTTACATAATGGGAAGTCACACCTACAATCTTTGTTCCTCGTTCGTAAGCTTGTGCATATGCAAGAGCACCTGGAAATGCAGGTAATAATGATGGATGAATGTTGATTATTCTATTTGGGTATCTCCAAACAAAGTTTGGACTAAGGATTTTCATATATCTTGCAAGTACAATCAAATCAATCTCATTTTTTTTACAAATCTCTAGTATTTTTTCTTCAGCTTTTTCTTGGTTTGATTCCTCAATTGCAATAAATGGAATCTTGGCTTTCTTTGCTATGGGTTCTAATGTTTTTTCAGTTCCTATTATTACTGAAATACATCCCTTGAGCAATTTCTTTTTGGCAGCATCAAGTATTGTTTCCAGACAATGTGGCTCTTTTGTAACTAGTATTGCAATATTTTTTTCTGAATTTGTCTCATGGTGTGTGCTTACATCCATCTGCTCTTTTTTAGATAACACCTGAATTCCAGAATCAAATTTTTTTACATCAACTGTTTTTGTAAAAGATGCTTCTAGATACATTCCAAAGAGACCTTTGATTACATTTTGATTTATTTTTTCGATGTTTCCACCGTTTTCAAATATAAAATTAGTAAATGCTGCAACAATTCCTTCTCTATCTTCTCCGACAACTGTAATTCCAACCACTGTCTTTTTCATAACTTTTTTTGATCACTATTTTCTCATTATTAATCATTCACAGAAATTTACAACCAATGCGGGAGGTGGGATTTGAACCCACGAACTCCTAAGAGATAGGGTCCTAAGCCCTACGCCTTTGACCAGGCTGGGCGACTCCCGCATCGGACTTGCCATTAAACACAAATTTATCTATTATTGAAGTAGACTGTGGCAAAATTTTTTGGAACTAATGGAATTCGCGGAGTCTTTTCTGAAGATTTTACCTTAGAGTTTGTACATGATATGACATTAGCAATTGCAACATACTTCAAAGAAGGCCCAATATTGGTTGGATATGATGGAAGAGAATCAAGTCCAATAATTGCAAAAGTTGTATGTTCTGCACTAAATTACGTTGGACTTGATTGCAATAATGCAGGACTTGTGCCAACACCATGTCTTGAGTATGCTGTAAAGAAACTTGGTTACTCTGGTGGAATCATGATCACAGCATCTCATAATCCACCACAATACAATGGAATCAAACCTGCCGCAAAAGACGGTGTAGAAATTTCACGCGAGGATGAATTGATAATTGAGGATATCTTTCTGAAAAAAAACTGGATAAAAAATCCGCCCAAATGGGGAATTACAGGAAAGGAAGAAAGGGCAATAGATGTTTACATTCATGGAATAATCTCTCAAGTCGATTCACAGAAAATAAAATCAAAAAATCTCAAAGTTGTCTTAGATTTGGGCAATGGAGCACAAGCAGTCACTGCACCTGTATTTTGTAAATCACTTGGATGTGAAACGTTTTTGATCAATGAAAAAATTGATGGTTCATTTCCAGGACGTGGTTCAGAGCCAACACCACAAAATCTTTCTGATCTTTCTAAAACAGTTAAACAAACTAACGCAGATCTAGGAATTGCATTTGACGGTGATGGTGATCGAAGTATTTTTTGTGACAATAACGGTGAGATACTTACTGGTGACAAGTCTGCACTTGTTCTTACAAAATTTATTTTACAAAAAAATCCAGATTCTATAGTTGTTACTTGTTTGAATTCTGGCTCAAATATAGAACTTGTTGCAAGTAAATTTAATTCACGAGTAATACGAACCAAAGTTGGAAGTGTAGAAGTATCACGAAAGATGGTACCAACAAATGCATTGATTGGTTTTGAAGAAAACGGTGGCTTCATGTTTGGAAAACATAATCAAGTAAGAGACGGTTGTATGACTTTGGCTTTGATGCTGGACCTTTTGGCCAAATCTGAAAAAACATTATCTGAGGAAATTTCTAGTCTTCCGCCTTCTTTTACTACAAAAGATAAGGTTGCTTGTTCTCAAGAAGATTCTAAAAAACTAATACAATTACTAAAAGAAGAATTTCCAAATTCTGATACAACTGATGGAATTAAAATTGCAGAAAATTCTAAAAACTGGGTAATGATCAGACCAAGTGGAACAGAACCTATCATTAGAATATATGGAGAAGCTGAAAATCAGCAAAAACTAGACACTTTGATGTCACAATACCTCCAAAAAGTCAAGTCTGTCATTTCCGATAACACTTTTAAAACCAATCGTTAGCATGATTGGAATGGAGAATGATCCCTAAAGGGTGACATAGTATGGGTAAAGCTTATTATGTAAAATTTGAGACGCCTGAAGAACTCGTAAATCCGATCTTGGAGGCTGTTAGAGTCGCATCTAGCAGTGGTAAAGTCAAGAAAGGAACCAATGAAGCCACAAAGGCAATTGAACGAGGTACAAGCAAACTAATCGTTATAGCTGAAGATGTTGAACCACCGGAGGTAGTTGCTCATCTTCCAATTCTATGTGAAGAACAAGGTGCAGCATATGCATTTGTTCCAAGCAAGCAAGAATTAGGAAAATCTTTGGGCATTGACATTACTTCTGCCGCTGCAGCAATTTTAGATGCTGGTGATGCACAACACATAGTTGATCAAGTTGTCTCAGCAATTGCTAAAATTAAAGGTGGAAAGACTAGTAAATGAGCACTACAACTGAAGACGTAACTCAATCTGAAATTATTCAAATTGTTGGCAGAACTGGTATTGCTGGCGAAGTTATCCAAGTTAGAGTAAAAGTTCTTTCTGGTAAAGACAAAGGTAGAATTCTCACTAGAAATGTAAAAGGTTCCGTTAGAATAGGAGAAATTCTTATGCTACGAGAAACAGAAAGAGAAGCAAAGAAAATTCATTAGGTGAAATAGATGAGTCTTTTAGTTAAACCCTGCAGTTTTTGTGCTAGACCTGTCGCAAAAGGTTCAGGTACAATGCTTGCAAAAAATGATGGAACTGTATTGTGGTTCTGTTCAGCAAAATGCAAGAAAAATGCACTAGAACTAAAACGTGATCCAAGAAAATTAAAGTGGACCAAAAAATATGTCAAAGGCGGCATTCAACACAAGAAGTAAAATTGGCTGAACAAACTCTTTTCATTGTAAAACCAGACGCAGTAGCTAGAAAACTTACTGGTGAAGTAATTGCAAGATTTGAAAGAAAGGGATTCAAACTTTTAAAATTAAAGATGTTTACATTTACACAAAAACAAGCTGAAAATTTCTATGGAGTACATAAAGACAAACCATTCTTTGGAGAACTTACATCATTTATCACATCAGGTCCAGTCGTTGCAGCAATAATTGAGGGAAACAATGCAATTGCAACTACACGAATAATGATTGGTGCAACAAAATCATTTGAGGCAGCACCTGGCTCAATCCGTGGAGATTTTGGATTGGGATTTAGTGACAATATCATTCATGCATCTGATTCACAGGAAAGTTTTGATCACGAATCGAGGGTAGCATTTGAGTGATCTGATTGCAAATTCGTCAACCCATCGTGGTAGTTCTAGGTCACGTAGACTCTGGTAAAACATCTCTCTTAGATAGAATTAGGGGTACTGGTGTTCAAGGCAGGGAAGCCGGAGGCATCACTCAGCATATTGGTGCAAGTTTTCTTCCAACTGAAACAATCAAAGAAACATGTGGTCCTTTATACAAAAAATTACAAGAGTCAGAAAACCAAGTTCCTGGAATTTTAGTAATTGATACACCTGGACACGAGGTCTTTACAAATCTTAGAGCAAGAGGCGGCTCTGCTGCTGATATTGCAATACTTGTAGTTGATGTTAATCGAGGATTTCAACCGCAAACAAATGAGAGTCTGAAAATTCTACAAAACAGAAAAGTTCCATTTGTTGTTGCACTAAACAAATGTGATCAAATATCTGGATGGAGAAAATCAGAAACTAAATTTATCACTCAGGCAATCAAAGAACAAGACGCATTTATTCAAACTGATCTTGATCAGAAAATCTATGATGTAGTTGGAACACTGTCTATTTTGGGATATCAATCAGAGGCATTTTATCGAGTTAAAGACTTTAAATCAGAAATTGCAATTGTGCCAATCTCTGCAAGATCTGGAGTTGGAATACCTGAATTACTTGCAGTGTTAGTTGGATTGACACAGCAATATTTGCAAAAAAGATTGGATCAAAAAGAAAAAGAATCAAGAGGAATAGTTCTTGAGGTAAACGAAGAAGTTGGACTAGGTCATACAGCTAACATTATCTTAATTGATGGCAGTATCAAAAAAGGCGATACCATAGTTGTTGCAAAAAGAGATTCAGTTATTGTAACAAAACCAAAAGCAATTCTTTTGCCAAAACCACTTGATGAAATGAGGGATCCTAGAGACAAATTCAAACCTGTACAAAACGTTGATGCAGCTGCAGGACTCAAAATTGCATCACCTGATCTTGAAGGCGTCTTACCTGGAAGTACTCTTTATGTTGCATCAAATGAAGCTGATGTAGCAAAATACACGCGTCTAATAGAATCTGAAATGAAATCTGTGTTTATTGATACAGAAACAAACGGTGTCGTTTTAAAATGTGATACTATAGGCTCACTTGAGGCAATAGTTGAGATGCTAAGGCGCTCTCAGGTGCCAATAGCCAAGGCAGACATTGGACCAGTTAATCGTCGAGATATAATGGAGGCTAAAGCCATCAAGGAAAATGACCGGCACTTGGGTGTAATATTGGCATTTAATGTCAAGATACTTCCTGACGCAAAAGATGAATCAGAAGACAGCCACATCAAAATCTTTGAGGACAAAATCATTTACAGTCTTATTGATAATTACAACGCGTGGGTAAGCGAAGACACTGCAAATGAGGAAGACGCAGTTTTTGCAGAACTAACACCAATCTCCAAATTCACGTTTCTCAAAGGATATGTCTTTAGAAATACCGATCCTGCTGTATTTGGAATTAGAATCGACGTTGGAACTCTAAAACAAAAAATTCCTTTTATGAACATGGATGGAAAAAAAATAGGTCTAATTCATCAACTTCAACTTGATAAAAAAACTGTAACTTCTGCCAAAGCAGGACAAGAGGTTGCATGCTCTGTTCAAGGCATAACAATTGGCAGACATATTTTTGAAGAAGAAGTATTTTACACATTTCCTCCATCTCATGAGGCAAAAAAAATTCTTGCCAAATTCATGCACAAGCTTAGCTCCGAAGAGCAAGAAATTCTAAATAAGATTATAGAAATTCAACGAAGCAAAGACGCAGCTTACGCTTACTAGTCAGAATATTTTTTGCAGATCATATGAATTCCTGGTGCACCAACCGCACCTACCATTTTATCAACCATCTGTCCTGACTTGAACATGATAAACATTGGAATCGACTGCACTGCAAATCTCATTGCAATATTTTGGTTTTGATCAACATTGATTCGAGCAAATTTTATCTTTGGATATTTCTTTGACAGACTCTCAAAAACTGGATGCATCATTTTACATGGGCCACACCAATCTGCCCAAAAATCAACCAATGTAGGATTTTCAGCGGAAACTATCTGAGTAAAATTTGAATCATTCAAATCAACAATTTCTGGCTGAATCTGATTTTGTTGTCTGATCATCTCTTCAAGTTTTCTTTGCTTTATTCTCTCAATTTCAGGATCATCGGACAATATTTACAAACAATTTGCTTCTATTAAAAAATCTATGTTGGATATTTGAAATAATTTTTTAAAATATTTTTGGACTAGTCTCCTTCTGATTTAATTGGCATCGCCTCGTATCTTTTGGAATTACACATTGGACACTGATCAATGTATTTTGTCAAGCTCACAGAAGTGTAAACAATTCCGCAATCTCCGCAAATTCTAAGATTTCTACTCAGCTTGCCCATGTTATCATAATGGACATTATGATTAAAAACTTAATCGTGTTTTTGCCTTTTTAATACCAAAAAACAACATGGCAGGTGCCACAAAATACATTCCAACATTCATCAAAATCACTCCAATTCCATATCCTAGAATCTCCTGCTCTGAATCAGCTGCTGACATTATAGACAGTGATGATAACAATGGCGTGATTCCAATCTTTACCATCTCCTTGAATGTTGGATTCTCTCTTTCCAGATCAGCTATTGTTGGTGAGAATGAATAGTACAACTGGTTAAATCCAGTCATAAATGAAGCGCCAGCTGCAGTACTCATTACCTTACTATCTCTGATTTCTCTGAGGAACTGTACCTGTGGTGCCATCTCAGAGCCATATGCTGCTGTTGCGATAAGACATCCGCCGCCTTCCTGGATGCTTTCATCAACTGTGCATACACCGTCAACTAGTATTGTTCCTGGACCACATTCCCCACTTTCCTGCTCTACTATTTCTGGTTCGTCTAATCCCACTGCGTCATAAATTGAAGAATATTCTGAATATGTTTGATCAAACCATTCCTTGAATTTTGGTTCGTTATTGTATCTGTCAATGTAAAATTGTGGATCTAAAGTTGGATCAACAAAAGGTGCTAATTTTTTTGGCTCATCCAAACCTACAGCTTGGTAAATTGAAGAATACTCTGGATATGTTTTATCAAACCACTCTTTGTATTTTGGTTCATTGTTGTATCTGTCAACATAAGACTGTGGATCTTTTGTTGGATCTACAAAAGGTGCAATTCCTAACTCATTAGATTCTGGTTCTTGTATTGGCTCTGGTTCTGATATTGGTTCAGGTTCCGTCTCTGGTTCTTGTATTGGCTCTGGTTGTACCACTGGAGCTGGTTCAGTCACTGTGATCTTTACATCTTCTCTATCTTCCGATGCTCCCTTTTTCACCACAATATCAAAAACATATGAAGCCGGGCCTTGAGATTCAGTTGGTGTCCAAGTAAATTGTCCTGTTTCACTATTAATGGATGCACCTGTCGGTGGATTTTTTTCAAGACTAAATACCGCACCTGTTACTTATTCAGTCAATGTCGCAGTAAAGACCAAAGTCTTTTTTTCTTCAATTGTTTTATCTGTAATTGAATTAAGTGCCAATACAAAATCAGGCAGTGGAGCAACCTTTGCCCCATCAAATTCTACCTGCATGGAAACACCGTTCTCGATTCTATCTGTAAATGCTGTTACATTGTATATTCCCTTTAATGAAAAAACGGCTTT
>DASSYQ010000091.1:0-3470 GCA_035703205.1 Nitrosarchaeum sp.
CCATTTATCAGAAAACTATTTTATGAATTACTTGATGTATTGTCTAAAGTTCAAACAGTTGCAGATTTTGAGCGGGCAAAAAAAGACATCACAGACAAAATTGCAACATGTGCAAAAAAAGTAGAAGCAAAAGAAATACCACTGCAAGATCTTACATTTAATGTGATGATTAGCAAAGCACCAGGAGAATATGTCAAGACAGTTCCACAGCACATACGAGCTGCAAAATTACTAGAATCAATCAGAGAAGTAAAAAAAGGAGACAAGATATCATATGTCAAAATTTTAAACAAACCAGGAGTAAAGCCAGTTGAATTGGCAAAAAAAGAAGAGATAGATTCAAAGAAATACATGGAGTTTATGGAATCCACATTGGATCAAATTACATCATCTATGGATTTAGATTTTCAAACTATGTTAGGTAAACCAAAACAAACTGGATTAGATGAATTTTTTTGGAACTAGTGATTTGTTGTGGAAATTGATGGTACTTTACTTACGATACTTGGAATAGCCGCAGGAGTATTGATTTTATCAGGTTGGGTAGAACAAATTATCAAAGGATACAAGACAAAGAGCCTCAAAGACGTTTCAAAATATCTAATGGTCTTCATCTCAGGAGGTTCCATCTTGTGGCTAATTTATGGAATCATAGTTTCAGATGTATTTATCATAGGCACAAATATTGCAGCAATCTTTCTTATGATGATAGTATTGTTTATGAAAAAAAGATATGAAAATATATCAAAAATAAATCAATAGGACTTTCAATCAAGGATTAAATACAATGTTGAAATTTTCAAAGAAAGAATGTTCATAATTAATTGTAAAAACTATGAAGAAATTGCAGGAAATAAAATAATAGAATTTGTAAAAATTGCAGAAAAAATTTCAAAAAAACATAAAGTAAAAATTGCAATTGCACCACCACAACATCTGATTGGCCTAGTAGCAAATAGTTCAATTCCAATTTTGGCACAGCATGTAGATAATTCCAAGGTAGGAAGCACTACTGGATTTATGATTCCAGAACTGCTAAAAAAATCAAAAGTCAGTGGCTCTTTAATTAATCATAGTGAACATAGAATTTCAGAAAAAGAAATCACAGAGTTGGTTTTAAGATTAAGAGAATTAAAGATGATTTCAATTGT
Source organism: Nitrosarchaeum sp. (assembly GCA_035703205.1). Classification (GTDB taxonomy): domain Archaea; phylum Thermoproteota; class Nitrososphaeria; order Nitrososphaerales; family Nitrosopumilaceae; genus Nitrosarchaeum. The sequence goes on from DASSYQ010000091.1 coordinate 1,152, forward strand.
TTGTGTCAAGGATATAGCAGAAGCTAAAAAATATGCAAAACTAAACCCAGATTATATTGCAATAGAACCACCAGAGCTAATAGGATCTGGAAAAGCAATTTCAAAAGAGAGACCAGAACTCATTACAAAATCAGTTGATGCGGTAAATAGCACAAACAGTAAGACAAAGTTGCTTTGTGGCGCAGGAATTGTTTCAGGACAGGACGTATCAAAAGCATTAGAATTAGGTTCCAAAGGAATTTTGGTTGCAAGTGGAATAGTTAAAGCAAAAAACTGGACAAAAATTATTGAAGAATTTTCAAAGGCAATGCTTTAAAAACCCCTGAGAGGGGTAAATCAGAACATCTAATTTTTACAATTTTAAAAACAATAAATTTTTCTTTTTATTGCAGAGATTGATCGTCTGCTTTCTAATTTTCCATAGAATTCAGATAATACTTGTCTGAATCTCATAAATTGTAATTAGAAAAATCAAGTAAATTGCAAATAACACCATGCTTTGCCATTTGTGAATGTGACCATGTCTTATAAGAGCAAACAAGACAATGGGCAACCCTATTGCAAATGAAATTAATGTGGACAATATTCCAAAATTAATTTCAACGGGAGATAAAATAAGAACTAAACCAAGAACCAAAGTTATGTTTGTTATACACGAACCAATAATGTCTCCTATTGCTAAATCGAGCAATCTTTTTCTCACTGCTACTATATCCACTGTTAATTCTGGCAGAGATGTTCCTAACGCAATTATTGTAGCTCCTATAACTGATTGTTTAATTCCTGTAAATTCGGCAATGGATGAAGCACTATCTACAATCATCTTTGCACTTGTTATCACTATAGCAATTCCAATAAAAAAAAGAAAAAGAGGTTTGTAAACAGAACCGTTTTCTCTTTGTTCATCATTTTGCTTTTTGCTTGACTTGAACATGTAAAAAACAAAAAAAACAAAAATACCAAGCAACCCAATTCCTACAAATTTACTACCTTGTTGTACTAACAACAAAATAAGTGGAATTAACGATGTAGCTATCAATAACGGAAAAAGACTTTTTGTTGTCTTTGCTTGCATTTTTTTGATGGGGGACAAAAACAAAAACAATGCTGCTACAAGTCCAATGTTTACAACATTTGAGCCAAAAATATCTCCCAATGTAATGCCTACATTTTTAGTATATGATGAAAATATGGCCACACTTATCTCTGGTACTGATGTAGATACTGCAATTAGAACAAATCCAGCAGCAAGCTGTCCAATACCAGATCTTTTGGTGACCTTTTCAATAGAATTTATCGCAAATATTGCACTTTTTACTAATATTATCAAAAAAACGGCTAGCAGAATTATATCAAATAGCAGATCACTCATTGATTTCCTCCATATTTTGATTCATATTTCTTTTATTGAGATACGCGAATCTATTTCACTATGAATAGTCGTATGTTGGTAAATTATGAATGAATGTATAACACACTAAACAGTTTTTCATCTTTTCTTTTCTATGTCGATCATCAGAACAGGACAAGACGTATTTTCAATAATCTTTCTTGAAACACTTCCAAGTGTCAGGAGACTTTTGAATCCTTTTAATTTTCTTCGTTTTGCCATTACGATCAAATCTATTTTGTGGTTTTTTATTATTTTTAAAATTTCCTCAGATGGAAGGCCTACAGTAACCTTTAGACTAGTCTCAATTTTGTGCTTTTTGCATAATTTTACCTGACTAGTCATTTGTTTTTCCATCGTATATTTCATCTCTCTTGTTATTTCTGCAATTTGTTTTCTAATTTTTGTTATTTGTGAACTATGAAGAATAAATCCAAAAGGAATTTGTGGAAATTCTTCTACCACATGAAGTATGAGTATTTTTGATAAAGATGGTTTTGCAATATCAATAGCATGTTTTAGAGCAATATTACCTTCAAGCGTTCCTGCATGTGGAACAAGAATGGACTTGTACACAATTGAGAAGTAATTTATCAATAGATAAACATAGAGTTGGTTACTACCCCTAAAATTAATGACAAATTATGATAATAGAATTGTGTCTCATCATACATGGATCTTTAATATTTCAAAATAAGATTTTGAGATTCTGAACAAAGTCTGAACGGTAGTAAAAATCACAGAAATTGCGATTTTATATATTTCTAAGGGTGTGAAATTAGTTTAATAACCCCTGATTTTGATTTGATAACCTAGGTAAAAGATGAAGCAAGTTTACTTTTTTGATGAAGGAGACGGGAAAAACAAGAAACTCCTAGGAGGAAAAGGAGCAGGTCTTTGTGAGATGACCAGACTAAAACTACCAGTAC